>CANQUT010000001.1 GCA_947627105.1 uncultured Clostridia bacterium
CCGCCGTATGCCGAACGGCACGTACGGTGGTGTGAGAGGGAATAAATAAAATAATTATTTATTCTCTACTCGATTTTATAAAACATAATATTAAATTATTTTCATTTAAATATTGCATTAAACAAAATGTTTAAATCCAATTTTCAAAGCATTATTTTTCATAACTAAAGTTCCACATTCAATAAGCTTGCTAGCAAAACTCTTAGAATTTGTAATACATCTAGCAAACTCTGTAATATTTGCATAAAAATTAATTTTAGAAGCTATATCTGTATGTATATTGCTTATTAATAAATAATAGCAATGTTTGTACTCATAAAGCAAAACATCATCAGCTAAATTATTTATATCAGAAATATTATTATTCCTTTTTAAAAATTGCAATAAATTGCAAAAGTCATCAAAACAGTTAAACATGTAAACAGCTTGAGTATCAGAAGATGTATTTAAACTTTTTCTTTTAACAGTAAACTTTCTTTTTGAACTTTTTTCGGCAGGTTCAGATTCTGGGTAAACTTTTGTAATAGTAAAAACAAAATTAGTATCTGCCATTGCTAAAGCCTCAATTTTTAAATTAAAGTTTTCTGGATCAAAGCCAGTTTCTTTTTTCGCCTCTTCTAACATATCAAATAAAATATTTTGAGATTCAATACTATTAGACATAAAAGAATGAAAATCAATATGTTTTTCTGTTAAATCCTGCATAGTTAAAATTATTCTTATTTTATTATCACTTAGTTTTTCAAATTTCATTAAATAGCCTCCAAATATATCATCCTTAATAATATTATACTACTACTCATTCTAAAATGAAACCAACAAAATATGGAAAATTTAAATTTACTTATAGACTATAACATAAAATAAACAAAAAAGAAATACTTTATTTAAGAAAATATAATAATTATCTTGAAAAAAATACTATTTGAATATATAATACTAGCTATATTAAGAAAAAATGAAACGAACTACTAAGGAGGAAAAAACATGGCATTTAAAGATAAAAATATATGGATACTAATTTTATTTATTTTAAGTGGTATTGTAGTAGGAGGGTTACTTGGAGAACTTGCATCACACGTTGATTTTTTATCATGGCTTGCATATGGACAAGAATTTGGTCTAAGTTCACCAGTAGAATTAAATTTAAACGTTATTAGATTAACTTTTGGATTAGTATTTAAAATTAACATAGCAAGCATTATAGGAATTGTACTCGCAATATTTATTTACAAAAAAATATAATTAATGAATAAAAAAATAACAGTGGAAAATACTTTATTTGTAGTCATAACAAAAAACTTAATTCAAAAAAATATTTATATGGGGGCTTAATTTAATTAAAGGAAGGTGCTATATATGCCAATAAAAATGAAACAGCTCCCAATTTCAGAAAGACCTTATGAAAAACTTGAAATGTACGGAGAAAGCGCATTATCTAATGCAGAATTACTAGCGATAATCATAAAAAGTGGTACAAAAGAAGAAAGCTCAGTTACTCTAGCGCAAAAAATACTTTCACTAGGAATAAATGAAAATTCTAAAGAAAACAGTTTAAATTTTTTACAAGAATTATCACTTCAAGAATTAAAAAATATTCATGGAATTGGAAAAGTAAAAGCAATACAAATAAAAGCAGTATGCGAACTTGCCAAAAGAATATCAAAACCAATTGACATATCTAAAATAAAAATTAAAGCTCCACAAGATATAGTATCATTATTAATGGAAGAACTAAAATTAGAAAAAAGAGAAATAGTAAAAGTAATTATACTAAACTCACAAAATGTAATAATAAAAATACAAACAATTTCACTTGGTGGAACAAGTTCAGCACATGTAGAACCAAAAGATATTTTATTTGAAGCAATAAAAGTAGGTGCACCAAAAATTATTTTAGTACATAATCACCCAAGTCGGAGATGCTACGCCAAGCAAAGAAGATTTAGACTTTACAACAAAACTAGAAAATGCAGCACAAATTTTAGGAATAAAACTATTAGACCATATTGTAATTGGCTATAATCAGTATGCTAGTATAAAATCTTATTTATTAAAAGAAAGGAAAAAGTAAAATGAACTTATTTGGACTAAACTCAAAAGACATAGGAATAGACCTAGGAACAGCTAACATTATAATAACACTAAAAGGAAAAGGAATAGTATTAAATGAACCATCTGTAGTAGCAATAGAAAAAAACACAGGAACAATTTTAGCAACAGGAAAAGAAGCAAAAGAAATGCTTGGAAGAACTCCAGAAGATATTTATGCAGTTAGACCAATGCAAGATGGAGTTATAGCAGACTTCACAGCAACACAGTTAATGCTTAAAAGCATGGTACAAAAAATATGTCAAAGATATAATGCAGGAAGACCAAGAGTAGTAGTTGGTGTTCCATCAGGAATTACTGAAGTTGAAGAAAGAGCAGTTGAAGAATCTGTTTTACAAGCAGGAGCAAAAGAAGTATATTTAATAGAAGAACCAATGGCAGCTGCTATTGGAGCAAACTTAGAAGTATCAGAACCAACAGGAAGCATTATAGTAGATATAGGTGGTGGAACTACAGAAGTTGCAATTATTTCATTAGGTGGAATTGTAGTAAGTAATTCATTAAGAATAGCAGGAGATGAATTAACACAAGATATAATAAACTACGTAAAAAAAGAAATGAATCTAGCAATAGGAGAAACCACAGCAGAAAGTGTAAAAATAAAAATAGGATGTGCTATGCCATTAATAACAGAAGAAGAAACAGAAATTAGAGGTAGAAACTTAACTACTGGACTTCCAGAAGTTTTAACTATAACTTCTACACAAGTACAAGAAGCAATGGAAGAATCTATAGAAAAAATTATAGATTTAATAAAACAAACATTAGAAAAAACTCCACCAGAACTTGCATCAGATATTATGGAAAGAGGAATTGTTTTAACAGGTGGAGGAGCACTAATACAAAACTTTGATAAGTTATTATCAGAAAGAACTCAAATGCCAGTATATGTTGCAGAAAATCCATTAGAATGCGTTGCAAAAGGAGCAGAAAAAACACTAGAAGATCTAGAAAAATTAAGATCAGTTTTAAGTAGTTCAAGAAAAAGATAGGAGAAGTCCATGTATAACAATAAAAAAACAGGAATTATAGGAGTTATAATTACAATAATTATTTTAATCCTAATAGTTATTTTATCTAATACAGATTTAAAACAAGTATCTTATTTAGAAAATATATTAGGAAGTATTGTTATGCCAATACAAAATGGACTTACTTATTTAAAAAATAAAATAGCAGGAAATGATAGTTTTTTTATAGAATTAGAAAGTTTAAAATCAGAAAATGAAGATTTAAAACAAAAAAATAGTCAGCTAGAACAATCATTAAGAGAACTTGAAATTATAAAATCAGAAAATCAAACTTTAAAAGAATATGTAAATTTAAAAGATAAATATCAAGACTATAAAACAATTCCAGCATACATTATAAATAGAGACATTAACAACTTTACAAAAACAATAGTAATAAATGTTGGAGAAAAAGATGGAATAAAACCTAAGATGACAGTAATTTCAGATAAAGGTTTAGTAGGTTATATTATATCTGTAACAAATAATACATCAAAAGTGCAAACAATAATAGATCCATCTACATCAGTAAGTAGCCTTGTTAGCACATCCAGAGAAGAAATTATAGTAAGTGGAACATTAGAATCTAACACTAATTTAAAAGCTACATATATAAAAGCAGATGCCACTTTACTTGAAAATGATAATATAGAAACTTCTGGTTTAGGCGGAATTTACCCAAAAGGAATTCATATAGGAACAATAAAACAAATAATTAATACCCAAAATAGTATAGATAGATATGCCATAGTAGAAACAGCTGTTGATTTTTCAAAATTAGAAACTGTATTAGTTATTACAAATCAAGTAGAAGAGTAAGAGTTATAATTTATAACCTTAAAATTATTCGCCACGTCGCTTGCGTTTTGTATATGTTTTTTCTCGTCTAAAGCACGAAAAAACATATACAAAGAAGCAAGTGGCTACTCTAAATTTTATAATTAACTATAATTTAAAAAAAGGAAGGTGAATCATTTGAAAAAGATTCTTACAGGAATAGCAATTATAATTACATTTTTTATTATATATTTTTTGCAAGCAAACTTTTTCACATGGTTTACTATTAATGGAGTAATGCCAAATCTATTTGTTATATTTGTTTTATGGATAGGACTATTTATCGGCAAAAAAACAGGCCTTATATTTGGTCTTATATTTGGAATTTATATAGATATTTTAGTAGGAAAATCTATAGGAATATCTGGAATAATGTTAGGAATAATTGGACTAATTTCAGAATATATAGACAAAAATTTTTCTAAAGATAGTAGATTAACAATAATGCTAATTATAGCGGCGAGTACAGCAATTTATGAAACTGGCATATACATATTTCAAATTATAAAATGGGGAATTAATATAGAAGTTTTAGCATTTCTTAAAATATTATTAATAGAAATTTTATTTAATGTTATTCTATCAATAATTCTATACCCAATTATTCAAAAAATAGGTAACTTCGTAGAAAGCCAGTTTAAAACAAAAACAATACTAACAAGATATTTTTAAAAGAGGAAGTGAAAATTAAAAGCTTGAAAACAAAAAAAACAAGAAACGAAAAACTAAGATATAATATAGTAAATATGCTAATTTATATTGTTGGCATAGTTTTATTACTTCAGCTTTTTAATTTGCAAATAGTAAATGGTGAAGAATATAGGCAAACATCAAACACAAGACTTACTAGAGAATCTACTTTAAAAGCAGCAAGAGGAAATATTACAGATAGAGGTGGAAATAATTTAGTTACAACCAAAATAGGCTATAGCTTAGAAATATATAAAACAAAATTAGATAACAACTCATTTAATGAAACAATACTAAATTTAATAGAACTATTAGAAAAAAATAAAGATAAATATATAGATAACTTTCCAATAAATGTAGAACCATATAAATATACACTAGAAGGAGAAGACCTAAAAGAATGGAAAGAAGAAAACAAAATAGAAGAAAACATTGAAGCTGAGCAAGCATTTGAAATATTTAAACAAAAATATGAAATAGAAGAACAAGATGCTAAAAAAGCTAGAAAAATTATGGCAGTGCGCTATGAAATGACCCGTAATGGAATCAGTAATATAAAACCAGTAACAGTTTCAAAAAATATAAGTTTAGCAAGCGTAAATCAAATAGAAGAGCAAAGTGCTTATTTTCCAGGAGTAGCAATATCAAAAGAACCTGTTGTTACATATCCATATGGAAAATTAGCATCACATGTATTAGGCTATTTAGGAGCAATATCTCCAGAAGAATATAAAGCAAATAAAGAAACTTATGATATTAACGATATAATAGGAAAAACTGGAATAGAATACACACTTGAAGAATACTTAAAAGGAAAAGATGGAACTAAACAAATTGAAATGTCAGTAGATGGAACAATTACAGGAGAATATGTAATGCAAGAAGCGGTAAAAGGTGCAGACGTTTCTTTAACAATAGATGCAAACCTTCAGCAATCAGTGGAAAAAGCATTAGCAAACAATATAAAGAAAATAAAAAATGGTACTTATGGCAAAAAATATAATGCAGAAGGTGGGGCAGCAATAGTAATGAATGTAAAAACTGGAGAAATCTTGGCATTAGCAAGTAATCCAGACTATGAACCAGAACTATTTATTACAGGAATATCTAATGAAAAATTAAAAGAATATGATAAAGGAAAAAACACATATAATAGGGCAATTTCAGGAAGATATGCACCAGGATCAACTTTTAAAATGGTAGTAGCAACAGCAGCACTAGAAACAAACACTATAAAGCCGACTACAACAATTTATGATACAGGTGTATATCCTAGAGGCTATCATCCATATTGTTGGTATTATACAGAGCATCATTATGGCCACGGTTATTTAAATTTATCACAGGCAATACAAAAATCATGTAACTATTATTTTTATGAACTAGGCTACCGTATGGGAATAGAACCAGTTATTAAATATGCAAAAGCTTACGGTTTAGGCTCATTAACAGGAATTGAACTATCAGGTGAAGCTACAGGAACAGTAGACTTAACCAAACGTTGTTTAGAAGAAACAGGTCAAAACTGGCAACTTGGAGATACATTATCAGCAGTAATTGGACAAAGCTATAATGAATACACACCAATACAAATGGCAAGATATATTAGTATGATAGCAAATGGTGGAAAAGAAATAGATGTTACTTTAATAAAATCTATTAAGTTAGCAGATGGTACACAAATAAGTAAAGAGCAAATAGAAAAAACTGTAAACAATAAATTAGGAATAAGTAATACAAATGTACCAAGCTTAAACTTAAAAAAAGAAACACTAAATGCAATTTTAAAAGGAATGAAAGGTGTTACTAGTGAGTATGGCGGAACAGCATATTATATATTTTCAGATCTTGGAATGGATATAGGAGGAAAAACAGGTTCTGTAGAAACAAGTGTAAATGGAAAAGTAAATGGATGGTTTGCAGGATTTGCCCCATATGATGATCCGGAAATTGCAGTAATAGTACTAATAGAAAATGCAGGGTCAGGTGGAAATACAGCACCTGTTGCAAAAGATATAATTAAAGAATATTTCGGAATGAATGCATCAAAAGTAGATGAAAATACAAATGCTATACCTAGTACTGAAACAGTAAGATAAGAAATTAAAAGGAGCAAAGTAAGGTTGAAAAATAATTACAATTCCAATCAGATTTGTGCATTAGAAAGGAATGATATTAAAAATGAAAAATATAATTAGTATTCAAACAAAAAAAGATAGTGTAAATATTAAAATAGAAGAAGATGCTACTCAAAAACAAATACTTCAAGAATTAAAGAAAAAATTAACAGAACTAAAAAAGTTATATAAAGAGGACACAACTCCAATTTTTATTACAGGAAAAGTATTTAAAAATGAAGAAATGGACCAAATTCAAGCATTAATTCAAAAAGCAATTCCAGTAGAAGTTAAATTTGATAGTCCTAAAATTTTAGGGCTACATGGAATTAAAAAAAGTTTTAGCAAAGAAATTGCTACATCTGAAACTAAATTTCATAGAGGCTCTTTAAGATCTGGACAAAAAATTGAATTTGAAGGAAGCCTAGTAATATTAGGAGATGTTAATAGCGGTGCAGAAGTATTAGCTGGCGAAAATATAGTAGTACTTGGAATATTAAGAGGAATGGCACATGCAGGAGCTAAAGGAAATAAAGAGGCCATTATTGCAGCAGCTGCTATTGAATCTGCCCAAATTCGTATTGCAAATATTGTAAAAGAAATAGAAAAACCAGAAATAGAAGATGAAATAAAAACATGTGCATATGTAAATGAAGAGTCAGAAGTTATACTAGAATAAAAAAAGCATAGAAAATTTAAAAGTTTAAGTTATAAATTTAACAATAAAAAATTACTAACTTAATAAAAGCAAAATTAAAGCCATAAATAAATACTCGTCATTAACCTCTTCTTTATATAAAAAGAAAATAAGGCAAATAATTAAAATATCGTCAAAATATAATTTTAAACCAAAAACTTCAAAAAAATAATCATCTTTAGCTTCCTCAATTTTAGAGGAAGCTTTAATATTTTTTGTTTTATTTAAAGTATTAGAAGGCTTAGTACTTCCAAAATTATTATAAACCATTTTTCTTTTCGCCTCCAAAAGGTCCCATCATTTCAAACGCCTTTCCCATGCTAAAAAGTTTAATATATTGGTCTACTTTTTCTTTCCTACTAGGCTTTAAATATGGTTTTAAAGATCTTAACAAATTAGCTCTTGGGTCATTTTGACTCTTGTTCATACTATCTATAATAGACTTCATTTTAAGCATAGTATCCATATCAATATTAAAGTTATTATTAGTATTATCACTTTCAAAATTAGGAGACCCGCTATTTTTTATATTATTATTAGAAGATGAGTTATTGGCATTTGTATTAGAGCTAAGATTATTTAAAATATTTTTTACATTATCAGGTATTTCATTATTTTTTATCATATTATTCATTTTTTTCATAATCTCAGACATATCTTCACTCATATATATGTAATATAACTAAGAAACTTCTCTTAGCTATTTCTCCTTCCTAAACTAATTCCCCTTTTGAAATTGTTTTAAAATTTTCTCCTTATCTTCATTACTTATCATTTGATTTAATTTATTAAGCCCTTGCTCTAAATCTTTTTTATCCATTTTAGAAAGCATTGTCATAAGCTTTGCCATATCTATATTATTATTGTCCATAAATTTCACCCCTATAAATTAATTATATAATTATATATATTCTAATTATTAAAAAATGTTACTAAAAGATAAAAATAAATTTTTAAATTCAAATTATGTATACTAAAATCAAAAAAACTGCTATTATTGTAATATAGTAATACTTTTGTAATATAAATTTAATATTTTGTTTTAAAAAACAACTTCCGTAAACGAATTTCCATTATTCGACATTTTTGGAAAGATTCCACCATTGAAAAATAAGCTAAAAATGCTAAAATATATTATAGAGTAATTATATTTTTAAATATTTTAGGAGGTTACTATGAAATTAAAACAAAAGATAATTACAGCTTTCACAACAACAATTTTGCTAGGAAGTTATTTATTGCCAGTTGGAAACTTAGCAATAGCAACAGCTACCGCTGAACTTGAAAGCCAAACATCAAAAACTAATAATCCAAATGTAGAATTTAATACTTACCTTGAAGGAAATACACATGAAAACACTTATAACCTTACAGAAGGTGGAAAGTTATATATAGAACTTAAGGTAAAAGAAAACGGCTATTTAAAAAATGGAATAGTCGAATTTAGCAATTGTAATTATAATTTTAATAGTAACGAAATAAATTCGGAATATATTCAAAAAATAGAAAACAATGCTATATATTTAAAACAAATTAGTAATGAAGACAGTATAAGAATAGAGCTACCAATAAGTTTTAAAAAGGAAGAAGCTATTAATATAGAAGAATTTAATAAAGAATCTAAAGCAAAATTAAAAGGTAGTTATATAAATATAGAAGGAAAAGAAATATTAATAGAAAAAGAAATAACAAATAAACTAAAATGGGAAGCAGAAGCAGAAGCCAAAGTAAATGCAGAAATAACAAAATACATACCATATAAATTAGGAGAAGAATATGGATTATTATTACAAACAAAAATAAACTCTGGAATTAATGAAAATATATTACCAATTGCAAGTACTTCTTTAGAAGTATCAGTACCTGTAATAAATAATAAAAAAGCAGACGTAGTAAAAGTAATAGCAAATAAAACAATAGCAACTAATGGAGAAGAAAGCGGACTTAACTTTACATCTGAAAACTATGAATATAATGAGAATGAAAATAAAGTAAAAATAAATGTAAACAATAAAGTAAATACACAAGGAAACATGGCATGGAAAAATGGAGAAGATGAATATTTAATAACTTGTATTTATAAAGAAAAAGAAATATATGACTATGTAAAAGGACAGCTAGAAAAAGCAAATTCTACAAAAATAACAGAAGAACAAATAGCAAACGGAGATAATAATATTAATGCAATAAATATGCCAACACAAGTAAATGGAATAATTACAGTTTATGGAATAGAACAAAAACAAATACAAGTAAATTCAAGTTTTTCAAGTATTATACAAGAGGAAAAAGGAGAATTATCTGATTCTACAGTAAAAACAATAAATAATATTAGTAAAGGCTATATATATGCAAATTATGCAAAAGAAGAAAATGAAAAACAAGTAGAAGAAAAAGAGCAAACTATATATGAATTAACCTATAATGCACAAATATATAGTACAGATATACTAAAAGAAATTAAATTTATAACAGAAGAAGAAAAAATATTTGCAGAAAATACTGAATATGAAATAGGAAAAAACATTATAACAAAAGAAGTAAAAATTAATGAAGCAATATTTAAAAAAATATTAGGAGAAGAAGGAAATCTACAAGTTTTAGACAAAAGTAATAATGTACTAGGAGAAATTAATTCTTTAAGTCAAAAAGATGATCAAGGAAACTATATTTTAAATATAGAAGAAAAAAATATAAATGAGGTAATAGTTAAAGCTTCTAATCCTATTACAGAAGGAAGCTTAGAAGTAAAAGTAGAAAAAGCATTCGTAAAAAACCAAAGTTTTTCACAAGAGCAAATGAAAACTTTTACTAAAATATTAATAACATCAAACATAGAAACAAATACAAACAATAAAAATTATAATATGGAAATAACATTACAAGAACCAGTAAGCAAGGCAGAAATAAAAGTAGAAGAGGAAAAACAAACACTATCTACTGTAGTAGTAAATAAAGATGTTAATATAAATGTAGTATTAGATACATCAAGTGTTCAAAACGCATTATATAAAAACCCAGTTATAAAAATAGTAATGCCAAGTGAAATAAAAAAGGTAGATTTAAAAGATGCTAACCTTTTATTAGACGATGAATTAAAAATAGAGAATAAAAAAGTAACAACTGAAAATGGAAAACAAATTATTAATATTACATTAAAGGGAACACAAACTGAATATGAAAACTATTCAGATATAGAGCAGAATAATGTAATAACAAAAGGAGCAAATATAATACTTAAAGCAGATCTTACATTAGACATGTTAGCATCAAGCCAAACAGAAAAAATATATATGTATTATACAAATGAAAATACTAATCTTTATGAAAATGTAAATAATGAAGATTCAAATAAAATATATGGAATTGCAACAACAGACATAGATATTTCAGCACCAACAGGAGTAATATTAGCAAGTGGAATATCAAATTATTCATCAAAAGCACAAGAAATTATATCTATATCAGACATAAATGCTACAATAGAAACTTATGTAGAAAAAAGAATTGCTACTATTTATGGAAAAGTAATTAATAATCATAAAAATGAAATTACAGATGTTGTTATTTTGGGAAGAATTCCAGCAAAAAATAATATTAAAATAGATGAAGAAGATGAATTAGGCTCAAACTTTAGTACTTATTTAAATAGTCCTATCGTAGTATCTGGAATCAATAAAGAAAATTATGAAATTTATTATTCAGATAAAGCTAATGCAACAAAAAATTTGGAAGACAATAGCAATGGATGGAAAGAAGAATCAAATACATCTTCAAAATCATATTTAATTGTTATAAAAAATTATAATATGCAAAAAGGTAAAGAAATAGATTTTGAATATAATGTAGAAATTCCAGAAAAATTATCATATAACAACAATAGTTATGGAGTGTATAAAGTATATTATAATAATGTTTCAGAAATTGGTACAATTGCTGAAACAAAAACATCTCCTATCATAAATATTTCAACAGGAGATGGGCCAAAATTAGATATTAAATTATCATCTATGTCAGATACAGTACGAGAAGGACAAATTGTTAAAATCATAGCAACAATTAAAAATGTTGGAGAAATGGCAGCTGAAAATGCAAAATTAATAATAGATGCTCCAGATGGAACATCTCATATACAAATGAATGCAAATAATGCAAGTTATGTAGAAAGTAAAGAAAAGAAAAAAGAAATCTCTCTTGGAACTATTAATCCAGGTCAAACTATTGTAAAAGAATATGAGTTAAAAATTGAAAAAGGGGTAAAATCTCAAACTATTCATGATGATTCTACAGGAAAAGATATTACAACACAAATTAATGAATACCCAGGAGACAAAGATTTGCAAAACATTGTTAAAATATCTTCAAGTAATATAACAAACGAAATTGAATCAGATCCATATATTTTACATGTTAAAGAGGGAGATATAAGCATTATAGTAAAAGAACTTTTAACAAAGGGAAATGTATTAAAAAAAGGAGATAATCTTAAATATGAAGTAAATGTAAGCAATATTTCATATACTAAAGATGCGGAAAACTTAACTTTAAATGTAAGATTGCCAGAAGGTATAAAAATAAACGATATATATTATCAAAAAGAAGGATCAGGAGAAAAAGTAAAAGATAATATTACAATTAATGGCAATACTGCTACTATAAATATAGGAACATTAAAAAGTATAAATAAATATTTAAGCAATCTTGGCGAAATAACTGAAGGTACAAAAATTGATAATATTTGTACAATGGCGTATGTATATATTGAATGTACTGTTGAAAGTTTCCAAGGAGAGCAAAACTTTGCAATTGAAGCTGTAGCAGATGAGATATTAACACATTATTCTAATATACAAAATATAAAAGCAGAAGAAGTTAAATTAACAATAGAGCAAGATGAGCTAAACCAAAAATATATAAAAGAAGGATCAGAATACATAACACATTTTAAAGTAAAAAATATTGGAGAAATAGTTTCTACTAAGAATGAAATAAACATGGTACTTCCAGAAGGACTAAGTTTTGTAAAAGTACAATATAAATATGGAGATCAAGAAGTAGAAAAACAAATATCAAAAGAAGACTCTTTAAATGTTAGTATTCATGAATTAGAAGCAGGTCAAACAATAGATATTTATGTTACACTAAAAGCTAAATTACTTTCAAATACAAATAGTAAAGAAGTAATTACTGTAGCTACATTAAAGGCAGATGGATTTGAAAAAATAGAATCAAACAGTCAAACAGCAATTATAGAATATGATGAAACTGTACATAACAGTAGTGAAAATGGAGGAGCAATTCAAAATAGTTATAAAATAACAGGTATGGCATGGTTAGATAAAGATCAAGATGGTAAAAGAGCAAGCGATGAACAAGTTTTATCAGGTATTCAAGTTATTCTTTTAAACAAAAAAGATAACACAATTGTTAAAACACAAGATACAGGAGAAAATGTTAGAACTATAACAAAAGATGATGGAACCTATGAATTTGTAAATATTCCTAAAGGAGAATATTTAGTATTATTCTTATATGATACAAAATTATATGGTTTAACATCTTACAAAGCAAGTGGAGTATCAGAATCAATAAATTCAGATGCAGCTAGTATAAATGTTATTCTAAATGGAGAAGAAATAGTAGCAGGAATAACAGATACTATAGAGATTAAAAATTCAAATATAATGAATATTGATATAGGTTTATACTCTTATCAAAAATTTGACCTAAAACTTGATAAATACATATCTAAAATTACTAGAACTACTCCGACATCAGGAACAACTACAACAACTTATACACCAGAAAAAGGCAAAGTAGCAAAATCAGAAATATTATCAAAAAATCTTGGAGAAAGCAATGTTATTATTGAGTATAAAATTGTTGTAACAAATGAAGGTACGGTTAGTGGTTATGTTAAAAAGATTGTAGATTATTTGCCAAAGAATGTAAGATTTAGTACAACATTAAATAAAGATTGGTATTTATCAGAAAAAGGTAATATATATAATGCAAGTCTAGAAAATGAAGAAATAAAACCTGGAGAATCTAAGGAAGTAACATTAGTTGTTACAGCAGTAATAACTAATAGTAACTTAGGAATTTTAACAAATAATGCTGAAATTTATGAAAGCTATAATAAGCAAGGTCTACCAGATATTGACTCAAAATCAGGAAACAATATGGCAAATGAAGACGATATATCAAATGCAGATTTAGTATTATCTCTTACAACTGGTAGGGTAGCTACATATATGATATTATTAATAGGAATTATTGTTTTAATAGCATTTGGTGCATTCTTAATAAATAGATTTATATTAACAGAAAAAGAAGAAGAATGGTAAAAGAAGGAGGTAAAATATGAAGATTAAAAAATATAAAAATTTTGGAATTTTGTTATTTATTTTAATAATTACAATAGCAATAATACCTAATTTTATTATTACATTACTTGATAATATAATTGAAAAAGATTCTCCTTCTGCCTATAGTTTTTCACAAGGTGATATATATTCATTAGGAATTGTATTTGGAGAACAGAGACAAAAAATAGAATGGACAGGATCACAATTTGGACCAGAAGATAGTGTAACAGGTTACGGAGTTGTAGATGGAAAAACAGTACCAAAACAAGATCCATATATCTTATACTGTACAGAATATGGTACGGGTTTTTGGACAGGCAATGGAACAAGACATTATGCAACTTCACTTGAAGGATCTTATGGTACAATAGAACATTATTATAAATCGAATCCACATGAAAGTATAACATACACGGGTAAATGGCATTGTACAGGGATTCATATTGAACAAAAATATGATGGAGAACTAAGTTTTCCATGGCTTGTTAAAGAAAGTGATATAAACTTAATTAAAGCAGGTGGGGATGAAAATATATCATTAGCTTATGCACTAACTTCTAAAGAAATAGATAAATATAGTGAAGAAAAGCAAATGGCAATTTGGGCATTAAAAGGTCAAAGAGGACAAACAAGTTTATCAGAAGAAGCTAAACAATATGCTAAATATTATGAAAAAACACAAGTAGATAGAGGAAGTACAGAACTTCCAGATTTAGATATTAAAGGATCAGCAGAAGATTTAAAAGTATTAGCACACTATGATGAACAAAAAGGTGGAACATTAACAATTGGTCCAATTAATTTAACATATATTAATCAAAATAATGATAGTATTGCTTTTGAAGGAATTTCTGCAATGTATTTTAGAGGCTATAATAAAAAAGGTGAAATGGTTAAAGGAAAAACATCTGCAGATAGAATAAAAGTTGAATATGTTATTGACTCTAATGGAAAATATGTACCAAAATTCTTTAATCCAAAAAAAGAAGAATGTTATGTAGATCACAATAAACAAGCTTACCCAGATGGCCAAGGAGATGGAGAATTTTACTTAGTAATAAAAGATCCAAACATTGGAAAGACTTCTAAAGATGAAGATTTTATAGCTGAGTTAGACTTAAGAATTACTTTTAAATGGATGACAATATTTGATGCCCAAGTTAGTAATTTTAACTCTTATGAATATCAAGTAAATTGGTATGAACATTTATACCCAATAACACATTCAGATCCAGATTATTCATATAATTTAGAAACTAAAAGATGGGAGGTAAGTGGATATCATTCTGACTCAAGTTGTTTAAAACGTGTTAAATTAGAGGAGGCTAGTCTTCAAAAAGTACTTTGCTATTATGGCGGAGGAAGAGAACTATTTACTACAACATTTACTATAGGAAATGTTGGAGAAAGAATAAATATTACTATGGACTTAGGAGGAAATGTTTGGGAAGATGGTTTATCTACTAAAGAATCAAAAGCAGATGGCTTAAATAGTACTCCAGCAGAAAATGGAAATAATATTGATAAAAATCTTAGCAATATAAAAGTTAGTTTATGGAAAGTTCAAAAAGCAGGAAGTATACCAGGAGAATTTATCACATATACATATACTAATGAAAATGGAAATTATATGTTTACAGGTTTAAATCCATTACTTAAATATTATGTTTCATTTGAATATGATGGACAAAAATACTTATCTACTGAATATTTAAATGCAGGTTCATCAAGATATGATTCAGTAAATGATATGATAAATGCTGGTGAATATAATGGATCAGATATATGGCATGCTACTTCAAAAGGAACTGAGACTTCAAGTGAAAGAGAAGCTTATAACCAAAGATTTTCAGAGATAGGTTCAGCACCTAAAAATTATCCATCAGATGATTCTTTATCAAGCGGTGCATTAGTAGAAAGCTATAACGAAGCATTTTCAATGTATGACTTAATGGGCTTTAAATTAGATGAAAATGGTAAATATTATATAGATTCAAATCTTGCTTTAATAGATGGATACTATACAGTTGAAAACGGAAATATTGTAGTAACAAATAAATATCAAAAAGGTAGAATTTCACAAGAAATTGAAAAATATATTAAACAATATTCAGATAGTGAAAAGTCTAGAATGAGATCTGAACTAGAAGCTTTGATTGCACAGCAAAAAGCAGACTGGAATAAAAAAGTAGATGAAGCTAAAGTAACTCAAGAAAATAATATTACAAATGACTTAAAAGGAAATTCAGATTATACAGATAGTTATGGAAATCTAACACAAAAAGGATTAGATAAAGTAAAAGAAGAAGTTCAAAAAATAGAAAATCAAAGATCTAGTGGATTAAGTAAAATAGAAAAACAAAAAGAAGTTAGTTTAGAATATATTGAAAAATTAGAAATAGTTCCAGACTATAACACAATGATAAAAGATGTTTATAAAACTATTGCAGGCTCAGATACTAATATGTGGAGAAAATTACAATTTATTGAAGACAGCAAAATAAGTTCTTATACACAAAATAATAGTGAGAAATTAGACTTATACCCAGTATATGATGACTTTTATCTAAACTATTTAGTAGATAATGATGCTGGTACAGGAAAGAAAAAATATGACACAATTGAAGACCAAATGAAAGATTCTTATGATCAAACAATTATTACAGTAGATGGTATAGACTATAAACCAATTTACGAAGGACAATTCTTTGTAAATTTAGGACTATGGAAAAGACAGCAAAATAATATGTCTATAAGAAAAGATATATATCGTGCAGCTACTAGAATAAACGGTAAAACAGAAGTATATAAATATAATAAACGTGAAGATAATAAGGATTATTGGGAAATTCAGCTAAGAATGAGTGATTACGAATATTATTATGGAGGACGTTATAATAGAGAGTTATATAAATCAGATTATGAATATGATACAAAATCTACAAACCTAAATGGAAGTAACTTAGAATTATATGTAACATATAAAATAAGTTTAAGAAATACTTCTCAAGGAATAATAAACGAAATTACAGAAGTTGTAGATTATTATGATAAAGATTATACTTATGTACCAGATTTATCTTGGGTAATGTATACAAATAGTGGAAACGATGAGGAAATGTCAGTTCCAGAAGACTCATATTATAATATGATACACAAATTAGATAGAAGCAATATAAAATATGCAAAAGAAGTAAATGGAAAAGAAAATAGTAAATATGGAACAGCCTCACAATCAGATATAGAGAAAGATTATAATTCTTTATATATACAAGGATTACAAAATAAAAAACTAGCAACTGGTGAGGAAGCATATATATATTTAACATTTAAAGTAAACTTAGATAATAATGGACATATTATATTAGATGAAGATGATAGTCTAAAAGAAAATCTAGTTGAAATAAACGGATTCAAAAACTATTACAATAATGGAACTAACTTACCAAACAATGTAACAATTAGTGGAGATAGTACACCAGCAGGATTAATAGACTTTAACTCAACACCAGGTAACTTAGAAGCAAGCGACTTAATTGGAGAAAGATATGAGAAAAACTTTGAAGATGATACTGATAGGGCTAAAAGTTTAAAAGTATTTTTAGATGAAAATGCAGTAAGGTATCTAAAAGGTACAGTTTGGGAAGATAAAAGAACTCAAAATGTAAGTAATGCAATAATTGGTGATGGTGTAAGACAAGCTGGAGAAATTGGTATAGCAGGAGTAGAAGTAGATTTAGTAGAAAAAATGACAAATGGAAACGAATATATATGGCAAAAAACTACAACTGGTGCAGATGGAACTTATGAATTTTCAAGCTACATACCTGGAGACTATATTGTTAGATTTAAATATGGAAGCAATAATAGCACTGTTCTTACAAAAGAACATGGAGGAAGTAATGCAGTATCATACAATGGACAAGACTTTAAATCAACAATATATAGTAAAGACTTAAAAAATAATAAGGTTTTATTAGATAACAACGAAAAATATTACAATATTCTAGAGGCAGATAAATTAAGCTTAAATCAAAAACTTAATTTATCAGATGCAAAAGACTTATGGGAAAGAAGAACTGAAGTAAATAATTATAGTACTTCAAATGTAACTAACCATAAAGCAGAGGTTTTATCATCACCTTATGCACAAACTATAGATAATAACAACATATCAGAGTTAATTACAAATACAAATATGGTAGCAGAGACACCAATTATAGTAGTAGAAGGAGAATATGATAGAACAAAAACAGATGGTTATAATACAGAAAGTAATGGCAATGATTTATACTTATTTGATAATGATGCTAATGGTAATTTCATATTAAATAATGTAGATTTTGGACTTACAGAAAGACCAAAAGCTGGATTAGAGCTTAACAAAAAAATAACTAATTTAAAACTTACTTTATCAAATCAATCAGTAATATTTGATACCAATCAAACAGTTAAAAACTTATCATGGAGTAAAGGAAAAGAATATAATTTAGCAAATAATATAAAAGGTAATAAATATGAAGAATATTACGAAGAAAGTAAAACAAATAGCCAATATAATCGTTACTCATATAGATCAGAAATTAGTAATATTATAAACTCACTTTACTTAACTGGTAAAAATGGCTTGCTACAAGTTGTTTTAGATCAAGAACTTATGCATGGTGCTACTATTGAAATTACTTATGATCTAACAGTTAAAAATATAGGTGAAACAGACTACGTAGGACAAGACTTCTATTATTTAGGAACAGGAGCATCTACAATTGTATTAACATCTGCAAACACAGTATTAGATTATATATCAAACAATTTACAATATAGAGAAGTTGATAATACAGGTTGGGCTATAACTACATCAGAAGAAGTTTTAAGAAATGGATTAGTTAATAATAGATTAGCTGATAATGTAAAAAAATATAGTAATATCATAACAACAAGTCAATTAAATACTAACTTAAAACCAGGAGATGAAGTAAGCAAAAAACTAATATTATCACAAACAATGTCAACAAATAATGGAAACGATAATAAAGTTTATGAAAATATCTCTGAAATTGTTGAAACATCTAATACAGTAGGTAGAAGAATGGCATATTCAATTGTAGGAAATCAAAATCCAGATGAAATACCAACAGAAGTAGATAGCAGTAAAGCAGAACAGGTAGTAGTAATACCACCATTTGGTTCTCAAAATTATGTATATTACATAATTGCAATATCAATAGTAATAGTATTAGCTATAGGTATTATACTAATTAAAACAAAAGTCCTAAGAAGAAAAGATACATTATAAAGTAAAAAAGCTTTTATAGAATTAATTATTCTAATAAAAGCTTTTTTTTTATGCTATTTTTTATTTAATAATGCAAAATACAAAATTACCTACGGAAACCCCTAAATTAACCCAAAATTCACATAATATGGAAAAAATAATGGAAATACATTGAAAAATTGGTAAGAATGTCGTATAATAGAATAAGAGTTTATTTTAGGAGGTTACAATGAAAAAAATAAATCAAAAAATTATAGCCTTAATTTTAACTATATTACTAATTGGAACAAACCTAATTCCTCTAGGGAACCAAGTAATTGCGGCGAATTTATTAGAACAAAATAATAAAACAAGTAATAATAATGTAACATTTGATAGTTATTTAGAAGGAAATGTACATAATAAAATTTATAATGTAGAAGAGGAAGCTAAACTATACATAAAACTAAATGTATATAATACAGGGTATCTAAAAAATTCAACAATTACTATTTCAAATAATGCTAATTATGAAATAGATACAGCTAATTTAAAAAATGAAAACATATTATCTATGACTTCAAACCAAATAACTATAAAACAAATTAATAGTAATGAAGAAGTAACTATAGAATTACCAATTAAAATAAAAACAGCAAATAGTGTAGAAAAAGATTTCGCACAAAAAGTTTCAGAAGTTTCATTAAATGCAATATATGTAGATGATAATGGAATAGAAAAAAACATAACAAAAACGATAAATAATCAAGTTATATGGAAAGAGCAAATGGAATTAAATTTAAACTATGAAGTAACAAAATATATTCCATATAAACAAGAACAAGAATATGGTGTTTTATTGCAAACTGTAATAACAAGCAGTGTAAAAGACCATGTTTTACCAATTTCAAAAACAGAATTAGAAATGTATGCACCACAAATAGAAAATGCAAAACCAACATCAGTAAATGTAATAGCAAATAAAACATTAAATACAAATTCAGATGAAAGTGGAATTAATTTTGAAACCTCAAATTATCAATATGATGAATCTACAGGCAAACTTACTATTACAGTAAGCAACATAGAAAACGAAAATAAATTAATTTCTTTAAATCCAAATGGTGTAGATGAATATATTGTAAACTTTATTTATAAAGGAAAAGAACTTTATGAAAAAATGTTAGAAAAAACATTTCAAACATCAATGAATGTAATAGGAAAAGTAACTATTGAAGATAGTGAACAAACATTAATAAAAAAAGATATTCAAGTTGAATATAATGAAAAAGAAGTAAAAGGTGTTTTAACAGATATTACACCTATAATTAAAACATCTATTAGCAAAGGAAACATATATGCTAATTATGATAAAAATGAAAATAAAAAAGAAACAAATTATGAATACAGCTATATAGCACAAATAAATGAATTAAACCTTACAGAACAAGTACAAATGCAAACAGCAAAAGACTATTATTTAGACAATAACTCAAATGAATTTCCATTAGAAAATAATAGTTATATAAAACAAATAAAAATAGAAAAAAACAATTTTGAAAAAATACTTTCAGAAGAAGGAACAATAGAAATTAACAAAATAGATGGAACAAATATAGGAACAATAAATAAAGATACAAAACTAGAAAATAATAACTACATTTTAGATATTTCAGAAGCTAAAATGCAAGAAATACAAATAAAAACAAGTAAGCCAGTATCAGTAGGAAATTTAGAAATAAAAATATTAAAAGCAATAATAGACGAGCAAACATATTCTAAAGAAGAAATGAAACAATTTACCAAAATAAAATTAGGCATAATTAATAAAAGCGTAGAAAAAAATTTAGAATTAAGTTCTACTATTTCTTTAATAGAACCAGTAAGTACAGCAGAAATTACTATATCAGAAGAAAGTAAAAATTTATCAACAGTAGTAAAAAATGAAAATGTGGAAATTAAAGTAGTTCTAAATACATCTAATGTAGAATATGCTTTATATAAAAATCCAGTATTAGAAATAGAATTACCAAGAGAAATAGAAAAAGTTGATATTAAAGATATTAAAATTTTATTAGATGATGAGTTAAAAATAGTAGAAAAACAAGTTATTACAAAAAATAAAAAACAAGTTATTCAAATTACTTTACAAGGAACACAAACAAATTATACAGAAACTACAAAAAGCGTAGAAGAAAATGTAATAGCTAAAGGTGCAAATATAATTATTAACGCAGATTTTACTTTAAATAAATTTGCTGTAAGTAAAGAAGATAAAATAACAATGTATTATACAAACGAAAATACAAACTTATATGAAACTCCTACGAAAGAAGATATAGTAAGAGGAGTAGTATCTACTAATGTTAACATAGTAGCACCAAATGGAGTTTCAGCAATAAATAAAATAACTAACTATAATGCTAAAAACTCAGAATTAATTTCCTTAAACAGTGAAAAACAAGAAGCAATTATACCAGCAAAAGCAGAAAAGAAGACATTAACTATAGAAGGAATAATTACAAATAATTATGAAAATTCTATTGAAAATGTATCTATTTTAGGAAGATTGCCATTTAAAAACAATAAAGCTGTAGATGGAGAAACTTTAGGAAGTACATTTACGATGCCAATGGTACAAAAGATAGAATTTAGTGGAATAAGCAAAGATCAAGTAAAAGTATATTATAGCCAAAATGAAGAAGCAACAAAAGAATTAGAAAATACTTCAAACGAATGGAAAGAACAAATAGATGACTTATCTACTATAAAAAGCTACCTTATTGTTATATCAGGAAAAGTAGAAAAACAAACACAAATTAAATTTAATTATAAAGTAGAATTACCAGAAAACATAGGAACAGATAACAGTTCGTATGAAATGTACAAGGTATATTATAACAACAAAACACAAGAAGCAACTATAGGAGAAACAAAAATCTCAGGTATATTAGGTATATTAACAGAAAAAGCACCAGAATTAGAAATAACTTTAAACTCTAATGTCGAAGCAAATGGAATAGTTACAGAAGGACAAATTGTAAAATTCTTTGTAGAAGTAAAAAATATAGGAAAAGAAGAAATAAAAGATGCAGTATTAAATATTCCTGTTCCAAATGGAACTATTTATACTACATATAATTCTTCAGAGCAATTATATGTAGACTCTAATAAGCAAGCAATACAAATTTCACTTGGAAATATAGGTGTTAATGGAGTAGCAAAAGCAAGTTATGATCTTAAAATGGGACAAGCAACATTAGGAAATATATCTAATAAAGTAAATGTAACAGCACAAAACATAGAAGAAGCTGTTAACTCAAATGAATATATACTTACAAAAGTAGAAGGAAAATTAATATTAACATTATCTGCACCAAGAGATCCTAATGCTACACTTAATAAAGGAAATATATTATATGCTACATTAATTTTAGAATCAAAAGAACAATTAAATAATGTAGTAGTAAATATAAGTATTCCAAATGGTATAAAAATAAATGAAACAAGCTATATAGACAAAGATGGAAACACACAAGACTATGTTCAAGTTCAAAATAATACTGTAATAGCTAATATTCCAAAATTAGAAGCAAACTATTTACAAAGTATTAAATTAAATCTTGAAATAGATAGCTTTACAGGTGATTTTAACTTTATTGCAAAAGCATCTTCTAATGAAACTAAAGAACAAATATCTAACTTAATAAAATATCATGTTGGGGCACCAGAATTTGAAATTACACAAGCTTCATCTTCAGAAAAATATTTAAAAGAAGCAAAAGAAATTATATATGAATTTACTATGAAAAATGTAGGAGATTCAGATGCAAATGATGCCATATTTGAAGATGTGTTACCAGAAGGCCTAACATTTAAAAAATTAGAATATACAAGTAAAGGAAAAATGCAAGAAATAAATTCTACATTAGATAATATAGCAAAAGTAAGATGGACCAAATTTGAACAAGGTGCTACGGAAACAGTAAAAATTACAGCACAAGCAGACTTATTAGATGCAGAAAAGAAAGATAAAACGGTTAACAACATAGGTACAATTACAGCACAAGGAATAGAAAGTAAAAAATCAAATAATATTACTACTATTATAGAATATAATCCAGAATTATATAAAGATAATAATCAAAACAATAATGAAATTACAGATAATAGTGCACTATACAAAATTACAGGTATAGCATGGTTAGATGAGAATAAAAATGGCAAAAGAGATGAAACAGAAAATTTATTATCAGGAATAGAAGTAAAATTATTTAAAAGAGAAAATAGTGAACTTGTAAAAGATATACAAGATGGTACAGAAAAAACAACCAAAACTTTAGCAGACGGAAGTTATGAATTTACTAATTTAGAAAAAGGAAACTATGTAATAGTTTTCTGCTATGATGCTGGTAAATATAATGTTACAGATTATCAAAAAGAAAATATTAGTACAAGCTATAATTCAGATGCAGTTTCAATGCTAGTTACTTTAAATGGAAAGCAATTCCATGCAGGAGTAACAAATACTATAAATGTAACAAATGAAAATGTTAGAGACATAGATATTGGTTTATATGTAGCAAACAAATTTGACTTAAAAATAGACAAATATATTAATAAAATTACAGTAACTAATCAAACATCTGGAACAAAAACATATAACGTAAATAATTCAAAATTAGAAAAAGTAGAAATTTTTAAAAAAGATGTTAACAAATCAAGTATTGTTATTGAATATAAAATAGTTGTAACAAACGAAGGTGGACTTGAAGGCTATGCTAAAAAAATAGTTGACTATTTACCAAAAAATACTAAATTTAGTTCAGAATTAAACAAAGATTGGTATATTTCAGATAACAATAATGCAGTATATAACACAAGTTTAGAAAATACTATTTTAAAACCTGGAGAAAGTAAAGAAATAGCACTTACTTTAAGTGCACAAATTACAAATAGTAATATAGGAACAATTATTAATAATAATGCAGAAATTTATGAAGCTTATAATGAATACGGAGAGCCAGATATAGATTCTATAGAAGCTAACATGATAGAAATAGAAGATGATATATCAAAAGCAGACATTATACTTTCTACAGCAACTGGTACAATAGTTATTTATTCAGGCTTAGTATTAGCAATATTATTTATTTTAGTAATTGGAACATTAGTAATAAGAAGAACTTTTAAAGAAGAAAATATATTATAAGTGGGAGGCAAAGAATGAATAGTAAAAATAAAATAGCACTTCTTGTAACAGGAATACTAGCAGTATTTATTACATTAGTAATAATGTTTGCTACTATAGTTCAAGTAAATGGCAGAAAAATTCAAGAAGTAGCTAAACTTACAAAAGAAGCACTTACAATAAATAGTTCACAAGCTAATGGAAGTATAAAAACACCTGGAGCACATAACGGAAGTAGTAGTCTTTGGGTTGAAGCATTACCTAGTAATATAAATAAAGTATTTATTCCAACAGTTGGAAACGCACAACTATATTGTATAGAAAAAGGTGTTAGTTTAAAATCTGGATTAGAAAGAGTTTCAACAATTAAAGCATTAAAAGGAACATCTGGAAGTGTTAGTTCTTCTAGTTGTATGGCTTCTCTTCCAGAAAAACGTTATTCAAATACTTATTATGAATGTGTTAATAATCATACAGAAATGGTTCCATCTGGAGCATATATAGTTACAGCACCAGATAATTTCATAGCACCTTATGATGGAGTATATTCATATGGTTCATCTAGTAGCTTCAAAAAAGGTGAAAATATTAGCCAAGAAGTAAGACAAGTAGCAATTTGGTTAAATCCTGAAATGAATAAAGGAGAAAACTTTTATGAAAGTGGAGCTACATTTACATATATAGATATGGCAGAGCAATTAAAGGATGAAGCAATGGATTATAGAGATTATGAAAATAACTTAAAAAATAATGTAAATAATCCAATAAAAGATGCAACTTCTGACAAAATAAAAGTAAGTGTAGACCAAAAAGAACAAGTATTAATCTTAGGACCATATAAAATTAATTATGTAGAAGGAAACTCTGCATCAGCAAAATTTGCCGGAATTTCTAATATGGTTATAAGAGGTTACAATGATAAGGCAAGAAAAGCATTTATTAAAAACTTAGAAATTGTAAGCTACATTCAAAATGGTAAAGAACATAAATTAGATTTCTTTAATCCATTAAAAGAAAATGGCTATGTAGATAAAACAGCAAACTCATACCCAGTTAGCATGCAAGAATTTTACATTAAAATAAAAAATCCAAATCAAGGTATTTCAAATGGTGAGAAAAAAGTAAAATATATTGATATAAATGTAGAATATTCTTACATGACTGTTTATGCAATTCAATGTAATTTAAAAGGACATCAATTAGTTGCAACACCTATTCAAACATCACATAGTAATAGCTATCATTATAAATATGGCTATTTAACTTCTTGTAATGTGGGTTATCGTTGGAATGTAACTGAAAATCCTTTAAAACAACAAGATGTAATAGATGCATGGGGAGAAAGAAACTTATATAAATTAAATATTAATTTAAAGGGTAATGTAGACGATATTACTACAGATATAACTATGAAATTAGGAGGTTATACTTGGGAAGATATACCAGAAGGAAAAGAAAATTTATCAAATGGTATAAAAACAGATGAAGATATAATTATTCCTAATGTAAAAGTAACATTATATGAATGCATAATGGATTCTAATGGAAATGTACAATATAAAAATGGAAAACCACAAGCAAATGTTGCAAACTTATTATCTGAAGTAGACAAAGGAGAATTATCAGGGGAAGAATTACAAAACAGAGTTAATCCAAAACTTACAAATGCAAATGGCTACTATCAGTTTGATGGTTTAGATGTATTTAAAAAATATTATGTTACATTTGAATATAATGGACAAATTTATATGTCTACAGATTATTTGCAAATAGGAAGCGGAAGTCACCAAAATTCTGTACAAAGCATGGTAAATGCTAAACTTTATAATACAGATATATGGGCTATAACTTCAAAAACATCAGAAATCTCAAGTGTAAGAACAGAATATAATAACAAATTTGCAGAAATTGGTTCATCACCAAAAGGTTATAGATCTAGTGATTCTTTAAAAAGTGGCAAACTAATAGAAGGCTATAATGAAACATTTTCTATAAATGATTTATTAGGTTATGAATTACAAGAAAATGGTACATATAAATCAGTAGGACCAAGACTAATAGATGAGAAATATGTACTTGATGCAAATGGAAATGTAATAGAAGCACAATCTATTACAGAAGGCTTAATTAGCCAAAAAATTAAAGAATATATAACAAAAAATTATAAATACCCAGATAAAAATGCTTTAATTTCAATTTATCAAAATATTGTAAGGGAATATGCAAAAAATAGTAAAGATCAAGAAATTCTTTGGAAAAAATTACAATATATAGAAGACTGTAAAATTGAAGCATATACAGCATCACCTTATGAAAAAGGAAATATAGATTTATACCCAGTATATAATAAATTTGTAGTAGATACACAAAGTGCTGTAATACCAGGAATTGGCACAATGCCACCAATATATAATGGACAATATCATATAAATTCAGGACTATGGAGAAGACAATTAAATAATGTAGCATTAAGAAAAGATATTTATCGTGCAGCAACAAGAATAAATGGAAAAACAGAAGTATATAAATATGATAAACGTTCTTCAAATGAAGATTACTGGAGAATTGAATTAAGAATGCAAGATTATCAAAACTATTATGGTTCTTACTATAATAGAGAAATATATCCATCAGATTATAATTATAAAGCATTAGCTACAAATTTATATGGTGAAGAATTAGAACTATATGTTACATATAAAATCTCTATTAGAAATATATCACAAGGTATTTTAAATGAAATTACTGAAGTTGTGGATTATTATGATAAAGATTACACATATATGCCAGGTTTATCTTGGGTAATGTACAATGAAAACGGTATAGATGAAGAATTATCTATTCCAGAAAAATCTTATTATGATATAATGAACAACTTAAATTTAAATGGACTAAAATATGCAAAAAATATTAATAGCACTTATTCAAGTGTGCAAAATGGAAATGGTACTTATTGTGGTGCAAGCATTTACCAAGATGCATCAAAATCAGACTTAGAAAAACAATACAACTCTGTATATGTACATGGACTAAACAATAAAAAATTACAAACAGGTGAAGAAGCATACATTTATTTAACATTTAAAGTAAATTCAGATGATAAAGGTCCAGTTATATTAGATAATGATGACAGTTTAAAACAAAACTATGTTGAAATTAATGGTTATAAAAGCTATTATAAAAACGGAACTAAACTACCAAATAACATAACAATTAATGGTAATAATACAGTAGCAGGAATTATAGATAATAACTCTACACCTGGTAACTTATGCTTAAATGATTTACAAGGAGAAAAATACGAGAAAAACTTTGAAGATGATACAGATAGAGCAAAAAGTATAAAAGTTGCTTTAGACATAAATGCAATTAGAGAAATAAATGGTACAGTTTGGGAAGATGAAAGAACACAAACTGTAAATGGTGCAATAATAGGAGACGGCGTAAGACAAACAGGTGAAATAGGAATTAAAGGTATAACTGTAGAACTAGTAGAAAAACTAGCAAATGGAAGCGAATATGTATGGCAAGTAGCTGAAACTGATGAAAATGGTTTATATAAATTTACAGGCTTCATACCAGGAAATTATATTGTTAGGTTTAAATATGGTAATGATGTAAAAACTGTTTTAACAGAGGCAAATGGCGGAGAAAATGCAGTATCATATAATGGTCAGGACTTTAAATCAACAGTGTATAGTAAAGACTTAAAAAATAATATAACAGTTTCAAAATATACAGACGAATATTATAATATCTTAGAATCAGATAAACTAAGTGTTAATAAAAATGCAAATGTATCAGATGCAAAAGATATATGGGAAAGTAAAACTATAAACACTGGTAGAACAACAAATAATCAAACTAAATATCAAAATGAAAGCTATCAAGGAAGAACTAATGTTAATAATTATTCTTCAGGAGCTATAGGAAATTCTAAAGCACAAATATTAGCATCACCATATGCACAAAACATTAATAATAGCATGATACAAGAACTAATAGCAAATACTAATATGGTAGCAGAAACTGCTATTATTAAAACAGAAGTAGAATATGATAGAACACTTTCAAATGGTAACAATACAGAAAGTAATGGAGAACAATATTTATATAATAATGATAAAAACGGAGAATATGTTTTAAACAATATAGACTTCGGACTTACAGAAAGACCAAAAGCTCAAATAGAACTTGATAAAAAAGTAACTAATGTAAAATTAACTTTAGGAGATGGTCAAATAGTATTTGATACAAATAAATCTGTAGACAATTTATCTTGGCTTAAAGGTAATTCATATAATTTATCTAACCAAATGAAAAACAATAAATATGAAGAATATTATAGCCAAAGTAAAACAAATAAATCATTTAATCGTTATTCATATAAAACACAAATTAACAACTTAATTAATTCACTTTATAAAAACGGAAGAAATGGATTAATACAAGCAATAATAGATTCAGAGCTTGCACATGGAGCAACTATTCAAGTTTCTTATGAATTGATGGTTAAAAACGTAAGTGAAACAGATTATTCTAATAAAGATTTCTATTATTCAGCAACTGGTGCATCAGATAATTACAAAGTAACAACATCTGCTAATATGGTAATAGACTATGTAGCAAATAACTTACAATATAGCGCATTAAATAATGCAGGATGGACACTTGTAAAATCTCCTAATAGTACAATTGCAGATGGCTTAGTTGATAATAATATAAAAGATAAAGCAAACTCATATAATAACATAATAGCAACTACACAATTAAGCAAAAATCTAAAACCAGGTGAAAATATAACTAAAGATTTATTATTATCACAAATAATTTATAACGGATCTGAATCAGATAATAAATCTTACGAAAATATTTCTGAAATTGTTCAAACAACTAATACAGTTGGTAGAAGAATGGCATATTCAATTGCAGGTAACCAAGATCCAACAGCAGAACCTACTGAAGTAGACAGTAGCAAAGCAGAAACAATAGTTGTAGTTCCACCATTTGGTTTAACACAAATTTTATATATAGGAATCGCTTTAGCAGTAGTTACTATATTAGCAGTAGGAATCGTATTCATTAAGAAGGGGACAGGTCCCAATGCTCGTTTTTAAGCACTTAGGGACAGGTCATAGTAATAAAACCAAGAGGTAATCCTAAAATAAACTAAAAGCAAAAGAGGGTCTCCTAGAATAGGAACCTGAAAGCTAAAAAAATTCCAGTGAGAAATTGAAGACCAATTTTTTAAAAAGCTTCGAAAAATCACTGGAATTTTTATATGTAAAATATCGATAAAACCTTGTATTTTTGAACATTTTACGATAAAATAATAAACAGAAAAAAGTTTAAAAAGTAAAATAAACACAAAAGATGGCAAAATAAGAAGAAAACTTTTTTAATTTGTGTATATAAAATGACAAACATTTTAAACAGCTTGTACTAAAATAAAAAGCAAATTAAAAAAGTAGAGGTGGTCACAAAGTGTTTCAAAATATACAAAAAAATATACAAGAACAAAGTGATGAAGAGCAAACAATAAAGCAAGAAAAAGTGCCTGTTAAAGAACTTTTAAAAGGTTTATTTAGCTTGCAAAATGTAGCTCTTTTTATTGTGGCATTTGCAGTATCAATGGTAGGCTTTCAAAGCGAAAATATAATATTAAGTATTAGTCCGTTTGCAATAAGCTTTTTAGCTGCAATGCTTAGCAATTATAAATCAATAGGAATTCCATATATTTTAACCTTAATTGGAACTTTTATTTCATTTGGTGCTAATAGCCTTTTAATATATTTTTTAACAACTATAGTATTTTTTGTATTTGTACTATTAAAAATGCCAAAAGAAATAGAAAATGTAAATGAACAAAGAAGACTAGGCATGCACTTATTTTTAGCAGTGCTTATTACACAAATAGTGCCAATGTTCTTTAGAAGTTTTTATATTTATGATTTATTAACAAGCATAATGCTTGCAATTTCATCTTATGTATTTTATAAAATATTTGCAAACTCAATATTTATGCTTCAAGAATTTAAAACTAAAAAAGCATATTCTATAGAAGAAGTAATAGGAACAAGCTTATTACTAGCAATTTCAATTTGTGCTTTAGGAAATCTTAGCATTTTTGGTTTTAGCGTAAGAAATATTTTATGCATATTATTAGTATTAATATTAGGCTGGAAAAATGGTATGCTAGTAGGTGCTACAGGTGGAATTACCATAGGAGTAGTTTTAGGAATAATACAAAATGGTGATCCAACAATGATAGCAGCTTATGCAATTTCAGGAATGCTTGCAGGCTTATTTTATAAACTAGGCAAAATAGGAGTTGTAATAGGCTTTATACTAGGTAACATATTATTAAGCTATGTATCTAATGGAAATACAGTTCCAGTTATAATGTTTCAAGAAATATTAATAGCATTTTTAGGACTACTTGCAGTTCCAAAAAAATTCGAAATAAATATTGAAGATTTATACGGAAAAAATAAATTACTTCCAGAAACTACAACAAAAACCTTAAACGAAAATCAAGACACAATATTAAAACTAAATAGCATGTCAGAAACAATTAGTGACTTAGCTAAAAGCTATGAAGAAGCGGCAAGTACAATTTTAGATGAAAAAGATTTACAAGAGCAAGAATTATCAAATGAACAAATATTTAGAGAAGAATTAGAAATTAACTTAGAAGAATTAGAAAATAACATATTATATGAAGATATTTTAGAAAATAGAGATGAAATAGTAGATAGCATATTTAAACATTTATTAAAACAAGAATTAATAACAGAAAAAGAGTTAGTAAATATATTTGAAGAAAAAAATCACTATATTATAGGATTTAAAGAAAAAGATGAACAAGTACAAAATGATGTTTCTAAAATGATAAAAGCCATAAATTATTCTTACCGTATTAGCAAAATGAACTTTATTTGGAAAAAGAAAATGGAGGAAAATAAAAAAAGTGTGTCATCACAGCTAGACAGCGTATCTAAGGTAATATCATCTATGGCAAAAGAAATGCAAAACGAAGAAAAAGATAACTTTGAAACCGAGAAAAAAGAAATAAAAACATTACTAGAGCAAAAAGAAATTGCAGTAAATAATATAAAAATAAAACAAAATAATTCTGGAAGATATTTTGTAGAAGTATATACTAATTTATGTGATGATATAGAGGGAAAAAAATGTGGTATTAAAAAAATATCAAAAATTTTAGAAAAAGTATTACAACATAAATTTATTATACAAGGCCAAGAATGTGGCTTAAGAGAAGAAAAAGAAATTTGCAAATTTACATACTATTCACAAGATAATTATAAATTACAAGTAGGAGTAGCATCTAGCACAAAGCAAGGTTCGTCAGTATCTGGAGATAGCCATGTAGAAACAAAATTAGAAGACGGAAAATATTTACTTGCCATTAGTGATGGAATGGGCTCAGGTCCGGAAGCCATGAAAAGTAGCAAAATAGCAATTAAAATGTTAGAAAGGTTATTAAAAGCAGGATTTGATAAAGAATCATCATTAAACCTTATAAATTCAACACTAATAGCAAACACAAAAGAAGATATGTATGCAACATTAGATATTCAAATATTGGATTTATATGCAGGAAACATGGAATTTATAAAAAATGGAGCATGCCCAACATATATAAAAAGAAATAACGAAGTACAGCTTTTAAAATCTCTAAGCTTACCTACTGGAATATTAGAAAATGCAGACTTAGTTGTATATGACTATGACCTTCAAAATGGAGATATTTTAGTAATGTGCACAGATGGCATTATAGAATCAAATACAGAATATATAAATAAAGAACTTTGGGTAAAATATTTATTAGAAGACATTAAAACAGATGATCCAAAACAAATTGCAAACATGATTTTAAATGAAGCAATAGATAACGAATTTGGAATGCAAAAAGATGACATGACAGTAATTGCATTTAAGGTAAATTTTTTGGGTCGGAGACAAGAAAATCATATAAAGATGAAAATTTACAGTAGATTTTAAATAATATATTAAAAAATCAAATAAATATAAATAAAATTCTTGTCATAATATGTATAAATATGATATAGTATAGCTAGAAAAAATAGCTAATACTATATCATATTTTTGTATTAGCAAACTTATAGCGAACATTATAAATTATAATACATTCGCTATTAATTTGGAGGTAATTCATGAGTAATAGTAGAGGAAGAAGATACCAAGGTTCACAGCCAAAACTAAACATTAAAAAAGTTATAGCAGTTATTATAGTATTTATTGTAATAATAATGGCAATAAGTAGCATTAAAAAAATGTTTAGCGGTAATAAAACAAATGGAAAACCAGTTGCAAATGCATACTATTCAGTATATACAAATGGAAAATGGGGAGTTATAAACTCAAAAGGTGAAATAATTATAAACCCAGAATATGATGAGGCAATTATAATTCCAGATAATAAAAAAGATGTATTCTTATGTACTTATGATGTAGACTATAGCAAAAATACATATAAAACAAAAGTATTAAACAGTAAAGGTGAAGAAATAATTACAGGTTATGACGAAATCACAGCATTAGAAAATTATGATAGCAGTAATAATTTATCTTATGAAACTGATGTATTATTAGCAAAAAAGAATGAAAGATATGGTTTAGTAGATTACAAAGGAGCAGAACTTTTAAATTGTGAATATGAATCTATAGAAGCACTAAAAGGAGTAGCAAAAAGTTTCCTAACTAAAAAAGATGGAAAATTTGGCTTAGTAGATAATATTGGTTCAATTATAATAGACAATAACTATAAAGCAATTAAACCAGTTTCAGAAAAATATGAAAATGGCTATATTGTAACAAATAGTTCAAACAAAAAAGGCATTATAGGAAGAGATAAATCAGAAGTATTAGAAATAAAATATGATGATATTAAACAAATCTATGGTTCAGATTTATATGTTGTAAAAGAAGGAAAGAGTTGGGAAGTAGTAAATAAAGAGGGAGCAACATATTTAAAAGATAAATTTAGTGATGTTGTTTCAATAAATGGAGAAAATGTATTAGTTAAACAAAATGGTAAATACGGTGTTCTTACAATAAATGGAGAACAAAAAATAGCAATAAAATATGATGACATGAAATATGCTTTTGATAATAACTATATCTATAAAGAAAATGGAAATTATGGTGTTATAAATATAAATGCAGAAACTGTTTTAAAACCAGAATATGAAACACTTATATATAGAGAAGATGTAGGCTTTTTCGAAGCTAGCAAAAAGGGTCAAGCAGAATCTACTTTTATTGGGCAAGACTTTACAGTAAAATTAACTGGTATTTTATCTGAATTAAATGTTACAAATGGCTATATGCAAATTAGAACAGGCTCAGAATATAAATATTATAATTTTAAATTTGAAGAAAAAACAAATATAGAATTACTTACTACAAATACAATATTCTTAAGTAAAAAAGACGGAAAATATGGCTATGTTAATAAAGATGGTGTTGTTGTAGTAGACTACATTTATGATGATGCAAAAGAGCAAAATGAATTTGGCTATGCAAGTGTAAAAAAGAACGGAATGTGGGGTTGCATCAATTCAAAAGGAGAAGAAGTAATAACACCAGCATATAAATTAGAAAATAACTATGTAATAGAATTTATTAACAAATGGCATAGAGGAGAAGACTTAAACTTAAATTACTACACAGATTAAGGGACAGTCCCTTTTTCCCTTTTTAGGTAATTAGGGACAGGTTAAACAATATTTATAGCTATAAATATGAAGGAGAGTCTATGGAACTAAAGACGAAGTATCAATATACATATTTTATTTACCCATATATAATAGAAAAAAAGGACTATACAAATTATTTGTATAGTCTCTTAAAAAATAAAAAATGCAAATTAAAAATATTTAATAGTAAAAAAGATATTGGCATTGATTCTTACTTTTTACCAAGAATAAAAAATAAGCTATTTTGGACACTAAACTTAGGGCAAAAAGGAATTAAAAGCTATGAAAAAATGGACACAAGAATGAAAGCAAATATTTTAAGTAGCAAGTATTGTGCATTTTTTGAATACAATCTACAAGAAGATATTCCAGCTAAAATTGGGGAAGAAAACGGAATATTTTTTGATATATCAAAAGTAGAAATTGTTTGCTTTTCTACAGGAATTTGTTTTTTACTAATGAAAACGATTCTAAATTCTAGCGAAAACTTTTCAGACATTTTAAATTTTAATTATAAATTTAAAGATATTCATTCAAAAAGAGAGCATCAAAAAGAATATGATAATATAAAAATTCAAACTCAAAAGTTAAACAACATGAAAAATTTTGAAGAATTTTTAAAAGAAATTGTAGGAAATAATTTGATCTCAGCAAAAGCAGATATTGATACTGAAAGCTTAATTACATATAGTTATGTTTGCTTAGAACAAAATAGTTGGAATGAAAACACAGATTTAATTGCACTTGAAAAAGAATTTGAAAAATACTATCATATACTTCCAGAAGTAGAACAAATAGATGATATTACATCTGAAGAAAAATTAATATATAAAGAAAAGTATTTATATTATGGATTTTCTAGCAATAGTAATGTATTAATGACATCAGAAGCTAATATAAAAAACTACACAAATTTGCTATTTAAATATGAAAATGAGTGGCTTTATCACTTTTTATATGATTTACATCAAAAAATATATTTAAAAAGGCTAAATTTTAAAATTTCAAATACTAAAAAAATTTTAAAAGAGCATGAAGAATTTTTAAATTTTGTCAAAACAAATTGGGCTTATGAAGTAACAAATAATGAAAAAGGTATTATATTAGAAAAGTATAATAAAAAAGCACAAAATATAGATGAAATTTTTAAAGAATTAAAAGATAAATATGATTTATTATATGAAGAATATAAAATTAAAAAAGTAAATAAACACAACAAATACATAATTGCAGTAATAGTTATAATGTTAATATTAAATATTATTAATATGTGTATAATTTTTAAAAACCTATGAAAGAGAGCTTATTAATGAAAATTCAAACAGGAGTAGATATTATAGAAGTAGAAAGAATAAAAGAAGCAATAGAAAAGCAGGGAGAAGCATTTTTAAAAAATGTATATACTAAAAATGAAATAGACTATTGCGAAAATACTAATAAAATGAAATATCAGCACTATGCGGCTAGATTTGCTGCTAAAGAAGCTGTTTTTAAAGCAATATCTTCTAAAATTTCTACTAATGAAGATGATATTTTAAATAAAATAGAAATAAAAAATGAAGAAAGCGGAAAGCCAATTGTTAATTTAGAAAAACTAAATATAACTGGAATTATAGATATGGACTTAAGCATTTCACACTTAAAAGACTATGCAGTAGCAAGTTTTACAGTATTATTTGAAAGCTAGAAGTAAAGACTTACTTATAAATACTTGATTTTTAATATAATTTAATATATAGTATTTATTATAGAAAATGGGAAAAACAGATGTGGTTGCCTCCAATAAGGAGGTGAGGCTTATGGTAGAATCATGCTTAATAACAATTATTTACATATTATTTTTTTCATTATTAACAATAACTATCATAGCTTTTGCCTTAATTATAGCGTTAGCAATAATTTTAAGCAAAAGAAAATAAACCAATAAAAAAACACATCTGTACTTGACGGTTAGATGTGTTTTTTTCATATCAACTGGCAACCACCTTTGTGGTTTCTCATTTTCTAACTATATTATACTAAAAAAAATTTTAAATGTCAATTAGAAGGAGAAAAATAAATGGAGCTTTTTGACTCACATGCTCATTATAATGATGAAAAATTTAATGAAGATAAAGAAGAAGTATTAAAGCAAGTTTATAACGCTGGAAGTGTTACAAAGTTAGTATGCGCAGGTTACAATTTAGATTCTTCAAGAAAAGCAGTAGAAATTGCAAATACACATGATTTTGTTTATGCCACTTGCGGAATTTCTCCTAATGATATTTCAGATCTAGAAGAAAATATAAGCCAAAATTTAGAATTACAATTGAACCAACTTGAAGAGCTTGCTAAAAATAAAAAAGTAGTAGCTATAGGAGAAATTGGTTTAGATTATTATTGGAATAAAGAAAATAAAGAGGATCAAAAAATAGTTTTTAAAAAACAAATAGAACTTGCAAATAAGTTAAGCCTCCCAATAGTAATTCATACAAGAGAAGCTATTTTTGATACATTAGAAATACTAAAAACTAATCCTGTTATTAATAAAGGTATTTTTCATTGTTGCCCATTAAATTTAGATTTAATTAAAGAAGGTCTAAAACTAGGCTTTTATATTTCATTTGCAGGACCAATTACATTTAAAAACTCTAAAAATGCAGTAGACGCAATAAGTGCTGTTCCATTAGATAAAATTTTAATAGAAACAGATAGCCCATACCTCGCACCAGAACCAAAACGTGGAACACGTAACAATTCAGCAAATGTAATATACATGGCACAAAAAATAGCTGATGTAAAAAACTTAAAGCTAGAACAAGTTGCAAATGCAACCTATCAAAATGCTCAAACAATATTTAAACTTTTGTAAACTGTCACAAATAGCTAAAAAGCGCGAAACTAAAAAATAAAATGCATACCTTAATGGGTATGCACTTTTTATATACTTATTTCAAATTTCTTAAAGCTTCAATTCTAGCTTCTGTAGAAGGGTGAGTAGACCAAATATTACTTTTCTTTTTACCTTTTAAATTTGTTTTAAAAGGACTAATTATATACATATGAGCTGTAGAATTATTAGCAGTTTTTAACTGGTTTGTATCATCTTCTAACTTTTGAAGGGCAGAAATAAGCCCATCAGGATTACGAGTAAATTCTACTGCTGTAGCATCAGCTAAAAATTCTCTTTTTCTAGAAATAGCAAGTTTCATTAATTCACCAAATATTGGTGCTATAATAACTGCAATTAAGCCTAAAACCATTAAAATTGGATTTCCGTCTATTATCATCGTCGTCACCACCGAACACCCCAGAAAAGCATTCTAGAAACCCAGTCAGAAAGCATTACAACTAATCCTACCATAACAGTTACAATTGCAGACAAACGAATATCATAATTTTTTATATGTGAAAGTTCGTGTGCAACTACACCTTCTAGTTCGTAATAATCTAACTTTTCAAGCAATCCTGTTGTAACACATACAACAGCATTTTTAGGATTTCTACCAGTAGCAAAAGCATTTGGCTGTTCATCTTCTACAACATATAATCTAGGTCTATATTCAAGACCAGAAGAAACCATTAAAGCATCTAAAATATTTACTAACTTTTGATCTTCCTCATGTGTTGCAGGACGTGCCTTATTTAAAGATAAAATAATTTTATCACTATAATAGTAAGAACTCCAGGCAGATAATATAGAAAAAGTTAAAGCAATTAAAATTGAAACTTCTCCTAAATCAAATGCCATACAAACATAATATACAATTAATGTGATTACTAAAATAAAAATTGCAATTATAAAACCAGTTTTTATTTTATTTCTTCTAATATCTTCGTACATATTAAATTCACCTTTTTTAAATAATAATTTATAAATTTAAACAAATAATATGCTTTTCGCAAATAAAAATTTTACGATAAGCATATTATTTTAAATAAAATTATTTGCCAAAATCAACTTTTACATTTTTTCTAGCTTCGTCACTTTCTGCTGCAAATAAAGCTTCTGGTGTAAAATGAAACATTGAAGCAATAATGCTAGAAGGGAATAATTCTATTTTTGTGTTATATCTAGTAACACTATCATTGTAGAATTGTCTAGAGTAAGAAATTTTATTTTCGGTATTTCTTAATTCTTCTTGTAATTCAGAAAAATTTTGATTAGCTTTTAAATCTGGGTAGCTTTCTGAAACAGCCATAATTGTTTTTAATGCACCAGATAATTGGTTATCTAAATTAGCTTTTTCTTCAACAGTTTTTGCATTTGCCCATGAAGTACGTAACTCAGTAACTTTTGCTAAAGTATCTTGCTCATGTGCCATATAACCTTTTACACATTCTACTAAATTAGGAATTAAATCAAACCTTCTTTGTAATTGAACATCAATTTGACTCCAAGCATTTTTTACACGTTGTCTTAGTGTTACTAAGCTATTGTACAATCCAACAACAAATAAAATAATTAATACAACAATTGCTAAAATAATCCACCACATAATTTTTCTCCTATCTTATAAATGAAGCAAACCTCATTTATATTTAAAATTTATAATATTTTATATTACTATTTAATAATATCACAAAAAAATACAAAAAACAATAATTTATTTATTCGTTACTAAAGTTATTATATTTTTAATTATCTTAGGCTTAAATAGTACTATTTTTCGCAGTTTTGAGAGGTCCCGTTCTGGCCTACTTCTTTGAATTAACTTCTGCAACGGGCAATTTGAAAAACAAGAAAACTAGTACTATTTAAGCGGGTTAAATATAAAAATTATAAAATACTTTACAAATATTGTATGCAAAAAAACATATTTATATTTTAAAACAAATTACATTTTTATGAAAAATTTTCATATTTTGGTACAAGCTGGCATATAATATAGTATACTTAAACTCTTTAAAACGTTATTATATCTCAAAACTTGCATGCTTCTAGGAGTTGCAAAAATATCATAAAATTTGACAAATTATCTAAAAAATGGTATAATATAATTGTTGCTTTTAAAGGAGGGAACAAATTTAATATGAAAAATGATGATAAAGCGTCAATATCGCTGAAAAAGATCATTTCAATTAGCATTTTATTTATTTTCATTATGACAGTAGCTGTTAGAGCTACAAACATTAAAATAAATAATGTTAAAATTATTCTTGCAAGTGGATACGAAATGAATGTATTAACTAACAAGAAAAAGGTCTCAGAGGTACTTGATGAAAATCATATTATATTATTAGAAGATGAAAAAGTAACTCCAGATCTAACATCAGAGTTATCAGATAATAATACAATTAAGATTTCAAAAATCACAGAAGAAGAAATAGAACTTCCAGAAGTAATAGAAACTTCTAAAGAAGTTACAGTAGATAAAATCTTAGAAACTTATAACACTATTATAGAAAAAATAGTAGTAGAAAAAGTAAAAATACCTTATGAAACTATTACAAAAAATGTGGCAACTTCAGGAGCAAAGCAAGATAAAATAGTTCAATATGGTGTAGATGGTTTAAAAGAAGTTACTTACAAAGTAAAATATCAAAATGAAAAAGAAATAGAAAAGAAAGAAATTTCTTCTAAAATAATTAGAGAACCAGTAAATAAAATTGTAGAAGTTAGAAATAAGCAACAAGTTGTTTCAAGAAGTAGCACAAAAACTAGATATGCAGGAAAGTGGAGCTACTCAGAATCAGAATTAGACTTATTATGTGCAATTACTGCCCAAGAGTGTTCTTCAAGTTATGAAGGAGCATTAGCAGTTATAACATGTGCATGTAACAGGGCAGAAAGTAGTAGATGGAGCTACAATGGTACAGACCCATTAAGCCAATACAAAGCAAAAGGTCAATTCTGCTATTCAATAGATAACTATTGGAGAAGAAGACTAAATGGAAATTATGCATCTTATGTTAAAAGAGCAGTTATAGATGCATTGAATGGAAAAAGAAACCACAATTACTTATCATTTAGAGCAGCAGGATATGCAAGTGGTGTAAATATAGGTGGAAACGTATATTTTAACGCAATGTAAATTAAAAGTGTCGCGGTTAGGACGTTTGTTCAGGCGACACTTTGTCGTATTTAAGACATATGTTATATATTAACAAAAAAGCAGCCGTTTTGGCTGCTTTTTGTGTCGGATAAATAGGGCTTAAAGCTCGTCTACGTGAACGATAAAATTACCTTTAACGTAGATGTAATGGTTTTTCTCGTTTTCGTCTAAGAAATAGAAAACGTAGTTATCTTCATCGTATTCGTAGTCTTGGCATTTTATTTCTTCTTCTTTAATAACGTTGCCGGTGCTGTCAAAGATGGTAACTTTGAAACTATAAAAGCCTTCATCATCATCCTCGTCATCATCGGTTGTTTGATCATCGCCTGCTTCATGGACATACTGAGAACTTTTCTTGTTGCTTTTTTTGCGAGAAAAAAGAAGCCTAATAAGATCAACAAAACCTATTAATATTAACGCTATAACTGCTAATATTGCAAGCAAAGTTACTGGAAGAAATGTGTCCATTTTTAATTTCCCTTTCTTATTAAAGATGTTGATATTTAACTAAGCCGCCTGTATATGTCCGACATCATATACTTTGCCTAAGGGATAAAACTTAGATATACATATATTGTACCAAAATTTTAGCAAAAGTCAAATTATGTAAATTCCATCTACCATTGAAAATTTATAAATAATGTGATATATTATCTAAAAATATATAAAAGCAAAAGAAAAAACTTAATTAAAAGCATAAAAACATAAATAAAAGGGAGAAGCTATATGAAGTTAATTTCATGGAATGTAAATGGATTAAGAGCAGCAATGGGCAAAGGCTTTAAAGAATTTTTTAAGCAAATAGATGCAGATATTTTTTGTATTCAAGAAACAAAAATGCAAGAAGATCAAATTGATATAGAAATTTCTAATCTTTTTAAAGACTATAATAGCTACTGGAATAGTGCATTAAAAAAGGGCTATTCAGGAACAGCTGTATTTACAAAGAAAAAACCAATTAAAGTAAGTTATGGAATAGGAATAGAAGAACATGACAGCGAAGGCAGAGTAATTACCTTAGAATTTGAAGACTTTTATTTAGTTAATTGTTATACTCCAAACTCTAAAAGAGAATTAGAAAGATTAGATTATAGAATGGTTTGGGAAGATGAAATTAGGAATTATTTATTAAAATTAGATAAAATAAAACCAGTTATTTATTGTGGGGACTTTAATGTAGCACATAAAGAAATAGATTTAAAAAATCCAGCAACAAACCATCATAGCGCAGGCTTTACAGATGAAGAAAGAGGCAAAATGACTAAGCTTTTAGATTCAGGCTTTACAGATAGCTTTAGATATTTATACCCAGAAAAAGAAAACTCTTATACATGGTGGTCATATATGTTTCATGCAAGAGAAAAAAATGTAGGCTGGAGAATAGATTACTTTATAGTATCTAAATCAATAGAAAAACAGATTAAAGAAAGTACAATTTACTCAGAAGTAATGGGTAGTGATCACTGCCCAGTTGGATTGGTATTGGGGACAGTCCCTTTTTCCCTTTTTGGGTAATTAGGGACAGGTCTAAAGAAGGAGGATGTATAATTATGGAAGAAAAGAAAAAAAGTTTAACTAAATGGCTTTATTGGTTCATTTTAGGAGTAGCAATTATTGCAGTATATAAACTTTTAGATAATATAGGACCAATAGGAGCTTGGCTTAGCGGATTATTTCATATTTTAATGCCATTTATTATAGGAATATTAATTGCATATTTATTTTATATTCCATGTAGAGGACTAGAAAGATGCTATAAATCTATAAAAAGGCCAAAGTTTATTTCTAAAAAAGCAAGAATTTTATCTATTATTACAGTTTATATTATTGCAATTTTAATTATTGTACTTACTCTAACATTTGTAATTCCAAATATTTTGAGAAGTATAACTGATTTTGTAAATAACTTTGGAACTTATTATAATAATACAATAAGTGCATTAGAAAAGCTACCAGAAGATTCGTTCTTAAAAAGTGAAGCTATTATAAAATTAGCACAAAAATTTAGTGAAATTGATTTACATGAATTTTTAAATATAGAAAGCATAGTTCAATATGTAAAAGGTGCAATTAGCGCAGTAACAGGAATATTTGATGTATTTGTATCATTTGTAGTATCTGTATACTTATTAGCAGAAAGAACTGAAATTTTAAAATTCTTAAGAAGATTTGCAAATGCCATATTTGCAAAAGATACATATACTATGGTAAGCAGATATTTTAATAAATCAAATGAAGTATTTTTTAAATTCCTTTCAGGGCAAGTGCTAGATGCAGTTATTGTAGGAATATTAACATCTGTTGCAATGTCTATTATTGGAGTAAAATATGCAGTACTACTTGGCTTTATAATAGGATTATTTAATCTAATACCATATTTTGGAGCCATTATAGCAGTAATCATTGCCATAATTGTTACACTATTTACAGGAGGACTAGGACAAGCTATTTTAATGGCAATAGTAGTTATTATTTTACAACAAATTGATGCGAATATTATTAATCCAAAAATCATAGGAAATTCACTATCAATTAGCCCATTATTAGTAATATTTTCAGTAACCATTGGTGGTGCATATTTTGGAATACTTGGAATGTTCTTAGCAGTGCCAGTATTTACAGTTATAAAACTACTAATAGAAGAGTATGTAGATTATAAAAACAGTCTAAAAGGTGCTTAAATTTCCTAAATATAATTTATAATAACAATATTTAAGTTATAATTATACGAGATATGTTTAACATACATATCTCTTTTTTTAAGCCAAAAATATTCCTTAATAAAACATTAATAATTTAAACTCTTTTTTCTTAAGAATTTCATGGTATACTATAAACAGTTAAAATACTTTATGTTATAATTAAAAATACTAAATACAAAGGGGAAAAGTAAATGTATAATATTTTAGTAGTAGATGATGACAAAGAAATTGTAAAAGCAGTTGAAATTTATTTAGGAAAAGAGGGTTATAACATTTTAAAGGCTTATAACGGAGTAGAAGCTCTTAAAATAGTAGAAAATAATCCAGACATACACTTAATTTTATTAGATGTAATGATGCCAAAATTAGATGGAATTAGTACAGCTAATTTAATCCGCAAAAATAAAGCAATTCCTATAATTATGCTATCTGCAAAATCTGAAGATTATGATAAAATTGCAGGACTTAACAATGGCGCAGATGATTACATTACAAAACCATTTAATCCATTAGAACTAATTGCAAGAGTAAATTCACAAATACGTAGATACACTCACTTAGGATCTATTGCAGATAAAATGCAAGAGGGAGATGGCGTTTATAGCTCAGGAGATTTAATAATAAATGATAATACAAAACAAGTAATTGTAGAAGGAAAAGAAGTAAAATTAACTCCAACAGAATACAATATTTTGAAATTTTTAACTAAAAACAAGGGAATTGTATATTCTATAGAGCAAATTTATGAAAATGTATGGGAAGAAGAAAGCTACGGCGCAGAAAATATTATTGCAGTCCATATAAGACACATAAGAGAAAAAATAGAAATAAACCCAAAAGAACCTAAATATTTAAAAGTAATATGGGGAATTGGCTATAAAATAGAAAACTTAAATGAGAAAAATTAATTAAATCTACATATTGAAAAACGAAATAAAATAGGAGGTAAAAATGAAGAAAAAATTAATATGTATGCCAAAAATTTTAAAAAACATTTCCTATATTTTAATTCCAATTTTTGTAGTTATATTAATTTCATCTATTATATCAATAATGTTTGTAGAAGAAACAGATAGAAGCATTATATATGCAAATAGTTATTATGATACACAATCATTTAAAGAAGATTATTTAGATAATATTTCGAGAAAATATTATTTAATAAATGAAAATGAATTTTCGGGCGGATATACAGATAAGCAAAGTACTAATATAGGTGGAAAAGATGGCACTATTTATTATAATACCTATGTTAATGGAAACTTTAGATATTTAATTATAAATAAAAAAGCAGGAACTGCAACAACAAACTTAGAGCATACAATGAAAACAGATACCATAGATGAAATTATAGGGTCATTAAGTGAAAACTCTATGTACTGGAATTATACCAATGGAAAAATAGATACTAATTTTAGCAATTTAACTATGGAAGAAGTTAGGTACGAATCATTATTTACAAATTCAGATGGTGTAAATGATAATTTTGAAATATATACAGTTTTACTAAACAAACTTCCATATAATGATGATTTTTTTGTATATGAACTATTTTATAACTTTATAATAAAAACATATAAAATAGCACCATTGTTAATAGTAGTTTCATTAATTGTTTTAATAACATCTTTAATATTAATTATAAAAGGAATAGGAAAAACAAAAAATGAAGGAGAAATATCTTTAAACTGGTTTGATAGATGGAAACTTGGATTTGTACTTATATTAGGAATGATATTAATACATATTGGAGCTTTCACAGCAATTTTATCTGTTCAAATAGAAATTGTATCATTTGTTGCTATAGGTTTTACTACAGGCATGCTTATAATATATTTAACATTAATTTTAATGCTAGAAACCATTGTAAAAAGAATAAAATCACACACATTAATAAAATCAACAATCTGCTATTCAATATTAAAAGGTGCAAAATCTGTAATAGATAATAGAAATATTGCAACTAAATTAATATTATATTATGGACTATTTTGCCTCTTAGGATTTTTCTTTACTTCAAGAATGTGGCAAACAAGGCATAGATTTATGTATAGCGTGCTATTACTTTCACTTGGATTTTTAAGCTTATGGTATTTATTTTGCAAACTAAGAGAGTTTGAAAAAATAAGGGAAGCCTTAAAAAGTATATATGAAGGAAATACAAATATAAAATTAAATCCAAATGAACAAAGAGGAGTATTAAAAGAACTTAGCATTTATATACAAGACATAGCAGGAGGATTATCTAACGCAGTAAATGAAAGTTTAAAAAGCGAAAGATTAAAAACAGAGCTAATTACAAATGTATCACATGATATTAAAACACCACTTACATCTATTATAAACTATGTAGACTTACTAAAAAAAGAAAAAATGCCAAATGAAAAATGTACAGAATATTTAATGATACTAGATAATAAATCACAAAGATTAAAAAGACTAACAGAAGATTTAGTTGAAGCATCAAAAGCATCATCTGGAAACATTAAGTTAAAAATGGAGCAAATAAATATTGTAGAGTTAGTAAAACAAGTTTCTGGAGAATTTGAAGATAGGTTCAAAAAACGAGGCTTACAAGAAGTTATGGCCCTTCCAGAAGAACCAATTACAATTAATGCAGATGGTAGATATTTGTATAGAGTATTAGAAAATATTTATTCAAATGTAGCAAAATATGCAATGGAAAATACTAGAGTTTATCTAGATGTTATAGCTCACAAAAAAAATGTAACAATTCAAATGAAAAATATTTCACAAGATAAGCTAAATATTTCAGCAGATGAACTAATGCAAAGATTTGTAAGAGGAGAAGCTTCTAGAAATACGGAAGGAAGCGGGCTAGGACTTTCAATAGCATCAAGTTTAACTGAACTTCAAGGAGGAAAATTTGATATTTACTTAGATGGAGATTTATTTAAGGTAACTATAGAATTTGAAAGAATTTAACAATAAAAAATCGCACTTCATTTAGCAAGTGCGATTTTTTGATATTGGCTAGTAAGCTAATATCACCGGCTGTGCTTTCTTTCAAAAGCAACGGACCTAGCCCTGGCAGCAACCTTGGGATCCGGGTCATTTTGCATCTCTTCAATGGTTTTTAACGGAGTACGCTTGTTTCTGAGAACATTATAGCGTACAGGTAACCAATTGTAAGTAGAAAGCCTTCTCAGATAATCCGGATTGGTTGTTGTATTGGAAATGTGTATTGCCTGGCTTATTGTCCAATCAACAGCCTTTTTCTGTTTTTTACTCATAATGTCACCTCAAAATCTGTCCAGAAATTTATACATTTTCCCAACTAGGAGTATACGTATATAATATCATAGTTTACGAAAAAAGTCAAATTATGTAAAATGAATACAATAATATGTAGCTATTACTAAATTCTATAAATTTACTTATTAATATACTTGCTAATAAAGAATGATCCTAAAAATCCTAATATTAAGCAAACGACACTAGAAAAACCAGCCATGTCAAAGCTAAAACCAGGATAAATTGCAAGAAGTGAACCTATTACAAATCCAATAATTGCAAAATATGTATAACCATAAAAATGCTGTAGTAAAAAATTAATAATTTTAGAAGCAAGTAATATACCAACTACTACACCAATTCCAAATGGAATTAATACTAAAATATTTAAACTAGAAATAGCACTTATTATAGCAGAATATGCGCCAAGTAATAGTAAAATAAATGAACCGCTAATACCAGGTACAACCATTGATACAGCAGAAATAACCCCATAAATAAAAAGTAAAATAACATTAATAAAATTAATATCAAAACTTTCTATAGCATTTCCAGTAATACCTAACATTTCTAAAATAGCTAAAACAATTCCAATAGTAAAAGTTATAATTCCAGGAATTAAATATTTCCATGAAAAACCTTTTTCAATAGATTTTTTGAAAACAAATGGAATGCTCCCTAAAATTAATCCAATAAATGCAAATTGAGTTTGCATAGCATAATTTTCTAATGTAAACTTTAGTAATTTGCTAAATGCTATAATTCCAATTCCAGCACCTAAAACAATAGGAATTAAAAACATCATATTCTTTTTAAAAGTTTCTTTAAAATTGTGAAAAAACGTACTAATAGTATGGATTAGTTCTTCGTAAATACCAGTTGATACTGCCATAGTACCACCACTAACACCAGGAATTACATTTGCAATTCCAATAATCATTCCTTTAAAAAAATTAATAATATGTTTCATAATATTCTAAACCTTTCTAATTTTTTTGACTTTCAAATTCTATCATTAAAATAGTATAAAGTCAATTAGTTTGCTTATAGTTAATTGTAGGTTATAGTCAATTAGTTTGCTTATAGTTAATTGCTTAAATAGTACTACTTTTCGTAGTTTTGAAAGGTCCCGTTCTGAGTTACTTCTTTGAACTTGACTTCCTGCAACGGGCATTTGAAAAACAAGAAAATTAGTACTATTTAAGCTTTAATGTAATTATAACTTAGTAATCATATTTTTTTAAAAAATCCTCAAAAACCATTGACACTATTAAATAAAACATGCTATACTATATTAGATATGTTTTAATGGCAAAAATTATATCAATATATATCAAAAAATATATATAGGGTGATTAAAATAAAAAAGCTATTTTATAATATTTTAAATTAACAGCAAAACTAACAGTTGGCAGTTTAAATAAAAAATGCCAACCGTATTTTTGTTGTCTTTTAAGGTCTAGTTATGTTAATTTAAATAAGAAGAGGAATTGCCTATTTTTATTTACGGATTAAAGTGTTTTGAGAGCAGAAAGCATGTTTAATTTGTAAACTAATAATAGAAACAAGAGGGACTTCTTATTTGAAATTATATATATTTATTTCTGCTTAATATTTTTTAGGGGTGATTTTTTTGTTAAAAGAAATTAAGCACGAGAAATGTTCTCGTAAAACTTTTGCAAAAATCGGCGATTCAATCGAAATGCCAAACTTAATTCAAGTTCAAAAAGATTCTTACAATTGGTTTCTTGAAGAAGGCTTAGGAGAAGTATTAAGAGATATTTCACCAATTGTAGATTATTCTGGAAACTTAGTACTTGAATTCTTAGACTATTACATGGAAGATAAAACTAAATACACATTAGAAGAAGCGAAAGAACGTGATGCTACTTATGCTACAAGGTTACACGTAAAAGTAAGACTTATTAACCGTGAAACCGGAGAAATTAAGGAACAAGAGATTTATCTTGGAGATTTTCCTCTTATGACAGATAGTGGTACCTTTGTTATAAACGGTGCGGAAAGAGTTGTAGTAAGCCAATTAGTGCGTTCTCCAGGATGCTATTATGCAGAAGATTTTGATCAAAAAACAGGAAGAAAAATCTATACTTCTACTGTTATGCCTATTCGTGGCGCATGGATAGAATATGAAACAGATGGAAACGACATATTCTATGCAAGAGTAGATAGAACTAGAAAAATACCTGTAACTACTTTACTAAGAGCAATAGGATTAACTACAGATGAACAAATTATAGAACTTTTTGGAGAAGAAAATAAATTAAAAGCAACACTTCAAAAAGACCCTATAAAAACTTCAGAAGAAGCCCTAGTTGAAATTTATAAAAAATTAAGACCAGGAGAACTTCCAACAGCAGATGCTGCTAGAAATTTATTTAATGGATTATTCTTTGATCCAAGAAGATATGATCTAGCAAAAGTAGGAAGATACAAATTTAACCAAAAATTAAGCCTAGCTACTAGAATTACAGGAAGAATTGCTTACAATGATATTATAGATCCAGAAACAGGCGAAGTATTAGTAGAAAAAGATAGCACTATTTCAGAAGATGTAGCAATAGCTATTCAAAATGCAGGTATTAATATAGTAGATGTTAAAGTTGAAGATAAACCAGTTAGAGTTATTGGCAATGGTACAGTTAATATTCATAGCGTTTTACCAAAAGTAGATTTAAGTGATTTACACATTAAAGAAATGGTAAATTATGAAGTTTTAAAATCTATTATAGATAATACAAACAAAAAAGACTTACATGATGTTATAAAAGAAAGAATAGATGAATTAAATCCAAAACATATTACAAACGAAGATATTATTTCATCAATTAGTTATTTACTAAACTTAGAACATGGTTTAGGAAATGTAGATGATATAGACCATTTAGGAAATAGACGTATTCGTTGCGTAGGTGAACTATTACAAAATCAATTTAGAATTGGTTTAACAAGACTAGAAAGAGTTGTTCGTGAAAGAATGACAATTCAAGACTTAGATGTAATAACACCACAAACATTAATTAATACAAAACCAATAACATCTTCTATTAGAGAATTCTTTGGAAGTTCACAATTATCACAATTCATGGATCAAACAAACCCACTTTCAGAATTAACTCATAAAAGAAGAATTTCAGCATTAGGACCTGGAGGACTTTCTCGTGAAAGAGCCGGCTTCGAAGTTCGTGATATTCACTATACTCACTATGGAAGATTATGTCCTATTGAATCACCAGAAGGACCAAACGTAGGACTAATTTCAGCACTTTCATCATTTGCTATTATAAATGAATATGGTTTTATAGAAACACCATATAGAAAAGTAGATCATAAAACTGGAAAAGTTACAGACGAAGTAGTATACATGTCTGCAGATCAAGAAGATAAATATATTATTGCACAAGCATCAGAGCCATTAGATAAAGAAGGAAGATTTGTACATGACAGAATCCGTGTACGTTTCAAAGAAGAAGTTACAATGGTTGATAAAAACCAAGTAGATTTTGTAGACGTATCACCAAAGCAATTAGTATCTGTTGCCGCAGCTATGATTCCATTCCTAGAACATGATGATACAAAACGTTCTCTAATGGGTGCAAACATGCAACGTCAAGCAGTTCCATTACTTATGCCAGAAGCTCCTATTGTAGGAACAGGTATTGAATATAGAGCAGCAAGAGATTCAGGAATAACAGTAATAGCAGAAAATGACGGTATTGTTGAAAAAGTTACTGGTGACGAAATTAAAATTAGAAATAAAAAAGACGAAGTAGATACATATCACCTAAGAAAATTCAAAAGAACTAATGGTGGAACATGCATTAACCAAAGACCAGTTGTAAGTGTTGGTGAAAGAGTAAAAGCAGGAGAATTAATTGCAGATGGACCAGCTACTAAAAATGGCGAAATGGCATTAGGAAGAAACGTACTTATAGCTTTCACAACTTGGGAAGGTTACAACTACGAAGATGCTGTTTTAATTAGTGAAAGATTAGTTAAGGAAGATGTTTATACATCTATTCACATTGAAGAATACGACTGCGAATGTCGTGATACAAAATTAGGACCAGAAGAAATCACACGTGATATTCCAAATGTTGGTGACGATAGCTTAAAAGACCTAGATGAAAACGGAATTATTAGAATAGGCGCAGAAGTTAGACCAGGAGATATCTTAGTTGGTAAAGTTACTCCAAAAGGAGAAACAGAACTTACTGCAGAAGAAAGATTACTTCGTGCAATCTTTGGAGAAAAAGCTAGAGAAGTTAGAGATACATCACTTCGTGTACCACATGGAGAAGCAGGAACAATAGTAGATGTTAAAATATTTACTAGAGATAATTCAGACGAATTAGCACCAGGTGTAAATCAAGTTATTCGTTGCTATATTGCAACAAAAAGAAAAGTATCTGTTGGAGATAAAATGTCAGGTCGTCATGGTAATAAAGGTGTTATTTCTCGTATATTACCAGAAGAAGATATGCCATTTTTACCAGATGGTACACCAGTAGATATAGTATTAAACCCACTTGGCGTTCCTTCTCGTATGAATTTAGGCCAAGTTCTAGAGGTTCACTTAGGAATGGCAGCTAGAGCACTTGGAATTAAAGTTGCAACACCTGTATTTGATGGTGCAACAGACGAAGAAATAAAAGAATTACTAAAAGAAGCAGGACTTAGAGAAGACGGAAAAACCGTAGTATATGATGGTAGAACAGGTGAACCTTTTGATCATCCAATTACTGTAGGCGTAATGTATATGTTAAAATTACACCACTTAGTAGATGATAAAATACATGCTCGTTCAACTGGACCATACTCATTAGTTACACAACAACCTCTAGGAGGTAAAGCACAATTTGGTGGACAACGTTTTGGTGAAATGGAGGTTTGGGCACTAGAAGCTTATGGTGCAGCATATACACTTCAAGAAATGTTAACTGTTAAATCAGATGATATTGTTGGAAGGGTAAAAACTTATGAAGCAATAGTTAAAGGAGAAAACGTACCAGAGCCAGGAGTACCAGAAGGATTTAAAGTATTAATAAAAGAACTTCAATCTTTAGGCTTAGATGTAAGACTTCTATCAGAAGATAACCAAGAGCTAGAATTAAAAGAAAACATTGAAGATGGAATTGACTTTAACAGCATTGAAGACGGTAGAAAGTTAGAAGAACAAGTTGTAGATGAATCTGAACTTGCAGATAACTATATTGAAGCAAATGAAGATGATGAAGAAATGTTAGAAGACACTGATGAAGAAGACAGCCTATTTGCAGATTTTGATGATGACGAAATTTTATTAGATGATACAGATTTAGGCGAAGACAATCTATTAAACGACCAAGACTTACTAGATGAATAAACGAGCGCTGCCTGTGGCAGAAGAAGCGAGTTTATGAATAAGCATAAACTATTGTTTTAAACTTTGCAAAGACAAAGTTTAAAATAATTAGTTTGATGCACGTAGGATTATATTAATTAAATAGCCTTCGTAATCATTACAAAATAATTACAAAAAGGAATTGTACAGCGGTGGAAATTATTTTAAAAATAGATTATGAAAAAACCAAATATAGGAAAAACCTATTAAAAAAATAAATATTAGGGGGCTAAAAAAGTGGATGAATTAGATATTTTTGACAAAATAAAAATAGGATTAGCATCAGATGAAAAAATTAGAGAATGGTCAAAAGGTGAAGTAAAAAAGCCTGAAACCATTAATTACAGAACATTAAAACCAGAAAAAGATGGTCTATTTTGTGAAAGAATATTTGGACCAACAAAAGACTGGGAATGTCACTGTGGAAAATATAAAAGAGTAAGATATAAAGGAATTGTCTGCGATAGATGTGGTGTAGAAGTAACTAAATCTAAAGTTAGACGTGAAAGAATGGGTCATATTGAGCTTGCAGCTCCAGTTGCACATATTTGGTATTTTAAGGGAATTCCAAGTAGAATTGGACTAATGCTAGATATTTCACCAAGAAGTCTAGAAAAAGTTATTTATTTTGCATCATATATTGTAATAGATAAAGGAACAAGCGGTTTAGCAAAATGCCAAGTATTATCTGAAAAAGAATACCATGAAGCAGAAGAAAAATATGGTGTGGGTTCTTTCAAAGCTAAAATGGGAGCAGAAGCAATTCAAGAATTATTACAAGAAATAGATGTAGAAAAATTATCAGAAAAACTAAAAAAAGAACTTGAAAAAGCAAGTGAACAAAAAAAGGCAAAACTAGTAAAAAGACTAGACACAGTAGAATCTTTTAGACTATCTCAAAATAAACCTGAATGGATGATAATGAATGTAATTCCAGTTATTCCACCAGATTTAAGACCAATGGTACAATTAGATGGTGGTAGATTTGCAACATCAGATTTAAATGATTTATATCGTAGAGTTATAAACAGAAATAATCGTTTAAAAAGATTATTAGAATTAGGAGCACCAGAAATTATAGTACGTAACGAAAAAAGAATGTTACAAGAAGCAGTAGATGCCCTAATAGATAATGGAAGACGTGGTAGACCAGTTACTGGTGCAGGAAATAGAGCATTAAAATCATTATCAGACTTACTAAAAGGAAAACAAGGTAGATTCCGTCAAAACCTACTTGGAAAACGTGTTGACTACTCTGGACGTTCAGTTATAGTAGTAGGACCAGAACTTAAATTATATCAATGTGGTGTGCCAAAAGAAATGGCAGTTGAATTATTTAAACCATTTGTTATGAAAGAACTAGTAGGACGTGGATTAGCACATAATATTAAGAATGCTAAAAGAATGGTAGAAAGATTAAGACCAGAAGTATGGGACATTCTAGAAGATGTTATTAAAGATCACCCAGTACTTCTAAACCGTGCACCTACTCTACATAGACTTGGTATTCAAGCATTTGAGCCAGTTTTAGTAGAAGGTAGAGCAATTAAACTTCACCCATTAGTTTGTACTGCATTTAACGCAGACTTTGATGGTGACCAAATGGCTATTCACTTACCATTATCACCAGAAGCACAAGCAGAAGCAAGATATTTAATGCTTTCAGTTAATAACTTACTTAAACCACAAGATGGTAAGCCAGTAACAGTACCTACACAAGATATGATTTTAGGAAGTTATTACTTAACAATGGAAATAGCTGGTGAACAAGGAGAAGGAAACTACTACTCTTCACCAGAAGAAGCAGTAATCGCATATGTAAACCATGATTTAGGTTTACACGCAAAAATATTTGTTAGAATTCAAAAAGAAATAGATGGAGTTTTAGAAACACGTAAAATTGAAACAACAGTTGGAAGATTAATCTATAATGAAGGAATTCCACAAAATTTAGGTTTTGTAGACAGAAGCAAACCAGAAAACATATTCGAACCAGAAATTAACTTTGCAGTTTCTAAGAAAAACCTAGGTAAAATTATTGAAAAATCAATTAATAGCAATGGGTTAAGTGCAACAGCAGAACTATTAGACTATGTTAAAGCAATGGGATTCAAACATTCTACAACAGCTGGTATTACAGTTTCAGTAGATGATGTTAAAGTTCCACCAGCTAAAAAAGAAATACTAGAAAAAGCTAATGAAGAAGTTAACAATGTATTAAAACAATATAAACGTGGTTTAATTACTAACGATGAACGTTATAATGCAGTTATAAAAATTTGGGAAGATGCAACAGATGATGTTACAGAGGCAATGAAAAATAACTTTGAAGATTTAAACCCAGTTTATATGATGAGCCAATCTGGAGCAAGAGGTAACTTAAACCAATTAAGACAAATTGCTGGTATGCGTGGACTTATGGCAAGTACTACTGGTAAAACAATTGAAATTCCAATTACATCTTCTTTCCGTGAAGGACTAGATGCACTAGAATACTTTATTTCAGCACATGGTGCTAGAAAAGGTTTAGCAGATACAGCTTTAAGAACAGCAGACTCTGGTTACTTAACAAGAAGATTAGTTGATGTTTCACAAGACATTATAGTTCGTGAAGACGACTGTGGAACACATGAAGGTATTGTTGTTGAAGATATTAAAGATGGAAACCAAGTAATTGAAAAATTAGAAGAAAGATTAATTGGTAGATATCCATTAGAAGATATTATAGATCCAACAACTAAAGAAATAATAGTAGATACTAATACTATGATTACAGAAAAAATAGCAGAAAAAATAATTAGCACAGGTATGGAAAAAGTACCAGTACGTTCAGTTTTAGGATGCCGTACAAAACACGGTGTATGTCGTAAATGCTATGGTATGGGCTTAGCTACTCGTGATGAAGTAAATATTGGTGAATCTGTTGGTATTATTGCAGCACAATCTATTGGTGAGCCTGGTACACAGCTTACAATGAGAACAATTCACTCTGGTGGTGTTGCAGGTGTAGCAGATATTACACAAGGTCTTCCTAGAGTTGAAGAATTATTTGAAGCAAGAAAACCAAAGGGATTAGCAGTAATTACAGAAATTGATGGTGTTGTTAAAATATCAGAAGACAAGAAAAAGAAAGAAGTAACAGTTACATCAGATGATAATTCTAAAACTTATACAATACCATTTAGATCTAAATTACGTGTTAAAGATGGAGACTTCGTAGAAGCTGGAGATGCATTAATTGAAGGTGCTATTAATCCAAATGAAATATTATTAATTAAAGGACCAGAAGGAGTATATAACTACTTAATTCAAGAAGTTCAAAAAGTTTACCGTAACCAAGGTGTTGATATCAACGATAAACACATTGAAGTAATTGGTAGACAAATGCTTAAGAAAGTAAGAGTAGAAGACAATGGAGATACAGATATGTTTGCAGGTTCTTTAGTAGATGTTTATGAATTTGAAGATAAAAATGAAGAGATGGTAGCACAAGGCAAAAAGCCAGCAACAGGAAAACGTATATTACTTGGAATTACAAAAGCATCACTTGCTACAGAAAGTTTCTTATCTGCAGCTTCATTCCAAGAAACTACAAGAGTATTAACAGAAGCAGCAGTTAAAGGAAAAGTAGATGAATTAATAGGACTAAAAGAAAATGTTATTATTGGTAAATTAATTCCTGCAGGAACAGGTCTTCCAATATATAAAAATACACATATTAGTACAGAAGAAACAGAAGAAGTAGAATAAAACAAAGAGGCAGAGATTTTGTCTTAAGGCTTAGATATATATTTCCTTAAGATAAAAATTCTGCCATTTTTATACATATAAAAATATATATAATATTTGACAATAGCGCAAAAAAAGGGTAAAATTATTGCATAATAAAATGATAAAAGGAGGCATTTATGCCGAATAATAGTAAAAAAATATGGGAAAGGGTTACATCCAAAACAAAAATATATTTAGTAATTATAGCTATATTACTAATTATTATTTGTGTGTTAAACATAAATTACACAATGCCTGCAGTAATAGTATATATGTTAATACTAGTGTATGCATATTTTAGCAATAAAAAAAGAAAAACAGAATTATCAGAACAGCTTCAAGATTTAACATTTCATGTAGATAAAACTGCAAAAAACACATTAATAAACTCACCTTTTCCACTTGTCATAATAGAAACAGATGGAAACATTATTTGGAAAAGTACTAAATTTGTACAAGAATTTGCAAACATTGATATTAACAGCACACTAAACGATTTGTTAAAGGAAATAAAATTAGAAATAGAAAATAATACAGAAAAAGTAGAAGAAAAGCAAATTCAAAAAGAAATTGAAATAGGAAATAAAATATATGAGGTACTTTGTAAATATACAAAGTCAAAAGAAGAATATATGTTAACTTTGTATTTCCTAGATGAAACAAAAACTGTTGAATTAGAAAAAAAATATAATGAATCTCAAATTTGTGTTGGCGTAATTATGATAGATAATTACGAAGAAATGAACCAAAGAATTGAAGATGAAGAAAAGCCCGGAGTACTTGCTCAAATTGAAAAAACACTTTATGATTGGGCAGCTACTTTTGAAGGATTAATAATAAAATCTGAAAGAGATACTTTTGTATGTATATTAGAAGAAAAATATCTACCAAGTTTAGAGGAAAATAAATTTATTATTCTAGATACAATGAAAGAACTTGAGCTTTCAGATAAAATACCTGTTACTTTAAGTATTTCTATATCTACTGAAGGAGAATCAAACTATGAAAAATATAAATCTGCACAAGCTGGTGTAGATATTGCACTTGGAAGAGGTGGAGACCAAGCAGTTGTTAGAAAAGACGGAAAATATGTGTTCTTTGGTGGAAAAACTCAAGAAGTAGAAAAAAGAACAAAAGTAAAGGCAAGAATAGTATCACATGCATTAGAAGAACTAATGAGAGAATCTAAAAATGTTATGATTATGGGACATTCAAACGCAGACATAGATGCTATGGGCGCTAGCATGGGATTATATAGATTAGCCAAAAGCTTAAATGTAGAAGCATATATTGTTAATAATTCAGAAGGAATTAGTTTATCAGTCTTTTTTGAAGATATAAAAGAAGAAAAAGAATACAAAGAAGCTATAATTAATAAAACAGAGGCTCTTTCTAAAATAACACCAGAGACTTTATTAATTGTTGTAGATACTCATAAAAAAACATATGTAGATGTGCCAGAATTGTTAGAAGAGACTACAAAAGTTGTTGTTATAGATCATCATAGAAAAAGTCCAGATTACATTGAAAATACAATACTTGATTTTCATGAAGTGTATGCATCATCTGCATCAGAGTTAGTAACAGAAATTCTAGAATATGCACAAAAAGAAATAGAACTAACTACCATGGAAGCAGAAGCATTATATGCAGGAATTATGATGGATACAAAAAACTTTACATTTAAAACAGGTGTTAGAACATTTGAAGCAGCAGCATATTTAAGAAAATGTGGAATTGATATAATAAAAGTAAAAAAATGGTTCCAAAGTGATTTAAAAACATACAATAAAATTTCTAAAATTGTACAAAATGCAGAAATTACAAATGATACAATAGGAATTTCTATATATGATGAAAATGATAAAGATTCTAATATTATTTGTGCAAAAGCAGCAGATGAGCTTTTAACAATTAGTGATATTACAGCATCATTTGTATTAGGAAGGCTAGGAGATAAAATATACATTAGTGGACGTTCTATTGGAGATATTAATGTACAAGTTATTCTAGAAAAACTTCGGAGGAGGAGGCCATATTACAGTTGCAGGTGCACAAGTAGAAGGAATGACTATTGAAGAAGTAAAACAAGAACTAATAAATCGTATTAATGAATATTTTTCAGAAATTGCAAGTTAATATAAAGGAAATATAAAAATGAAAAAAAATAAAATTCTATTATATTTAATGGTTCTAATTGCAATTATACTATGTGTTCCATCTATAGTATATTTAATATCTAATAAAACTGTAGATGGATTCGATAGTTATTACACATACACTTTAATAAAATCAAATAATATGCAAACAAGAATAATAAGTGCAATTATTATTGTGCGGATTATTGCTAATTTTTAGTGTTATTTACTTAGCAATTATTAAAAAAGAAAAAACAATTTTTAAAAATAAAAAGCAAATAATGATATTTATTGCTATTATATCATTACTATTTACAGTAATTTTACCTTATTTAAGTTCAGACATTTATTATTATATAGGAGATAGCCATTTAGCAGCAAAATATGGCATGAATCCATATTATACAAGTGTAGAAGACTTGCAAAATCAAGGAATAAATGATGAAATATTGAATAATACAGGTTACTGGAAAAGTACTACAAGTGTGTATGGGCCATTATGGAATATTATTGCAGAATTTTTAGTAAAGTTTTCATTTGGAAGTGTTACTATTGCATTATTTGTTTTTAAAGCATCATCATTTTTAATACATATATTAAATAGTTATCTTATTTATAAAATAACTAAAAGCAGAAAATATATGCTATTATATGGCTTAAATCCATTAGTTTTACTAGAGTTATTAAGCAATGTACACAACGACATTTATTTAATACTATTTATATTATTAGCACTTTATTTTTTAATAAGAAAAAAGAATATATATCTTACAATGCTATTTTTAGCGTTTTCTGTTAGCACTAAATACAGCAGTGCATTTTTAGTACCATTTATTTTAATTTACTGTTTCAAAGATAAAAAAGTGCTAAAAAGAACTTTGCTTTGTACTATTTCAGGACTTGGCATTATTGCAATAGTAGCATTATTTTACTTACGATATTATGAAGATTATACAGTATTTACAAATATGCTTGCACAAGGAAGTAAATATAGTCAGTCTATATTAGCATTTTTACTTAAAAAAACAAGCAGAAATATATTTAATACAATAAGTGCTATAGTAATACCAGCATTTATTGGAATATATATAGTATCTGTAGCAAGCCTATTATTTAGAAAAAAAGTATCATTAAAACAATTAATGAAAGAATACAATTTTGTTATGCTATTATTTATTTTTATTGTACTTACAACCTTCCAGAAATGGTATATTTTATGGCTATTACCAACAATAATATGGCAAAACAAAAACATGAGAAACTTTATATTATACTTAACTATTACAGCGATAATACCATCTATAGGCTACTTTTTAGTTCAAGCAGACCCATTTATGGTGGGAATAGGCTATTCTATAAAAATGCTTATTTTATCAGCAGCATGTGTTTTAGTATTTAGTAATGTTAGTAAAATAAAAACTGTAAAGGAGAACAAAATATGAAGGTAATTTTGTTAGATAATATTAAAGGCGTAGGAAAAAAAGATGAAGTAATAAATGCAAGTGATGGATATGCAAGAAACTTCTTATTTCCTAAAAAATTAGCAGTAGAAGCAAACAGCGAAAATATGACTAAATTAAAGGCAAAAGAGAATTCTAATAATTACAAAAAATCTATGGAAAAAGAAGATGCGCAAAAATTAGCTGAAACTTTAAAAAGTATTTTAGTTAAAATTAGTGTAAAAACAGGAGAAAATGGAAAAATTTTTGGTTCTATTACTTCAAAAGAAATTGCAGATAGCTTAAAAGAACAGCATAAAATTGAATTAGATAAAAAGAAAATAGATTTAAAAGATCCAATTAAAACTGTAGGAACTTTCTCAGTTCCTGTAAAATTGTATGAAGGCGTAATTGGAACATTAAGAGTTCAAATAATATAGAGGGAGGAGAAAATAATGGAACTAGGAAAAATTCCACCACACGATATAGAAGCAGAACAAGCTGTACTACGGAAGTATGCTTACAGATAAAGATGCAATAATGTCAGCAGTAGAAGTACTAAAAGAAGATGATTTTTATAGAGAAGATAATAAAACAATTTATAGTGCAATTTTAAATTTATATAATCGTGCGCAGCCGGTAGATATTATTACATTAAGAACAGAACTTCAATCAATGAAACAATTAGATGCTGTTGGTGGGCTAGAATATATTGCAAAACTTCCAGATAAGGTTCCAACAACTGCAAATATAGAACAATACATTAGAATAGTAGAAGAAAAATCTGCATTAAGAGCACTTTTAAAAACAGCAAATGAATTAATTACACTAGGTTATGACGAATCAGAAGAAGTAGAAGATATATTAGATACAGCAGAAAGAAAAATATTTGATGTTATTCAAAGAAGAAATCAAAAAGGCTATACACCTATTAAAGATATTTTGGTAGAATCATTTACTCAGCTAGAACAGCTATATAATCAAAAGCAACGTATTACAGGTGTACCAACAGGTTTTTCAGATTTAGACTATTTAACAGCAGGGCTTCATAAATCAGACTTAGTTATTGTAGCTGCAAGACCTGCAATGGGAAAATCTGCATTTGCTTTAAATATTGCTACAAATGCTGCAGTAAGAGCAAATGTACCAGTTGCAATATTTAGTTTAGAAATGTCAAAAGAACAAATGACAAATCGTATTTTATGTAGTGAAGCAATGGTAGATAGTAACAAAGTAAGAACAGGAAAAGTAGAAGATGATGACTGGCAAAAATTAGCTTCTGCATCAGGTGAATTATCACAAGCACAAATATACATAGATGATACACCTGGAATTTCTGTTATGGAAATACGTGCAAAATGTAGAAAAATGAAGTTAGAAAAAAATATTGGACTAGTTGTAATTGACTATATTCAATTAGTACAAGGAAGTAATAGAAGAGCTAATTCAAGTCGTGAGCAAGAAATTTCTGAAATAAGCCGTTCTTTAAAAATATTAGCAAAAGAAATTAATGTACCAGTTATAGCACTTTCTCAGCTTTCTAGATCTGTAGAACAAAGACCAGATCATAGACCAATGCTTTCAGACTTGCGTGAATCTGGAGCTATTGAACAAGATGCAGATATTGTTATGTTTTTATACCGTGATGACTATTATAATCAAGATTCAGAAAAGAAAAATATTGCAGAAATAATTTTAGCAAAACATAGAGCTGGCTCAACAGGAACAGTAGAACTTTTATGGCTTGCAAATTATACTAAATTTGCTAACTTAGATAAGTATAGGGAGTAAATAATGTTACAAGAAAAGGTATTAAACACAATTAAAGAAAATAATTTAATACAAAAAAACGATAAAATAGTAATTGGAGTATCTGGCGGACCTGATTCAATGTGTCTGCTAGATATTTTGTATTGCTTAAAAGATGATTTAGAAATAGATTTAGTAGTAAGTCACATTAATCATGGAATTAGAGAAGAAGCGGAAGAAGAAACAAAATATGTAGAAGAATATTGTAATAAGAAAAACATACCATTCTTTGTAAAAAGAGTAAATGTAAAAAAATTAGCAGATGAGCAAAAGCTAGGGACAGAAGAAATGGGAAGGAATATTCGCTATAATTTTTTTGAAGAAGTAGCTAAAATAGCTAAAGCAAATAAAATTGCAACAGCCCATAACTTAAATGATAATGCAGAAACAATCTTAATGAATATAATGCGTGGAACTTCTATTTCAGGTTTAAAAGGAATTGAAATAAGCCGTAATAATGAAGAAAGTGAAGCAAAAAATAAATTAACTTATGTAAGACCATTAAGAGAATGTACTAGGGAAGAAATAGAAGAATACTGCAAACAAACTAATTTAAATCCTAAAATTGATAAAACTAATTTAGAAAATATTTATACAAGAAATAAAATTAGAAATAAACTAATTCCTTATTTAAAAGAGGAATTTAACCCTAATATTATAGAAAGTTTAAATAGATTATCTAATTTAGCAAAACAAGATGAAGAATATTTTTCAGAAATTGTAAAACAAAAGTATGAAAGTTTAAAAATAGGGGAAAATGAAAAAGAGATAATATTAAATTTAAAAGAATTTAATAATCTCCCAAAGGTAATAAAAACAAGACTTATTTTATATACTATTAACAAGACTATAGGTACTACTCAAGGGATTCAAAAAATTAATATTGAAGATATTATAAAGCTTTGTAATAATAATATAGGAAATAAATATTTAACTCCTAACAAAAATATCAAAATTTTTGTTAGAAAAGGAAAAATTTTTTTTACAACTAAAAGCTGAACTTCCGTAACAAAAGCCTTGATATTACTAAGTTTGCCAACTAAAAGTTTTGCAAAAACACTTGAAATTATATTTTCAATATGGTATATTCTAAACGAAAATTAAAGCAAGTAAATTTAAGGAGGAAACATTTTGAAAAATAGTATTAAAACACTAGCAATGTGGCTAGTAATTGCAATTATTTTAATAGTAGTTATAAGTTCTATTATAGAAAATACAGATAATAAATTAGCTTACTCTGAATTATTAGCAAAAGCAGAAGCAGGGCAAGTACAAGAAATTACATTATCTTCTGATGGAAAAAAAGCAGAAGTTAAGCTAAAAAATGAAAACTTTTCAAAAGAAGTAAATATTCCAAGTGTAGATAATTTAATGGATTCCTTAAGTAATAATATGAAAGCAGGAACAGTTAAAGTTACAGAAAAATCAGAATCTATTTGGATGGTAATATTTAGCTTACTTACACCATTTGGATTATTAATAATATTCTTAGTATTTTGGTTTATACTAATGGGCGGAAGCCAAGGCGTTGGAGGAGCCGGCGGTGGCAAAACAATGTCATTTGGAAAAAGCCGTGCTAGAATGATTAACCCAACAGATAAATCAAGAGTTACATTTGATGATGTAGCAGGTGTAGATGAAGAAAAAGAAGAATTACAAGAAATTGTAGAATTTTTAAAAAATCCAAGAAAATTTACTGAAATGGGAGCAAGAATTCCAAAAGGTGTGCTACTTGTAGGACATCCTGGAACAGGTAAAACTCTTTTAGCAAAAGCAGTAGCAGGAGAAGCAGGAGTACCATTTTTCTTTATAAGTGGTTCAGATTTCGTAGAAATGTTTGTTGGTGTTGGTGCATCTAGAGTTAGAGACTTATTTGAAGAAGCTAAGAAAAAGTCACCATGTATTATATTTATAGATGAAATTGATGCAGTTGGACGTCAAAGAGGAGCAGGACTTGGCGGTGGACATGATGAGAGAGAACAAACTTTAAACCAATTATTAGTAGAAATGGATGGATTCTCTGCAAACGAAGGAGTTATAGTATTAGCTGCAACTAACAGACCAGATATTTTAGATAAAGCATTATTAAGACCAGGAAGATTTGATAGACAAATAGTAGTATCAAACCCAGATGTAAAAGCAAGAGAGCAAATTCTAGAAGTTCACAGCAGAAAGAAAAAATTAGGTGATGATGTAGATTTAAAAACAATTGCTAAAAATACATCAGGCTTTTCTGGAGCTGACCTAGAAAATATTTTAAATGAAGCTGCACTTTTAGCAGCAAGAAGAAATTTAACACAAATTGGTATGGCAGAGGTAGAAGATGCTATGGTTAAAGTAACCATGGGACCAGAAAAAAGAACTAGAGTTAGAAGCGAAAAAGAACAAAAATTGGTTGCTTTCCATGAAGCAGGCCATGCAGTAGTAAGCAGATTCTTACCAACCCAAGATCCAGTTCATCAAATTTCTATTGTTCCAAGAGGTATGGCTGGTGGCTATACAATGTATCGCCCTACAGAAGATAAATCATTTATGTCTAGAACAGAAATGGTAGAAAATATAGTTTCACTTTTAGGCGGTAGAGTAGCAGAAAAATTAGTATTAGATGATATTTCAACTGGTGCAAGCAATGATATAGAAAGAGCAAGCCAAATTGCAAGAAGTATGGTTACTAAATATGGTATGAGTGAAAGAATAGGAACAATTACATTAGGTTCTAACCAAGAAGAAGTTTTCTTAGGTAGAGATTTTGCCCAAGCAAAAGAATATTCAGAAGAAACAGCAGCAATAGTTGATGAAGAAGTAAAAAGCATAATTGATTTTGCATATAAAAAAGCAGCCGAAATTTTAGAGGCTAATATGGACAAATTAACAAAAGTTGCAAATGTTTTATTAGAAAAAGAAAAAATAGATGGCGAAGAATTTGATCAAATATTTGAGGAAGAATAAGATAATTATAACTAAATAAAAAACCAATGATGGGCAATGCCCATCATTGATTTTTTTAATTTAGCTACCTAGTGTAACCTTAATTACAGTTCCTTCTTCAACAGAAGTACCTTCAATTGGATCTTGGCTAATAACAATTCCAGATCCAGAAACAATGTAATTTAGATTTAATTCTTTAAGCATTGTTCTTACTTGAGATAAATTCTTTCCTATTAAATTTGGTACTTGCTTTGAAACACGTGTATTTTCTGTTTCTGTATATAATTTTACAATTGAATTTTTAATTAATGAAGATCCTTTTACAGGAAATTGTTCAGTAACAATATCACTTGAATTTCCGGATGTACTGCAAACAAATCCAGCATTTTGCAAAATCTTTTTAGCCTCTGCAATAGTTTTATTTGTTACATCAGGCAAAGTAGTAGTATTTGTAGATGAACTACTAGTAGCATCTGATGGAACCTGCATATATGGAAGCACTTCTGCTAAAATTTGACTTGCTACAGGAGCTGCTACATTACTTCCATGAACACCTTTAGAACCGTTTGGATCATAAAGTGTAATTAAAAGCACTATTTCTGGATTTTCAGTAGGAGAAATAGCAACAAATGATGCTGTATAGCCCTCATCTTCATTATTAGGATCAGGCTCAGAAGTACCTGTTTTTCCTGCTATTGAGTAACCTTTTACTTTTGCATATTTTCCAGTTCCATCTGTTACAACTGATTCTAGCATATCCATAACAGTAGATGCTGTTTCTTTAGAAATAACTTGTCTTACTTCTATTGGGTCTATTGTAGTTATAGCACCTGTATCTGTATTTTTGATTTCTTTTACAATTCTAGGTTTCATTAAAACGCCATCATTTGCTACTGCTGAAACAGCTGTAATCATTTGAAGTGGTGTAATTTTAAACCTTTGGCCAAACGACATAGTAGCAAGTTCCATTGATCCTACATCATCTAAATCCCAAAAGATTGAATGTGAAGATTCACCAGAAGCAGCAATACCAGTTTGATCAAAAAATCCAAAAGCATCAAAATAGCGGTAGAAAGTAGATGCTCCAATTTTTTGTCCTATTTGTATAAAAGCAGGGTTACATGAATTACATATTGCTTGCCTTAAACTTTGCTTTCCATGATTTCCTGTACACCTTATTGTATGTCCAGAAACCACATAACTTCTATTACAAGTATATACATTTGAAACATCTGGTTTAGCTAAGCTTTCTTCTAATGCTATAGAAGCGGTAACAACTTTAAAAACAGAACCTGGTTCATAAGGGTCCGAAATAGCACGATTTCTGTAAGTACTATATAATGCATTAGATTTTTCTTCAGTGCTCATCTTTTTCCAGTCTTTTTCATCAATATAACTAGGCATATCAAACGGACTATTTAGGTCATAATCTGGGTATGTTGCCATTGCTAAAATATCACCAGTTTTTGGATCCATTGCAATAATATTTCCGCCTCTTCCACATTTATTTTCAATGCAGGCTTGCTTTAAATACTTTTCTACAATAGTTTGAATATTTGCATCAATAGTTAAAGTAATATCACTACCATTTTTTGCAGCAATATATGTTTGATTATTGTATGGTATAAGCTCTTGCAAAGCATCTTGAGCAGAAATAACCTTTCCAGAAGTTCCAGTTAAAACGTCATCCCAAGCAGCTTCTAAGCCTTCTCTACCTTGATCTTCACCATAAAAACCAATTAAAGAAGAAGCTAAATTTTTATAAGGGTAATATCTTTTAGTATCTTCATCTATATTAATTCCAGAATAGTATTTTTCTTCTTCCATCCATGCTTTTAATTTATCTATTTTATCTTTTTCTTGTTTTTTAGCAATAGTAACAATATTTGAATCTGAAGATAATTTTTCTAAAGTTTCTGCATAATCAAGCTCAAAAATTTCGGAAAAAGCCTTTGCAACTTTTTCTTTTAAAGCTTTTGTTTTTTCTTCATCTATTTTATTTCCTTTTTTAACTACAATAGAAGAAGGTTGTACGCTTACTGTATCGACTTGTGCACTAATAGCTAAGGCCTTTCCAGTAGAATCGTAAATTGTTCCACGCTTAGGACTAATTAAATCACTTTTTATTAACTGGCTATACATTTCTTCTCTTAACTGTGAACCTTGTATAATTTGCAAAAAGCCAAGTCTAATAATTAATAAAAATAATACAATGAAGAAACATATCATAACAATTAATAGTTTTTTAGAAGTAGTATTAACTTTTTTCTTTTTAGATTTATTATTTCCCATTTTTTCGCTCCGTATTATATTTTTAATTTCTTTATAATTTTAATTTCATTATATAATTTATCTATTTTATCTTTTCTAATTTCTAATGCTTGTTTATATTCTTCTAAAACTTGTTTATAATTTTCCATAGTTTCGCCATCTTTACTTTTAATAAGAAGCCTTATACCTTCATTATAATAATCTTTTGTTTTTTGTTTATTGCTTTTTTCAGCTTTTTCCTCATAGTCTTTTATTGTTTCTAAACGTTTAATTTCTCCTTCTAAATATTTTGCATAGTTCATAACTCCTGTAATTTCATATAAAGTATCGTCAATAACAACTTTAAATAATTTTTTTAAAATTGTACCATTAACTTTTCCATCTTTTTCTTTTTTAGCTAATTGATCTAAAGCTAAAAATTTAAGATCTGGCTGAGCATCTTTAATTAATTCTTTTAAAGTTTCAGAAATGTTAACATGTGTTTTATATTGCCTTTTTGTAACAATAGCATCATATTCATCTGCTACACGAATAACTTGAGCAACATAAGGAATTTCTTTTTTAGTAATTCCATTTGGATAGCCACTACCATCTAGAGATTCATGATGATCCAAAGCTCCTAAAGCATAAGGTTTTAAATTTATATCTTTCATACACATATCATAGCCTAAAGTAGTATGTGTTTTCATAATTTCAAATTCTTCATCTGTTAATCTAGTTGGCTTATTTAAAATTTCAGGTGGAATAGAAATTTTCCCAATATCATGTAAATAGCCACTAATTGTGCAATAAATTGTAAAAGAACGACTACATCTTAAATATTCGCAAATTCTACAACATAAATTTGCAACATTTTCGCTATGCTTTCTAGTAAAAGGATCCATTTTGTTTAACATATTTAGCTCATTTTGCATACTTTGATTCAAATTATATGCTTTTAAATTTATAGGACTATAAAAATCTATTTTTTCTTCAAACATGTATATTCTCCTTTGGGGACAGGTCCAACTGCTTGTTTTCAAGCACTTAGGGACAGGTCGACATTATTAATTTTGCTTAGGTAAAATTATTTCTCAAAATAATCATACTACAAAAACATAAAGTTGGCAATTAAAAAATGTAAATAAACATTGTTTTTTTTTGCCAAAAATAGTAGAATAAAAGAGCAAAAAGCAAATTAAGAAAGGAGTGAATTTTGGTATGCAAAATTTGCTAATTAAAAATGGAAAAGTATTGCTTTTTAAAAATGATGATGTAGTTATAGAAAATAAAGACATTTTAGTTCAAAATGGAGAAATTGAAAAAATAGAAAACAACATAAATTATGAAGATGCCTATGTAATTAATGCAAAAGATAAAATAGTTATGCCAGGATTAATAAATACGCATGCTCATATACCAATGAGCATTTTTAGGGTAAGTACAGAAGGCTGCAGTTTGTATAAGTGGCTACACGAAAAAATTTGGCCTATAGAAGATAAATTAACAAAAGAAGATATTTATTATGCAAGTATGCTTTCATTTGTAGAAATGATTTCTACTGGAACGACCTGCATTAATGACCAATATTTTATGCCAGAAGAAATTAGAAAGGCAGCAAATAACCTTAAAGTAAGAGCAGTACTTACTAGACCTTTAATAGATACAGATGGCAGCTTAGATACAAAAATACAAGAATTTAGAGAATTTTACGAAACAAGAGACAAACAAAATGATTTAATTACATATACTGTTTCTCCACATGGTTTATATACTTGCTCGGGAAAATGTTTACAAAAAGCAGCAGACTTAGCAAAAGAATATAATTTACCAGTACATGTACATTTTCTAGAAAGTATAGATGAAATATCAGATATTCAAAAAATGCATGGAATGTCTGCAAGCAAAGTATTAAAAAAATATTTTGATGGAATACATACTATATTAGCTCATTCAGTAAAATTAAATGATGAAGATATTAGCATGCTAAAAACTATGGATTGTGGAATAGCACATAACCCAGTTTCTAATTTAATGCTAGGTTGTAAAATAGCAGATACTACTAAATATTTAAAAGAAGGCTTAAATGTTGCACTTCGGAACAGATGGGCAAGGCTCTGGAAACAACTTAGATATGTTTGAAACAATGAAAATTGCATGCTTAATTCAAGGCGGCATACATGAAAACGAGCCAAGAATTAGTGCAAAAGATGTTATAAAAATGGCAACAATAAACGGGGCAAAGCTATTAGGCCTAGATCAAAAAGTAGGAAGCATAGAAGTAGGAAAAGATGCTGACATTATTTTAGTAGATATAGAAGAAAATTTAGACAACATTAAAATGGTTCCAAATTTAAACGAAATAGCAAATTTAGTATATAACACAAATGGCAAAAATGTACAAACTACTATAGTAAAAGGAAATATTTTAATGGAAAATAGACAAATTAAAAATATTAATTTAAATGAAATAATTGAAAAGTGTAAAAAAATTATATAAAATAAGTTGCAAGATAGGTGAAAAAAATGTATTTAAAGCGAATAGAAATGCAAGGATTTAAATCTTTTGCAGACAAAACCATTTTAGAATTTAAACAAGGAATTACTTCTGTAATTGGTCCAAATGGCTCTGGAAAGAGCAATATTTCTGATGCCATTCGTTGGGTACTTGGAGAGCAAAGTATGAAATCTTTAAGAGGCTCTAAGTCAGATGATGTTATATTTGCAGGAACCCAAGCTAGAAAATCTTTAGGCTTTGCAGAAGTTTCTATTGTTATAGATAACACAGACGGAAAACTTCCTATAGAATATACGGAAGTAACAGTTACAAGAAAGCTATATCGTAGCGGAGAAACTGCATATTTAATAAATAAAGTACCATGCCGTTTAAAAGATATTTTAGAACTATTTATGGACACAGGCATTGGAAAAGATGGCTACAGCATCATAGGTCAAGGAAAAATAGACGAAATTTTAAGTAATAAATCAGAAGATAGAAGACATATTTTTGAAGAAGCAGCAGGAATTGTTAAATTTAGAACAAGAAAGCAAGAGTCAGAAAAAAAGTTAGAGCAAACTAAGCTTAATTTGCTACGTATTAATGATATTTTATCAGAAATAGAATCAAACCTTGAGCCATTAAAGTTGCAATCAGATAAAGCAAAACAATTTTTAGATTTAAGAGAAGAACTTAAATCTATTGAAATAGGCCTTTTTGTGTATAATATAAAAACATATAAAGAAAAATTAGAAAGCTTGTTAAAAGATGAAGAAATTATTACATCTCAAAAATCAGATGAAGATAGCAAAATGGAAAAGCTTCAATCTTCTAAAGAAGAATTAAGGCAAGCACTAGATGATTTAACAGTTCAAATTGAATCAGCACAAAACTTAGGATTTGAAAGCACTAACAAAATTGAAAAAATAAATTCTGAAATAGGAATTAATAAAGAAAGAATACAAAATAATAATTCTAACAAAGAAAGACTAAAAACAGAAATTGAAGAAGTAAAAAATAGAATTTTGAAGTTACAAGAAGAACAAGCACAAAAGTTAGAAAAGAAAACTAATTTAAGCAATAATAAGCAAAAATTTGAAGAAGAGCTTAAAAGCAAACAAAAAGAATTAGATGAGCTTACTAAAAAATTATCAGCAAAAGAATTAGAAATAGAATCAAAAAAGAAACAGCTAGAAGCAAATACAGATCAAAAATACGAAATAATAGCACAAAATAGCACAATAGATGCTAACTTTGAAAACTTAGAAAAAAGAAAAAAGCAGTTAAAAAATGAAATAGATTCTGTAATTTCAGAATTAGATAAAACAAGAATAAATAAACAAGAACTTTGGGAAGGCTTTAATGAGTTAGAAAATAAAAGAAATACAGCTAGCAATAATTTGCAAAAAAGCATAAAACAAAAAGAAGAAAACATGAATAAATTAAAGCAATATGAAGAGCAAATTAATAAGCTAACATATGATCAAAGAATAAAATCAGCAAGACATCAATTTTTAGTAGAAACAGAAAAAGAAAAAGAAGGCTATCATAAAACAGTTAAATCTTTATTAACAGCATGTGAAGAAAATAGTAGCTTAAAACAAGGAACTTATGGAGTTTTAGCAAATTTAATTTCTGTAGAAAAAGAATATGAGCTTGCTATTGAAATGTGCTTAGGCCAGTCACTTCAAAACATTGTTACAAAAACAGAGCAAGATGCTAAAAAACTAATTGAATATTTAAGAAAAAATAGCCTAGGTAGAGCATCATTTTTGCCAGTTGCATCTATTCAAGGGAAAAAATTAGAAAAACTAACAAAAATAGATGGAGTTATAGGAATTGCATCAGACTTAGTAAAATGTGATAAAAACTATGAGCAAATTGTACTTAATTTACTTGGTAAAACAGTAGTTGTAAAAGATATGGACACAGCTATAAACTTAGCTAAAAAAGACCATTATTCATTTCGTATAGTTACTTTAGACGGAGATATTATTAGCTCTAGTGGCTCTATTTCAGGCGGAAGCGTGCCAAGCAAAACTGTGAATATTTTAGGAAGAAGTAGAGAAATTAAGCTACTAGAAAACGAGCTTAAAAAATTAGAAAAGCAAATTAAAGAAAAGACAGAAGAAAAAGAAAATTATGCAGCATCTATAAGTGGCAACATAGAAGAAACTGCAAAACTAGAAAAAACTTTGCAAGAAATAGAAATAGTTTATGCAACAGAAAAGCAAAAAATGGTTGCAATAGAAGAAAATATTAGTAAATTAGAAGAAAGACTTGCAAAACTAAAAGAAGATGTTACTTTATCAGATAAGCAAAAAGAAGAAAATGCAAACAAAAAGAAATTAAATGAAGAAAAAATAGAGGCTTTAAATAAAGAAAATGATGAACTAAATAGCGTTATAGAGCAATTTTCAGTTGGAAATAAAGATCAACAAGCATATATAGATAACTTAAATATGGACATTACAAATTTAAAAATTTCAGTTGGTTCATTTGACGAAAGCGAAAGCTCAATTAATGAAATTGTAGAAAGAATTAATTTAGATATTCAAAACTTGCAAGACAGCATTAAAACAAAAAATGCTTCAATTTTAAGCTTTACAGAAGAAAATACAAAACTAGAATTAGCTATTACAGAAAATGAAGCACAAATTGTTAAAATTAAAGAAGAGGTAACCAATAGCTCTAGCACAATAGAAAATTTAAAAGAGCAAAGAGCTTCTAAAAATGAAGAATTAGCAAAAACAGAAGAGCAAATAAACAGCAAATTTAGTACATTAGAAGACTTAAAAGAGCAAATAGTAAAACTAGATGTAAAAAAATCGAAAATAGAAGAAGATATAAATGAATTAACAGAAGAACTATGGAACGAATATGAATTAACGCCAAATGCAGTAGAAAACTATAAAAAAACAGAAAACGTTGCATCTGCACAAAAACAAGTAAAAAATTTACGAGATAAAATCAAAGACTTAGGAAGCATTAATATTGATTCTATTGAAGAATACAAAAAAACAAAAGAAAGATATAACTTCTTATCAGAGCAAAGGCTAGACTTAGAAAACACAGCCGCAAAATTAAGAAAAGTAATTACAGATATAACAGAAAATATGAAAATGCAATTCAAAGAAAAATTTGCACAAATAAACAAAAACTTTAATAGTGTATTTAACGAATTATTTGGTGGTGGAAAGGCAGAACTAATATTAGAAGATGAAGCAAATATTCTAGAATGTGGAATAGATATAAATGTTCAACCACCAGGAAAAAAATTGCAAAACATGATGCTGCTTTCAGGTGGGGAAAAAGCTTTTACAGCAATTGCACTTTTATTTGCAATACTTCAAATAAATCCTGCACCATTCTGTATTTTAGATGAAATTGAAGCAGCACTAGATGATGTAAACGTATACCGTTTTGCAGAATATTTAAAGAAATTCTGCAAAGAAACACAATTTTTAGTAATAACACATAGAAAAGGAACAATGGAAGCTGCAGACACAGTTTATGGTATTACAATGGAGGAAAACGGTATTAGTAAATTGCTTTCAATTAGATTGGGGACAGGTCCAAATGCTTATTCTCAAGCACTTAGGGACAGGTCAGCTAAATAGATATGAACTAAAACATTATTTTAAGTTTTGTAGACTTTATGAATAAAATAAAAAAGCAAAAATATAATGAATTTTGTCAATATATTTTTGTTTTTTTTTATAAAAATTAATATAAAATATTAACATATTTAAGAATAATTTCGACATATTTTGTTTACGAAATTTTCTTATCATATTCTTCTAAAGCTTCTGTAGCATACTCTGTATCTGTAAGGCATGGAAGATATTGCTTACCATATTTTTGCCTTGTTTCATTACCCTTTCCAGTAATTAAAATAACACTATTTGGATTTTCCAAAATTGCATTTTTAATAGCCTCTCCACGATCTTCTATAATCTTGTAATTTCCATTTTCTTTAGTAATGTAACCTGCAATTTCTTTGCAAATTTCAACAGTATCTTCAGGACCTGGGTCTTCTGCAGTTAAATAACTAATATTTGAATTTATACCTGCTAAAGTTCCTAAGTCTCTTCTACGAATTTGAGCTTTACCACCAGGGCAGCCGAAAACAGTAACAATTTTTTTATCTGGGTATTCTTGTTTAGTAGATTCATATAACTTTTGAAAACTCAGTTTATTATGTGCATAATCTACAATAACAATAATACTTCCATCTTTACTTACATGAGATTCCATTCTTCCACTTGCACGAGCAACTTTTAGCCCTTCATAAATATTAGAATAAGGAATATTTAAACTAATTGCAATACTTATTGCAGCTAAGGCATTTTCAACATTAAATAAACCTGGCATAGTAAGGAGCATGTCCTGTTCAAATTTAGGAGTTCTTACTCTAAAAGAAATTGCATTATGCCCTTGTTTTTGTATGTTATATGCATAAACATCTGCATTTTCATCTTTGGTACTAAATGTAATAACTCTTTTAGCTTTTTTACTATTTTCCAAAATAATGTCAGAATAGTCTGAATCTAGGTTAACACAAGCTGTTTCTGTTTGGTTAAATATTTTTAATTTACATTCAAAATAGTTTTCAAAATTAGGATGCTCAATAGCACTTATATGGTCTTCAGAAATATTTAAAAATACGCCAACTTTATAGTAAATATCGTGAACTCTATTTAGCATAAGGGCTTGGCTACTAACTTCCATAACAAAATTTTTCATATTACAATCAACACTATTACATATATGTTCTTGAATTTCAATTGATTCAGGACTAGTAATTAAAGATTCCTTGCAGCTTTTTCCATCATAAGCATCAATAGAAGAAAGAATTGCAGTATCTGGCATACCATTTTCTTTCATATAGTTATCTAAAATGCTTTTAATATAGTAAGCAGTAGTAGATTTTCCTTTTGTTCCAGTAATACCAATCATATTAATTTTTTTAGCAGGATAGTCATAATACATACAAGATAAACATGCTAGAGCTTTTCTAATATCTTTTACTACAATATGAGGAAAATTAGGTTTAGTAACATTTTCTTTTTCTGCAACATAACAAATAGCCCCATTTTTAATTGCTTCTTCTAGGTATTCAGGCTTGTAATTTAAGCCTTTGCAAACATATAAAGTATTAGGAATAATATCTTTAGAATTGTGACTAAGTTTTTCAATCGCTGTATTTTCTAAAATAGAAAAATCTATTTCAGATGGAATACAATCTATTAAATCTTCTTTTTGTAAAGCAGAAATATAGTCTTTTAATAAATATAATTTCATTTTCTCCTCCTAAATGTATTTTAGCATTTAATAACACCTATATATTATACTAAATATACCCAAAAATCAAGATTTAAATAAAGTAATTGCAAGTTTCCATAAAATATGATACAATATTTATACATTCTTAAAAAGAATGAATTATGAAAGGAGTGTAGAAGCTTGAAAAAGCGAGTGTATGTCTCTGGTGCACTCACCAATTCTGGTCGGAGAGAATTCTACGAGAAGATTGGTGAGGTTGTAAGTGAGCTTGGCTATGAGCCGTATATTCCTCACTTACACACAGACCCCGTGAAGAACCCTGACGTAAGCCCAAAAGAAGTATACCGCATAGACAAGGAAAGGGTACAATCTTCGAGCCTTATAATTGCCTATGTTGGCGAACCTTCTCTTGGCGTCGGAGCAGAGCTCGAAATGGCAAGCGAAAAAGGAATTCCGATTATTCTGCTGTATGAAAAAACTGCAAAAGTGAGCAGGTTAGCACGTGGAATTCCTTCAAGCCGAACAGAGATTACTTATATCTCCGAAGTCGATGCACTTAGAGATTTGAAAGAAGTAATTAAGCTATTTTGATTCTTAAGCACTCCATAGAGTAAAGGTCTCATACCTTTACTCTATTTTTTTATACCCATACAATGATTTGTAAGTGGCAAAGAAGCTAACTTAGCTCATTTATTGTCATAATTTTAAGACAAGCCTCATATAATACTAAAAAGTATAACTGCAAAAGATTAATTTTATGTAAGGAGGAAATTAAAATGTGGCATACATTATCAGCAAAAGAGGTTGAGCAAAAATTAAAAACAAACTTAAGTAACGGCTTAAACAGTAAAGAAGTAGAAGAAAGAAGAAAAAAGTATGGCTTAAATGAGTTAGATAAGCAAAAAAAACAATCAATTATAATTAGATTTTTGAAACAATTTCAAGATTTCATGATTATTATTTTACTTATTGCCTCTGTTATATCAGCAGTAGTAGCCAGGTTAGAAGGAAGTAATGATTATTTTGATTCAATTATAATTATTGCCATTGTTGTTTTTAATGCTATTATGGGCTTAGTGCAAGAAACAAAAGCGGAAAAGTCACTAGAGGCTCTTAAGAAAATGTCTGCACCAACTTGTAAAGTAAGAAGAGATGGAAAAGTACTTACAATAAAAGGAGAAGAAGTAGTTCCAGGCGATATTGTAATTTTAGAGGCTGGAAACTATGTACCTGCAGATGGAAGATTAATATTTTCTTCTAATTTAAAAATAGAAGAGGCTAGCTTAACAGGTGAAAATGTTCCAATTTTAAAAGAAGCAAGTAGTATATTGCCAGAAAAAGCAGTTTTAGGAGATATGGTAAATATGGCCTTTAGCACAACAATAGTAGTAAATGGTCATGGCGAGATGATAGTAACAGAAACTGGTATGAACACAAAAGTAGGCAAAATTGCTAAAATGATTTTAGTAAATGAATCACCAGAAACGCCAATTCAAAAAAAGTTAGGACAAGTAGGGAAAACGTTAGGAATTGCATGCTTAGTAATTTGCGTTTTCATATTTTTAATTGGAATTATGAAGAAAATTGAGCCTATAGAAATGTTTATGACATCTGTTGGACTAGCAGTTGCAGCAATTCCAGAAGGACTTCCTGCAATAGTTACTATTATGCTTTCTATTGGAGTTACAAAAATGGCAAAGAAAAATAGTATTATTCGTAAACTTCCAGCTGTAGAAACTTTGGGAAGCAGTAGTGTTATTTGCTCAGATAAAACAGGAACATTAACCCAAAATAAAATGCAAGTAACAAATATTGTAAGTAGCAATGGAGAAATTACCGATAGCAGTTTTTCAAAATGGATAATGCAACTTGCCACAATGTGTACAGATGTAGATGTTTTTCAAAGTAATGGAAAGATAGAAGTAAATGGAGAGCCAACCGAAGTTGCTATTGTAAATAAAGCCCTAGAATTAGGAGAAAATAAAGAACAGTTATATAATGTAATGAATAGAGTAGCAGATATTCCATTTGATTCTAACAGAAAAATGATGACAACTATTCACAAAACATATTCAGGTTATCGTATAATTACAAAGGGGGCACCAGATGTATTATTAAAAAGGTGCAAGCAAATTTATCAAGATGGAAAGTTAATTCCATTAGATAATACTATTTTAAAGAGCCTAGAAAAACAAAACTTGCAAATGGCTGAAAAAGCCTTAAGAGTTCTTGCAATTAGCTATTTAGATGTAAGTAATCTGCCAAATGTAATAGATAGTAAGAATATAGAGCAAAACTTAAATTTTGTTGGACTAATAGGAATGATAGATCCACCAAGAGAAGGTGTAAAAGAGGCAGTAGCAACTTGTAGAAAAGCAGGAATAAAAACAGTAATGATTACAGGTGATCATATTGCAACAGCTAATGCAATAGCAAAAGAACTTGGAATATTAAAAACTGGAGACTTAAGCATAACAGGGGAAGAATTAGATGAAATTCCAGACAATGTTTTAAAAAAGAATATTATGAATTATTCAGTTTTTGCACGAGTTACTCCAGAGCATAAAGTAAAAATTGTAAATAGTTATAGATCAACAGGAGCAGTAGTTGCAATGACAGGAGATGGTGTAAATGATGCACCAGCTTTAAAACAAGCAGATATTGGTATTGCAATGGGCCAAAACGGCACAGATGTTGCTAAAAATGCAGCAGATATGGTATTAACAGATGATAATTTTGTAACAATAGTTGAAGCAGTAAAACAGGGAAGAAATATTTTTGATAATATTAAAAAAGCAGTTCATTTTTTAATTGCTACTAATATTGGTGAAATTGTTACTATATTTTTAGGACTTTTATTAGGTATAAAATCGCCATTACTTGCAATACAATTATTATGGATAAACCTAGTAACAGATTCACTTCCAGCAATTGCTATTGGACTAGAAAAGCCAGATAAAGATATTATGAATAAAAAGCCAAGAGATAGTAAAAAAGGAATTTTCGCAGATGGATTATGGGCAAAAATATTTGCAGAAGGGACAATGCTTGGAATATTAACATTATTTAGTTTTAGTATTGGAAATTATTTATATAATGTGGAAGTTGGAAGAACAATGGCATTTGCATCTTTAGGACTTTTAGAATTAGTACATAGTTTTAATATTAAAACAGATGAATCTTTATTTAAAGTAGGATTTTTAGAAAATAAATATTTATTAGGGGCATTTATTTTAGGAAGCTTGTTGCAAGTTATAGTTGTAGTAATTCCACCTATTGCAAATTTATTTAAATTAGTTCCATTAACAGGTATTCAGTGGCTATATACTGTAGGAATTTCAATAATGCCACTTATAATAATGGAAATGCAGAAAAAAATAAATGAAATTAGATTTGGAAAAATAATTTACTCAAAAGAAGAGGCTAAACAAAGTTATTAAAATTAATTATATGAAAAATGAAGAAAATAAAAGAAAACGAGAGAAAACAAGAGAAAAGCATATATAAATCCCAATTTTAAAAGTAATAAATTTTAATTAGATAAATATGAATGGTATTTATAGGTATAAATTATTTGAAATTACGCAAAATATATGGTATAATTAAAGATGTCGTGTGTAACGAAAAAGGAGAGTGAAATTTATTTTAAACAATAAAATAAAATATTACACAAAAGAAATGATTAGATGTATAAATCTAATAGCAATTGCTTTATTTATTGTTATGACAATAATTTTCATAAAATATAAACCAGTATGCATAGTTAGTGCAAATGGAGAAAAATTAGGATATATAAATAATAAAAATAACTTTGAAGCAAAAGTAAATGAGCTAATATATAATAATGAATCTGAAAATATTGTAGCTATAGATGGTGTTACAGTAAAATATGAATTTGCTTTTGTAAATAAAAAAGAAGAAGTAAATGAAAATGAAATAATTGCTAAAATACAAGATCAAACCAAAATTACCTATAAATATTATGCTGTTACAATAGATAATAAGCAAAAATCTATAGTAAACACACTAGAAGAAGCTGAAAATTTAACTAAAGAAATAAAAAACAAGTATTCTGAAGTTAAATTAGAAGTTGGAATTAATGAAGTTTATACACAAAATAAAGATGAATATAAAACAGTAAATGCTAAAACAGCGGAAAAAGAAATATCTGGCGAGTTAGAAAAAATAAAATCTTCTTCTGTAAATGGAGTTTATTTAGCTCAAAAACCAATTACAGGTATAATAACATCCAGATTTGGAAGTAGAGAAAGTATACGTTCACATGCACATACAGGGCTAGACATTGCAGCACCTTATGGTACAAAAATTAAAGCTGCAGCAGATGGAACTGTTACATGGTCCGGCTATAAAGGAAGCTATGGAAACTTAGTTATTGTAAATTGTGGAAATGGTGTTGAAATTTATTATGGACATTGTAGCAAACTATATGCAAAAGTCGGAAACGAAGTAAAAGCTGGGGATGTAATTGGTGCAGTTGGTTCAACAGGTAACTCAACAGGTAACCATTTACATTTTGAAATTAGAATAAATGGAAGCAGTGTGAACCCACAAAAATATATTTATAACTAGGAAATAATTTATTTTTATTTTCTAACTTATCACTTGTTGTTCACAGTATAGACAAATAACTTTAGTATATTATATATGTAGTCAATAATAAAGTTACTCCGTTGTTGACTATAAATTAGTAAAACATCCCCTTTTATTTTCAAAAAAGTAGCCAAAAGAGAATTGGCTACTTTTTAATTTTTTTGCTGTTGTCTGTAAAAATTTTAACTTTTTGTTTTTGTATAAAAAAGTTAAAAAAAAATCAAACTTTTTGCCTTCTTCTAAAAAAATTTAAAAAATCGAACTTTTTGTATCAATTACAAAAAGTTCGAAAAATTCATTATTAAGTTAAGGTTGTTCTTGTAAAGTAACTGTAAATTCCTTTTCTTTTCCGTCACGATTAACTTTTAATTTAATTGTATCTCCTATTTTTTTCTGATTTTTAATTTCATTTAATTCATCTACTTTAGTAACTTTTTTACCATCTGCCTCAGTAATAATATCGCCTATTTTTAATCCAGCCTTTTCAGCAGCAGAAAATTCATCAATTGTACGAATATAAATACCAAGAGTTGGTAAATTATTTTTCTTTACTAAATCTTCGGTTAAATCAGTTCCACTAATTCCAATATATGGTCTTTTTACTTTACTATATTCAATTAATTGCTCATAAATATCTTTAGTAGAATTAATAGGAATTGCAAATCCAACGCCTTCTACACCAGTGCCAGAAAGTTTTAAGGTATTTACGCCTATTACTTGACCTTTGCTATTTACTAAAGCTCCACCACTGTTTCCTGCGTTGATTGCAGCATCAGTTTGAATAGCAACATATTTATTACCATCTTCATCAGAAACTTCTCTATTTACTGCACTTACAATACCGGCAGTTACACTGTTATCTAGGCCTAAAGGGCTACCAATTGCCATTGCAAATTCTCCAACTTGAACAGAATCAGAATCTCCAAGCTCAGCAACAGTTAATCCATCCTTTTCAATTTTAATAACTGCCAAGTCAGTTTGACTATCTGTACCAATAATTTTTCCTTCATATTCAGTATCATCATTATATAATTTAACAGTTACTTTACTAGCTTCTTCAATTTCATAAAAAGAACTTGAACTAGATGAACTTACAACATGATTATTCGTTAAAATATAGCCATCTTCGCTAATTATAATACCAGAACCTTTTGCAGTTGCAGTTTGTGGATTTCTGTTAAAAATAGAGTTAACAGAGTATTCTACAGTTATAGCAACAATAGAAGGTTGAACCTTTTTTGCAACTCCTATAGCTGTATCTGAATAGCTTTGCAAAGAAATAGCCAAAGTATTTAAATTAGCAGTAGAATTATTATTACTATTTTCACTAGAAGAATTAGATGGTGCAGTAACTAACTTTTGCACTATTAATTGCTTTAAACTAGGAATTGTAATAGAACTTCCAATAACTATTGTAGCACCTAAAATGCCACATACAAAAGGAAGCACTACTGTTTTGCCAAAACCGGCACCACCAGATTTTTGATTTTTGTTTTCACCATAAAAAGCTTTATAGCTTGTTTGCGCATTAGTTGAAGTTACATTTTTAAAAGTTTGATTGTTTACATTATTATTTTCATTGTCATCCATTGTTTTACCTCCAAAATTTTTAATTATCTTAAATAATATAATATCTTAAAACACTATTATCATACAATATATTTGTGAAAAAAATGTGAATATTTTGTATTTTTTTTAGTTCATTCCGTACTGCAAAAAATGTAGAAAAATGTCGTAAAATTTATTGGTAAATTTTAATAAAAAGGTTGATTATAAAAATAAAACTTGTTATAATATTTTCTATCAAGTTAATACAACTTGAAATTTTAAAAGAAGGGTGGTGAAACATATGGAGAATCAATTAACTAAAGAAATGACAGAAGTTAAAACTACATTGCAAGAACACAGCGAAGTTATGGCAGAGATCAAAGCTAAATTAGATGAATGTGTAACAAAAGATGTTTACGAAAAAGAAATGACAGAAGTTAAAACTACATTGCAAGAACACAGCGAAGTTATGGCAGATATCAAAGCCATTTTAAAACAACACGATGAAGACATTAAAGATATCAAAGCTATTCTAAAACAACACGATGAAGACATTAAAGATATCAAAGCTATTCTAAAACAACACGATGAAGACATTAAAGAGATTAAAGCCATTTTAAAACAACATGATGAAGACATTAAAGAATTAAAAGAAATGATGAGAAGCTTTCAAAGAACTATGCTTATTGTTGAAGATGCAGTTACAAATAAAATACCGGCACTTTTTGATGGCTATTCTATGCATCAACAAAAACAAGAAAAATTAGAAGGAAAAGTAGAAAGCTTAGAGAAAATAACTCAAACTCATTCTATTAGAATTGCAGCCTTAGAAACAATTTCTAGTAATGACACAAAAAGGCTATCAAAAATGTCATCTTAAAATTTATTTCAAAAATATAGTGTAAAAAATTCACTTGATTTCAAAATGGAGCTTAAATATGTATTCTTATTTCGAAAAGAGTATATGCTTAAGCTCCATTTTGACTAAAATCTATTATTGCTCAATTTGTATTTTTATGATATAGTATTAAAAAATATACATTAAATAAAGCAAGAGAAGGAGAATTAAAATGAAAAGCGAAAAGGCAATGACCTTAATAACAACTGCAATTTTAGTAGTAGTTATTACTGCATTAGTTTTTGCTGTAGTATATTATGCTAGAATGCAATATGCCAAAGAATGTTTAGAAGACATTAAAACAGATATGCTTTTAGTTCAAGCTAAAGTAAAAACAATACAAGGGGAATATACCTTAGAAAAGAAAAATGAAGAAATACTAAAGGGAACAAAACTCTTAGACATGCAGGAAAATGAAACCATTAAACAATTTATAGAAAAAGAAAATATTGATATTAATGAAAAAGACAAAAAATATTATGTGTTAAATAAAGAAAATTTAGAAGAACTTGGGCTAGAAAAAGTTGCATTAGAAGAAAACACTTATTATATTGTAGAATACACTACAAATGAAGTTTATTATACAAAGGGATTTACTTATTCTGATGGAAATACTTATTATGAATTAAAACAAATAGAAAATTTAGAAACAGATATAAATGAGGAATAATAATGAAAGAAAAAGAATTAGAAAGATTAACTAATTTAAAAAAAGAAGAAAAAGAATTTTATAAAAAAGGAATAAAACTAATTGCAGGAATTGATGAAGCTGGTAGGGGACCTTTAGCAGGCCCAGTAGTTGTAGCATGTTGTATAATGCCAGAAAATTCTATGATAGAAGGCATAAATGATTCAAAAAAAATATCAGAGAAAAAAAGAGAAAATTTATATGAAATTATTACAAATGAAGCAATTAGTTATGGAATTGGAATCATTAATCAAACAGAAATAGACGAAATAAACATTTTGCAAGCTACAAAAAAAGGCTTAACAATAGCTATAAAAAAAGCAGAAGAAAAGTTAGCTAAAAAAGGTTTGCAAAAACCAGAGATTATTTTAGTAGATGCACTTACTAGAATAGATACAGATGGAATCCCATATAAATCTATTATTCATGGAGATGCAATTAGTTATTCAATAGCATGTGCCTCTATAATTGCAAAAGTTACTAGAGATAGAATAATGAGAAAATGGGATGAAGTTTACCCACAATATGGGTTTGAAGCACATAAAGGTTATGGAACAGCAAAGCATATTAATGCTCTTAAAGAATATGGCCCATGCCCACTTCATAGAAAAACATTTATAACACATTTTATATAAAAATTTTTTATATATATAAAGAAGTTCATCTATTTAGATCTAGAAAGGGTGATTCTTAAAATGAATATTCAAGAAATAATAGCTAAAAAAAGAGATAAATTAGAGCTTAATAAGGAAGAAATTGAATATTTTGTTACAAACTATACAAACGGAACTATTTCAGATTACCAAGCAGCAGCTTTAGTAATGGCAATTTATATAAATGATATGAATGAAGAAGAAACTACAAACTTAACACTTGCCATGGCACATTCTGGAGATATTTTAGATCTATCAGAATTAGGAACAGTTGTAGATAAACATTCTACAGGAGGAATAGGCGATAAAGTAACTTTAATTTTAGCTCCAATAATTGCATCATTTAATATTCCAGTTGCAAAAATGTCTGGTAGAGGACTAGGCTACACTGGTGGAACAATAGATAAATTAGAATCCATTCCTGGATATAGAACAAATCTTACAATAGAAGAATTTATACAAAATGTTAAGAAAAATGGTATATCTGTAATTGGCCAAACACTAAATTTAGCTCCAGCAGATAAAAAATTATATGCTTTAAGAGATGTTATATCTGCAACAGAAAGTATACCACTTATTAGTTCTAGTATTATGAGCAAAAAAATAGCTTCAGGTGCTAACAAAATTGTATTAGATGTAACTTGTGGAAGCGGAGCTTTTATGAAAAATATAAAAGATGCGGAAAATTTAGCTAGCATGATGAAAAAAATAGGAAATTTAGCTAATAAAGAAACAGTTTGTGTAATTACAAATATGGAAGAACCATTAGGAAAAGCAGTAGGAAATTCTTTGGAAGTTATAGAAGCGGTGGAATTTTTAAAAGGAAATATGGAGCAAGATGTAAAAGAAGTAATACTAGAATTAGGAAGTTATATGATAAAGTTAGCAGGAAAAGGTCAAAACATAGAAGAAAACAAGCAAAAAATATTAGAAAATATACAAAATGGAAAAGCATTTGAAAAATTAAAAAAATGGGTATCATCACAAGGTGGGAATATAAGCTTTTTGGAAAATACACAAAATTTTAAAAAAGCTAAATATATAATTCCTGTATTAGCTAAAAAAAGTGGATATGTTAATAGCTTAAATGCTCAAAAAGTAGGAGAAATATCTATGAATTTGGGTGCAGGAAGAATAAAAAAAGAAGATATTATTTTACCAGAAGTAGGAATTATTTTAGAAAAGAAAATAGGAAGCAGTGTTCAAAAAGGAGAAACATTAGCATATATTCATGCAAATAATGAAGAATTAGCAAAAACTCAAGCACAAAATTTAAAAATGGTTTATGAAATACAAGAAAAAAAGCCAGAATTAAAGAAAAATATTTTAAAAGTAATATCATAACTAAAAATATCGAAAGTGGCTAAAATGAACTGAACCCAAAAAGTTAGACACTTTCGATATTTTTTAATCTAATTCTCTTTTTTCAATTTGACTTGCAAAATCAGCAAACTGTTCTTGAGCTAAAAAACGATTTAAATTATTAGCTGTAATTCCTGTACAAGAAATAACATTATTCATATTATAAACATCAGCATTATTTATATTTTCTTCAATATAATTTTTTAATCTGTTTATTTCTGCATTATCTTTTTGCTCACAATTTGGGCATACTGCATTTTCTGAAACAAAAAAACATCCACAACGACAACATTTATTAAAATTCATATACTTAAGCCTCCTAAAAAATATATAAAATGTATGTCAAATTACTCTTCTGTAAATCAAAACTCTTATAATAAGAAAGTATATCATAAAAAAATACAAAAAGATACAAAAAATATTAAAATATTTAAAAAATTTAATTTCTAAAAAATCTTGCTTTTTTAGAAAAAATATTTTATTATTTTAAATGTCATAAAAAATTAAATATGAAATAAAATTTTTAGTTATTTCATAAAAATATAAATTAGGAGGAAAAAACAATGAAAGCTTATGTATGTAAAGTATGTGGTTATATCCACTTTGGAGAAGAAGCTCCAGAAAAATGCCCACAATGTGGTGCTCCAAAAGATAAATTTGAATTAAAAGAACAAACAGAAGAAAAATCTTATGCAGATGAACATGTAATTGGTGTTGCACAAGGTTTAGATGAAGAAGTTGTTAAAGGATTAAGAGAAAACTTCACAGGAGAATGTACAGAAGTTGGAATGTATTTAGCAATGAGCAGACAAGCGGATAGAGAAGGATATCCAGAAATAGCAGAAGCATTTAAAAGATATGCATTTGAAGAAGCAGAACATGCTGCAAAATTTGCAGAATTATTAGGAGAAGTAGTTTACCCAGATACAAAGAAAAACGTATCTTTAAGAGCAATGGCAGAACATGGTGCTTGCATGGGTAAAAAAGAACTTGCAACAAAGGCAAAACAACTTGGCTATGATGCAATACACGATACTGTACATGAAATGTGCAAAGATGAAGCACGTCATGGAAGAGGCTTTGATGGACTATTAAAAAGATATTTTGCTTAAAAGTTAAAAAATGGAGAAGTTTATGAAACTAAAAAAAGGTATAATAGCATATAGCATTATTAGCATTATTGCAATAATGCTATTTATATTAAAATTTAATAATGATACAAGTGGAACATCAGATATATATATACAAGAATTTTTATTGTTAGTTGCTATATTGTCTATAGGAATATTACTTTTCAAAAAAAATATAAGCAATAAAACTAAAATAGGCCTTATATTAATAGCAATAGTATTATTTATAAGTTATCCGTTATATAATGATTACCTTATGTATTCTCATGACCTAGAATTTAACTTAATGAGAATTAATGGACTAAAAAGTGCAATAGCAAGTTTTCATATTCCAGCTAGAGTATATCCTTTAGTAAATAATGGCTATGGGTATGCAGTTCCAATGTTTTATCCAGAACTATTTATATATATTCCAGCCATATTAAGAGTATTAAATACATCAATTGAATTTTCTTATAAAATATTGCTATTTTTTATAAATATGGCAGCTGTATTTTCTATGTATATATCAGTTAAAAAAATTTCAAAATCTACATCAGCAGGAATTATAGCATCAATAATATATGCTACAGCAACCTATAGACTAGTAACAATATATACAAGAGGCGCTATCGGCGAAACATTAGCACTGGCCTTTTTTCCATTAGTAATATGGGGCTTATATGAACTGTGCATAGGAAATAAAAACAAATGGTATATATTTGTAATAGGAATTACTTGTGTTATACAGTCACATATATTAAGTATAATTACAACAGCAATAGTATGCATAGTAATACTTTTATATTTTATAAAAAACATAATTAAAGAAAAAAGATACATTTATATCATAATATCAGGAATTACAATTATATTAATAAACTTATGGTTTATTGTACCATTTTTGCAAGGCTATAGTTTAGACTTAACAGTAAAAGCAAGGCCAGAACAAGAAAATGTTCATAAATTTGACTCTGATAATGTAATACCAGCAGAATTATTTAATGTATTTGATGACATTGAAAGTTATAGATTTTCAGAAGATATAAGTGAAGGTATGTCAGACGATATGAATTTTTCATTGGGCTTACTATGCACAATTGGAATTCCAATTTGTATAATATACTTATTTAAAAATAGAAATGATAATAATAAATTTGTTAAAATATTAACAATTTTAGGGCTTGCATTTTTAATACTTTCAACATCAATTATTCCATGGAAAGAATTACAAGAAAACTTTAAAATAATAAAATGGCTATCAGCAACTATGCAATTTGCATGGAGATTTTTAGGACCAGCCACTGTAACAATTACAATGGCAATGAGTATTATTATAGGCAAATATGTAGATTCAAAATATGATAATAATAAAAGCTTTATAGAAAATTATAAAATAATATTTGGAATTGGTTTAGTATCAATAGCAGTCTTTACAATAATTGTAGCACCATATTCAAAACAAGAGAAGTATAAAATTATTAATTATAATCCGGTACCATATCCAGAATATTATTTAGAAGGAACTAATATTTTAGAATTTTCTGAAAATAAATATAATACTTCAAATAGTTTAATTGTTATTAATAATTATGAAAAAAATGGAAGTAAAATAGTATTAAATTATACTAGTGGTGTAGATAATGGATATATAGAAGTGCCACTTCTATACTATCCTGGTTATATAGCAAAAGATGAAAATGGAAATAAATTAAATATAACAATTGGAAATAATAATGTAGTTAGAGTAAACTTAACTGAAAAGAAATCTGGAACAATAACAGTAGACTATAAAGAAAAACCATTATATATTTATGCTGATATTGTATCATTAGTTACAGTTTGTTTATTTATAGTATATATAATAAAATTAAGAAAAAAATAAAATTAATGTAAAAAAGTGTTGCATTTGCAACACTTTTTGTGATATAATATTCCTCGTTATGAAAATACACACATATTGTGAGTATAAAAAAAGTGCTTAAACTTTAAGTCTTTTTATACGTTATTAGCAATATGGAGGAATAACTAAAAGGAGGAATTTAATTATGGCAGTAGTTGCAATGAAACAATTACTAGAAGCTGGTGTTCACTTTGGACATCAAACAAGAAGATGGGATCCAAA
>CANQUT010000002.1 GCA_947627105.1 uncultured Clostridia bacterium
GACCTGGAACGGGCTCGAACCGTCGACCTCTAGCGTGACAGGCTAGCGTTCTAACCAACTGAACTACCAGGCCATAATTTAATAAAAAAATATTTAGCAATACTAAATATTTATAGAAAATGGTGGGCGCAATAGGGCTCGAACCTATGACCTCCTGCTTGTAAGGCAGATGCTCTCCCAGCTGAGCTATGCGCCCATTTCCGATGACTTTCTAAGTATACTAAATTTTAAAAAAATTGTCAATACATATTTTTAAAAAATTTGATTTTATTTAAATTGTGCATTTTGTAATTGTTTTATATATTATTAAAAAAAACAGAGGGCACCTAATTAGGTAGCCCCTGCTTTTTTTATGCTTCTATAATTAATGCATAAGTTCCTGATAGTACTCTTCGAGTAACGACAGGTACTCATTAGCATTTTTAATAGAAACGTCTGACATGCACTCTCTTACAAGAGAGTAAAATTCCTCTTTCACCTTCTTTTCTTCATCGGTAAGGATTTTTTTCTTTTTACCTTTCTGGTGGCTAAACTTACCGTCAGAATATTTTGTTTCAACTTCTTGCCTAAACAAATACTTTATTGACTCATCTGTATTAAGGTTTGCAGTTTCCTCGTCATTTACAATTTCCAAAGATACTGTGCTACCTCTTTTCAGGAGACATACATAAGCAAGTATAGGCTCATTGCTGTAACCACCATTTTTGGTAGTTAACACCGTTTCTCCGAGTTTGCTTTGATTTTTCAAAACGGCTTCAATGGTTGCTACATTTATATTTGAGTACTGATACTTTTTTTGTCTACGAATACTCTGAATACGGTCATACTCCACAGCACTTTTCAAAGATTCAATGCTTTCTCTTATATAGGTTTTGATTATTCCATTGTACATAAAATGTACTTTTCTTCCATCATCCAAAAAAAGTTCAACATCTTCTTTACTGTTATATAGTTCTTCATCATTTACATAAATGCATGGTTTTGTGCTTATACCAGACTCCCAGTAATGAACAGAATACTCTTTTTGGTTGAATAGTATTGTGGATTGTCCGTACTCTTCGTGTCTCTGTGTATTGTAGCCAATTCCCAGGTATTCTTCGTTTTGCTTTCTAATTAGTCTCCGTTTTTCTTCATATTCCTCTTTAAGTCTATTATAATCCGGATGATTTTTGTCGATATGTATTTCATTTTTTATATTATGTCCAGCGAAGAATAACCGAGTTTGTACTGCAACAGCATCGTCTCCAGCTGAATAGCTGAGATTTGTTTCTTTTCGGACTGAATTCGGAGAAAGCTCAATAAGTGTGTCAACATCAATCTTACTTGCAAAGCTTACAAGAGTCATGCTCATGCGGCAGCCAAAGTGATCCTCAAATTCAATTTTTTTCGGCTTACCTACTACAATAACTCCTGAAGTATAAACTCCTACGCAGCTCTTTTTGTCAAGTTTAAGCGAACACTCCTCTATTCCTTCAAATTCAATTCGACTGCCCCAAGTACTGCTACTAATGTAGATATGTGAAACTAATCCAGAAAGACAGGATTTTAAAATTGCTTCTCTATCATCGGCGTCTGTCATATCTACGACTCCATCCAATGCTTCGTGAAGCTTTTGAATATGTTCTTTGATCTTGAAGAAATTTTTCTTCTTGATTCCTAAACCTTCAAAATCAATCCAGTCCATTTGGTTTATTTTATTCCACACATCAAATTCTGCTAGTAAATCACTGGTATCTTCGCTTGTAAAATTTCTGTAGCTTCCTTCTTTGCTTAAAAGACCTCCCATCTCTATTATGGCTGCAATGGTCATAACCGATTCTGTAACACCATATTTTTCAGCTTCTATTATCATTCTAGCAAGCTGAACAGATACCGGCATTTTTACCATCTTGTAGCCAATTTCTGTTACTTTATTGTTTTCATCAAATGCTCCTAGATTTCTAAGTTCTTTTTTTGCGTTTCGAATTTCACTAATATTAGGCTGATGGAAAAAACTAAGCCGCTCAGCATCCAATCCAATAGAGGCAAGTTGAAGAACAACTCGGTCCAAAATACTTCTTTGAATTTCAGGAAGAGTATAGTCTTTCCTCCAATCAATTTTTGTATTTGAACACAAAATATATTCTCCGTTCTTGGTTCTACCGGCTCGGCCTTTGCGCTGAAGAATATCAGCCTTACTAATGTCCTTCAAAAATAGTCCTTGGATTCCATACTCTGCAATAGAAATTTTCGCCTTACCTGTATCGACTACAACATCAATATCAGGTATTGTAAGTGATGTTTGAGCAACATTAGTTGCTACAATTACCTTTGGAAGATTATACCTTGCAAAGCACTTTTTCTGGTCATCCCAGTCCATTTCGCCATGTAATGGTAATACTACGGCATTTGCTTTAGACAACTGTCCTATTACGTCATAGATTTCCTTTTTACCTGCGACAAAGACTAAAATATTTTTTCCTTCCGATACTTTTTTCAGAATGGTGCTAATAAGGTAACCTTCGCTTTTTTCTTCTACACTTACATCGTAGTTTTTCCCAGGAACACTTAATACTGCAACATCTTCGCCAAAATAATTAGCAAGTGCTACAGTATCCATTGTTGCACTCATTACAACAACTTTTGTGTTCCAGTTCTCTTTCATGAATTTGCACCATGCAATTAGAGTCTCAATGTTGAGATTCCACTCATGAGCTTCATCAATTATGAGAACATTTTCCTGTTTGGTATCTGAGCTGAGTATAGTTCTTATAAGCTGGAGTCCATCTGTGCAAAATAAAATTTTGCTGTCAGGAGAAGAACATTTGTCATAGCCGGTTTTATAACCAACTTCTTTGCCAAGTTCTACTCCCATTTCTTCTGACACTCGTTTTGCCAGGGTTTTGGCAGCCATAATCCGTGGCTCCGTTACTATTACCTGCTGATAATAATCAGCTAAGTACTGCGGAATTTGGGTTGACTTACCAGAACCTGTTTCAGCAGTTACAATTGTGAAATCATGACTTTGTACTGCAGTTATGATTTCGCTCTTGTAATTACTAATAGGTAACATGCTATTTTCCCTCCTATAAATATAATGAAATTGGAATTTTTTCAATTTTCAATGTACTTCTTTTATTATAGCATGTTTTTATGTTAATTTCAAATTTGTTAAAGTAATATCATATATAAACTTCTTATACAATAAGAAAAGTGGCTTCGTCACATGTACAGGTTTGCTTTGCAAACCGCACACTCAAAAAAACTTAACCTTGTTTTCTAGGAAAAATGCATTTAAAAAATGCATTTCCCTAGAAAATAAAAAAACAACATCTTTTTTTAGATGTTGCTTTTAGTAAAATTAACTTTATTAAATTATTCTTTACATATATGTCTTTATAATATTGTAAATTCATAAGTTTAATTAATTTCTTTTAATGTTTCAATTGCCTTTTGTAATTGTGTGTCTTTTTCTTCTGGTATTTCCGTTTGTGCCTTAAATTCATCTGGAAGTTCTATTTTTATGTCTGGCTCTATTCCAACTTTATTAATAACATTTCTATTTGGTGTATAATATTCATTTGTTGTAATCTTTAGCCCGCTTCCATCTGATAATCTATGAAGTTCTTGTATAACTCCTTTTCCATAAGTTTTTGTACCTATTAAAGTAGCTTTTGTATTATCTTTTAAAGCACCTGCTAAAATTTCAGAAGCACTAGCAGAATATTCATTTATTAGTAATACTACTGGCATCTTTATAATTGGATCACTTTTAGATTTAGTAATATCTTCATTTTCGTTTTTATCTTTTGTTATTAATAAAACACTATTTTTTTCTGTTATAAAATCTGCTATTTTAGTTGCTTCATCTACAATTCCGCCACCATTATTACGAATGTCTATAATTAATTTTTTAATTCCTTTTTTGCTAAGTTCTTCATATTTAGTTTTAAATTCAGCTGCACATTCTCCATCAAAATCTGAAATTGAAATATAGCCAATATTATTATTAATTACTTTTGTAGTAATACGACTAATTAGTACCTTTCTTCTAGTTAATTCTATAGTTTTTGTTTCTCCATTACGTAGTATTTCTAAGGTTACCTTTGTTCCAGCTTCTCCTTTAATTTTATTAGATACTTCTTCTAATTCATCTCCAGAACATTCTACTCCATCTACTTTTGTTATAAGATCTCCTGCTAATATTCCTGCTTCTTCTGCTGGAGAATTTTCCATTGGTTTAATAACTAATATTGCATTATTTTCTTTATCTAATGTCATATATATTCCAATTCCAACAAAGTTTCCTTCTGTTTCTGTCATTATTTTATCCATTTCTTCTTTTGTATAATAAGTAGTATATGGATCTCCTAAAGCTGAAATATAACCTTTTATTGCACCATTAATTAATTCTTCGTCATTAATTTCTCCTATATACTTTTCTTCTAGTTCACTTCTAAATCTAGAAAGTGTATATTCTAGTCCGCTAAGTGAAGTTGCTTTTTGGTAGCCTAATATTCTACCTCCATTAGTTAAATATTGATATGTTGCAAATGCAGTAAGTAGTGAAGTAATGATAATGATTATTAATATTAGCATTATCCATTTATATACTTTTTGTGCAGTGTTTTTTTCCATTTTAAATCCTCTTTCTTATAAATATTCTTATAATATTATTATAATTCATTTTACAATATGATATTAATTTTTTCTATTAAAAATTAATAATATTTTCAATATGAAAGCAGGAGCTCTTCTCCTGCTTTGCTGAAATTTCTATTTCAGATTTATTTTATGGTGCTTTTACATAGTTTAAAGGGTTAGTTGTAACTCCATTTATTCTAACTTCAAAGTGTAAGTGCGGTCCTGTAGAATTTCCTGTACTTCCAGCTTTCATAATAACATCACCTTGTTTAACTTCTGCTCCATTTTTAGTTATTATTTCTTGTCCATGTGCATATAAAGTTGTAAGTCCATCTCCATGATATACCATTACGCAATTACCATAAGAGCCAAGTTCGCCAGCAAAAGTTACAACTCCATCTGCTGCTGCTACAACTGGTGCTCCAAAGCCTATACTTCCTATGTCTATTCCTTGGTGAAGTTTAATAATTCCTTCAATTGGGTGTTCTCTTGTTCCATAATATGATGTTATTCTTGAACCAGTAACTGCAACTGGCCAAATCATTATTCCACCTGTATATTGGATATTAATATCACCAGTATAACCATTAAGTTCTTGAATTTTTGATTCTATTAATGCTATATCATTTTTATATTTTTGTATTTCATCATTAAGCTCTTTTTCTTTTTGAGATAATTTTTCTATATTTCCTTCTTGTAAAATTTTTGTATTTTTTAAAATAGTTTCTGAACGTTCTGCCTGTACTTTTAAAACTTTAACTTCTGCAGTTTCATTTTCTAGTTTTTGTTTTGAGTTTTCAATTGATTTTCTTTTTGCATCTACTTCATCTATTAAAGCATTGTCATATTCTGCTATTTCAACCATTGCATAATACATACCTAAAAATTCTGATAAACTTTTAGCTGATAATAAAACTTCTAAGTAGGCAGTATCTCCTTCTTCATATAAGGTAACTAGCCTATCTTTTAGTAATTTATATTTTTTATTATATTCATCTGTAGTTATTTCTAATTGTTTTGTTGTTTCTGTAATAGATGTTTCTAGATTTTCAAGTCTTTGCTTTAATTCTATGTTTTCTTGCTCATATTTTTTTATTTTATCATCAAGTTCTTGTATTTCTAAAACTGCTTTTGACATTTCAGTTTGTACATATTCTATTTTTGAATTTATATCTTCTATTTTTTCTTGTGCTTCATTTTTTTGATCTGTTAATTCATTTATATCATTTGTATTTATTATATTATTTGTATTTACTATATTATTATCTTGTATATTGTTTTCTATGTTATTGTTAGTTGCAAATGATGCTATAGAAATACTTAATAATAAAATAATAGCAAGGAGAACACATAATACTTTTTTACCTACCATACTTTGCATTCTCCTCCCTTCTTTTAATGATAAATTAATTTTGGTTTGCTTAGTAAGCTACATGTAAGTGGATTTATTTCTGTCATATAATATGGAGTTGTTAAAATTTCAAAGTGTAAATGTGCTCCTGAACCAATTCCAGTGTTCCCACTATTTCCTATTTTTTGTCCTCTTTTTACATATTGTCCTGTAGATACTGAGTAACTACTTAAATGTTGATATCTTGTATATAAGTCACTTGCGTGTTTAATTAGTATGAATTTACCTCTAGCACTTGAACTTGTAGCTTGAAGAACATAACCATCTGCTGAAGCATATACTGGTGTACCTATTCCAACTGCAATATCTATTCCTCTGTGATTGCTACTTGCACCTGCTACTGGTGCACTTCTAGGGCCAAATGTTGATGTTATTATATTATAGCCTGATGATTTGTTTGAAAGTGGCCATCCAAGTGTTCCAGAAAAACTTCCACTATAAACATCTGATGCCTTATTTGCTTGTTCTCTAATTAATTTTTCTAGTCTAGCAATTTCAGCATTGTATTCATCTATTTGTTTTTGTAATTTCTTTTCTTCAGCACTTAATGTATCTACTTTTGCTTGTTTTGAAACTTTTGCTATTTTTAAACTACCTTCTTTTGATTCTAGGTCTTTTTTGTTTGAATTTAATTTAGCCTTATTTTGTTCTAATTCATTTTTTGCTTTTTCTACTTGTTTGCTCTTTTCTTCTATTTCGTCCATCTCTTTGTTATCTGCTTCTGCCATTTCTTGCATTCTTACTTCCATAGCAAAGTAATCCCAAATACTATCTGAAGATAATAATACATCTAAAAATGTAATTTGGCCTTCCTCATAAATAGCAACTAATCTATCTTTTAATAGCTCTTGTTTTTCTTCAAGTTCTTGTTGCAATTCTTCTATTTCTTTAGTTCTAATTTTTATATTGTTTTCTGTTTTAGTAATTTCATCTTGTAAGTCGCTTATTTCTTTTTGATATTTCATAATTGACTCATCTAGGTCTTCAATTTCAGCTAATGTATCTTTCTTTTGGCTAGTTACTTTATTTTTTTCGTCTTCTGCATCATCTAATTTACCCTCTACATCATCTATTTGGTCTTGATAACTAGCTGCACCTATAACTGGTGTAATTGAAGTTAATAACAGTAATATTGCGAGTATAGTACATATTATTTTTCTTTTCATAAGCAAATTTCTCCTTTTTTCTTTTTCATTTAATAATGATTCTGTGTATTATACTTCTAAGTATTTTCTCATTGAAATAGCACTTCCTATTGCACCAATTCCAATTCCTAATGCTAAGTAAATAATAACTAAAGTTCCTAAAATTTCATTTGTAGTTAATAATGAAGTATATATTTTTCCTCTTGCTAATGATTCTTCTATTCCATGTGCTACGTATTCATAGCCAATTCCAAAAATTAATGTACATATTAATACAGCAATTACACCTATTAGCATACCTTCTACCATAAATGGCCATCTAATAAAGCCATTTGTTGCACCAACATATTTCATAATAGATATTTCTTTTCTTCTTGCATGTACTGTTAGCTTTATTGTGTTTGTAATAATAAATATTGAAATTAAAACTAAAATAACTAAAATAACAATAGTAATAATTTTTACGCCATCTGCTATTTTTAATAATGCTTCTATCATATCTGACTTAACAACAATTTTAGCAACAATTTCTGAATCTGCTATTTGACTTTGAACTTGATTTACTTGTGTTAAGTCTGTTAATGTTACTACATAAGATGCTCTAAAAGGATTGTCTTCTTCATACATTCCAATTAGTTCTTTTCTATCTTTAAACATTTTTTTAACTTCTTCTAGACCATCTTCTTTTGTTTTGTATGTAACTTTATTTACATATTCTAGGCTTCTTATTTTATTTCCAAGCTCTGTAGTTTGTTCTTCTGTTGCTTCATCATAAATAAAAACTCTCATTCCTTGTTGCTGTTCAATAGTTTTGGTAATATGATTTACATTTTGGCCAACTATATAAAATATACCAAATATGAACATTGTTGCACACATAATAATTAAAGATGCTATTGTAGATTTTTTATTTTTAAATACATTTCTAAAACCTTCTCCAATTAAATACCCAAAAATACTATATCTCACTGTTATACCCACCTTTTTTATCATCTCTTATGATATTGCCTTCTTCAATTTGAATTACTCTTTTTTTCATTCTATCTACAATATCTTTTGCGTGTGTTGCTACTACTACTGTTGTTCCTCTATTATTTATATCATTTAAAAGTGTCATAATTTCCCATGCAGTATCTGGATCTAGGTTTCCGTGTAGGCTCGTCTGCAATTAACATAGATGGATTATTTACTAAAGCTCTAGCAAGTGCAACTCTTTGTTGCTCTCCACCGGAAAGTTCATTTGGATACATTTTTGCTTTATTACTTAATCCTACCAAAGATAAAACCATTGGTACTTGTCTTCTAATATGTCTTGGTGTAGATCTTACAATATACATTGCATAAGCTACGTTATCATATACTGTTCTATCTGGTAAAAGCCTAAAGTCTTGGAATACTACCCCCATGCTTCTTCTTAAAAAAGGTACTCTTTTTGGTTTTAGAAAAGTAGTATCTTTTCCATTTATAATAATATTTCCTTCTGTTGGCTCTTCTTCTTTTAAAATAAGCTTAATTAAAGTTGATTTTCCTGAACCTGAACTTCCTACTAAGAAAGCAAATTCTCCTTTATCTATTACAAAATTTGCATTATGTACTGCTTCTGTGCCAGTACTATATGTTTTACTGACATTTCTAAATTCTATCATTTTTTAATAACTCCTATATAGTTTTTTATGAGATTTATCGCTAAAATTTAACGCGTTTTTACATTTTTTTATTCTTACTCTTTAATCATAACAATAAATAACATTCTTTGCAATAGTTTTTAAAAGAAAAAACAGAATAAATTAGCTTTTAAATGCTGATTTTTCTGCTTTTTCTCTCTATTTCTTAGTTTTTTAAAATTCACAAAAAATTTACAATTAATTAGTATTTATATAATGACTTTTGCAATATCTGCTTAATTTTATTGTAATACTTTTTCTACAATAGCATTACTATCTATTTTAAAATATTTTAATAGTTCATCTGCTTTGCCTGATTTTCCAAATGTATCTTTTATTCCCATTCTTTCTACTTTTATAGGATACTCTTCTGATAAAACTTCGCATACAGCGCTTCCTAGACCACCAATTATGCTATGATCTTCTACAGTAATTATTTTTTTGGTTTCTTTTGCACATTTTATAATAATCTCTTTATCTATTGGCTTTATTGAAAAAATGTCAACTACACGTACATTTATATTTTGCTTTTGTAATTCTTCTTGTGCTTTTAGTGCTTCTGATACTGTTACGCCAGTAGCAAAAATAGTAGCTTCTGTTCCATTTCCGTGCTGAATACCCTTTCCAATTTCAAATTTTTGATTTGCATCATATATAACTGGTGTAGCAAGTCTTGCTAATCTAACATATACTGGTGCTTTTATTTTTGATATTTCTTCTATAACCCACTTTGTTTGAGTATCGTCAGATGGGCTAATTACTGTCATGTTAGGAAGTGTTCGCATTAAGCTTAAATCTTCTAACATTTGATGTGTTGCTCCATCTTCTCCTACTGTAACTCCAGCGTGAGTTGCACATATTTTTACATTTAAATTTGGGTAACAAATGCTAGTTCTAATTTGGTCATAAGCTCTGCCTGCTGCAAAAACTGCAAATGTACTTACATAAGGAATTTTTCCATAAGTAGAAAGTCCTGCTGCTATTCCCATCATGTTTTGTTCTGCTATTCCAACATTTATAAATCTATTTGGAAATTTGTTTGCAAAAATATTTGTTTTAGTTGCGCTAGATAGGTCTGCATCTAGTACAATAACATTTTCATTTTTTTCTCCTAATTCTGCTAGAGCTTCGCCATAACTTTGCCTTGTAGCTATTTTATTTTCAATATTCATTTTTAAATTTTCCTTTCTAGTTTTGTAAAAATTGTTATTTTATAAAATTTAGTTAGAAAAATGCTTTAGTTTTAATTCACTAATTGCTTGTTTGTATTGTTCTTCATTTGGTGCCTTTCCGTGCCATGATGCCTCATTTTCCATAAATGATACACCTTTTCCTTTTATTGTATTTGCTATAATAACACTTGGAACTCCTTTTTTCTGTTTTGCACTATTAAAAGCATATATTAAGTTTTCTATATTGTGTCCATCTACTTCGATTACATTAAATCCAAAACTTTCAAATTTTTCTTTAATATCTGTTAGTCCTCCTACGTCTTCTACTTTTCCATCTATTTGCAAGCCATTATGGTCTAATATAACACAAAGATTATCTAATTTATTTTTGCTTGCTGACATAGCTGCTTCCCAAATTTGGCCTTCTTCTATTTCGCCATCTCCAACTAAACAGTATACTCTACATCCAGCACTTTCCATTTTAGATGCCATAGCCATTCCAACTGCTGCTGATAACCCTTGACCTAAAGAGCCTGTTGTCATATCTACTCCAGGTACTTTATTAATATCTGGATGTCCTTGCAAATTGCTTTCTAATTTTCTAAAGTCTTTTAAAAGATCTTTTGAGAAATAGCCTTTTTCTGCTAATGTGGCATATAACGCTGGAGAGCAATGTCCTTTTGATAGAACAAATCTATCTCTTTCTTTTGCATCTGGCTTTTTAGGGTCAATATTCATTTGATTAAAATATAAAACTGTTAAAATATCGCTACATGAAAGTGAGCCTCCTGGGTGACCTGACTGGGCATTATAGACTTCTTCTATAATGCTAATCCTTATTTCATTTGCAATATTTTCTAATGCTTCTATTTTTGTAATTTTCATTATTAATATCATCCCTTTCTTACCTTTGCTTTGCGATATGTAGCTACAAAGGAATAAATTGGTTTTCTATTCATATTTTATTAAAAGCTCTTTTAAAAGTCAATAGAGAAAGTTGCATAAACTTTAATTGCATAAAAAAGCTGTTAATAGTGCTAGTAATAGTACTATTAACAGATTCTAAATAATATATTAAAATTGTTAACACAAGGAAGTATTGAAATTGCACAAATTATACCTACCTACAAAATTTTACGTACCCAGTCTCCACACCATGTATAGACATAGTTTACCCAACATCTTCATGGATTCCCTTCACCTTTCAGTTCTATAATTAGAGTGGCTCTTGAGCCGATGGTTGTAGTACCGCTACTAGGATAGTAGTCGTTTCGATAACTTACGGGACAGTTCCCAACGGATGTTCCGAGAATCACCCCCACGATAAATTCTTTGCCACGCTTCCCTAGCTTCCATTGTCCATTCCCATACATTTCCGGCCATGTCCCATATGTTATTCACTTTATTTTCATCTTCTCCTTGCGTTATTGGTGTTCCTGTATCTTTTATAATTCTATTTGCATTATCATAAAACCATCCCATGTCCTCGCTATTCTTTACATATCTTCTTGCCTCAGGGTTAGGACTTCTTAAAAACCAGTGCATAACTTCATCCCATTGGCATCCCCATATCATACCACTTTTTGCTCCTGAACCCGCTTTTTTTACGTTTTTACTATTTTTATACGCTGTATACCAAGTTATGCCTGTTGTTGGTTTGTTTCCTTGTTTCACTAAAGGTCTTATTGTGGATTCTAGATTTGATGTCTCGTATCTTCCTATATAAAATCCTCCATACTTTGCTACACTTTTGGCCATATCATAAAATTCCCCTTGCAATTGCTCTAAAAACTTCTCTTTTGTTTTTACTGTTCCTTCCACTACTTCGTTCAAATTTGAACTGTTTGCATCATAATCTTTTCCGTTTCCATTAGAATCGCCAGTTACAATTGCCGGCTCCCTATGTCCACTGTTTGCATTATATGTTGTATTTGGAGTTTCTTCAGTAAAACTATTTCCAATGGTAGTTGCATATAACTTTCCTACCAATTGTGTGTTGGTTGGTTCATGTGCTCCAGCACCGTTCCCATTGCAAGAAAATTTTTCTCCTTCAAAAGTAATTGTAGATCCTGCATGATCTTTACACATTACCATGCTATTTATATTTTCTACTGGCACCCATACAAACTCATTTCCTGTACTTTTTCCTTCTCCATCTACTTTATCTGTTATTACTATTCCTTCATCTATCTTTGGATTATTGTTATTTGTATAACTTACATTTTCATTTTTTGTTGGGTCTACTACTGTATAACCTTGTGGTACCCACATATTTTTTTCTCCATCTGTTATTTCTTTACTTTCTTTTTCTGCAAAACTTGTTCCTTCTGTCATTGCTCCTTTTATTGTTGGAGTTGGTGTAGGTGTTGGACTTGGAGTAGCTGTTGGTCTTGTTGGTGTTGGAGAGTCACTAGTTAATATATTGCTTATTTCTTCTACTAAATTTACTAATTCGCTTTGTGCATTATCTTCTGCTTGTTTTACTCTTTCTGCTGCTAGTTTTGCTTGTGCTATTATTCCATCTTCTCCTAAAACCATTGTTATCGTTACTCCGGCCAATATTAAAAGCACTACTATTGTTACTACTAAAGCTATTAATGTTATACCTTTAGCGTATTTTGCAGTGCTTAAAAAATTGGGTCTATTTTCATTTAAACCTATTTCTCCTCTCTTATTTAAATTATAGCTCTCTCTCTCTCTCTCTCTCTCTACTTACACAACGGTTTGCTGTCATTTCAAAATTCCTCCTTTTTTCTTTTTGTTTATTATTTACAGCTTTTGTATTTTTTATTCTGCTTTTTAATGTTATATTTAATAAAACATAAATTAACTTATTTGTAAACAAGACAAAATCTTGCTTTTATAAAACTAAAAGCAAGATTTTTTATATTATTCATATTTTCTTACAGTATCAAGCACTTTGAAGTATCGTTCTAAGTGTTTTTTATTTTGTAACTTATTTGTTACAAAAATGTTATGGAAATGTAATATTTAGTAAATTTTCTGACCTGTCCCTAATTACCCAAAAAGGGAAAAAGGGACTGTCCCCAATTATTTTGTTCCGAAGATTCTATCTCCTGCATCTCCTAAGCCTGGAACTATGTATTTATTTTCATTTAAGTGGTCATCTATATGTGCACAATAAATTTGTACATCTGGATGAGCTTTTTCTATTTTTTCAATTCCCTCTGGTGCTGCAATGATAGATAAGAATTTAATTTTCTTTGCTCCTTTTTCTTTTAAAGCTTCTATTGCATCTATACCAGATCCACCTGTTGCAAGCATTGGATCTAAAATAATAACTTCTCTTTTTTCCAAATCTTTTGGAACTTTAAAATAATAATTTACTGGTATAAAAGTTTTTTCATCTCTATACATTCCAATATGGCCAATTTTTGCATTTGGAATTACTCTAATTACACCATCTAACATTCCTGTTCCTGCTCTTAAAATTGGAACAAATGCGTATTTATCTTCATCTAATTTTCCTGTTTGCATTTTGCAAATTGGTGTTTCTATTTCTGTTTGTTCTAAAACAGCATCTTTCATTGCTTCATAACATAAAAACATAGCTATTTCACTAACTAGCTCTCTAAATTCTTTTGTTCCTGTATGTTTATCTCTTAATATTGCTAATTTATGTTCAATTAAAGGGTGTTTTAATTCTATTGCTTTCATATTATATTACTATATTAGCTTTAAACTATTATAAATATTAGTTTAAAGCTAATAATCTCCTTATATTAAAATTTAGGTTTTATTGGTACCTATATCCACAATTTTATTTAATAAATAGTATATTTATTAAACTTTCATTTCTTCTTTAGCTTTCTTTTCTGCTTTTTGTTTTTCCTTTGCTTCTATTTCTTCTTCAGATTTTTCTCTTGGAATACAAAGGTTAAGTATAATTCCTACTATAGCTGCTAAGCTCATTCCAGAAAATGCTATTGATAAGTCTCCACTAATAATAGAAACTGTTGCTCCTCCTAAGCCAAGTACTAACATAGATGCTCCTACTACTACATTTTTAGGATCTTCAAAGTCTATTTGATTTTTAATAAGTACTTTAAGTCCATTTACTGCAATGAATCCATAAAGTAGAAGTGATACTCCTCCTAAAACTGCATTTGGTATTGTAGAAACTAAAGCTGTGAATTTTCCTAAAAATCCTATTAAAATTGCAATAATTGCAGCTAAACCAATAACCCATACTGATGCAACTTTAGTCATTCCAACTACTGATGTATTTTCTCCATAAGTAGTATTTGCAGGTCCTCCAAGTAAGCCTGCTACAAATGTTGCTACACCATCTCCTAGTAATGTTCTATCTAGTCCTGGATCTTTTAATAAATCTTTTCCTATAATGTTACTTAATGATGTATGATCTCCTATATGTTCACATATTGTTACTAATGCAACTGGTGCAATTGTAATTAATGCTGCAAAGTTTGGTGTGTAGTTTACAAATGGTATTACAAATTGTGGAATGCTGAAGAATTTAGCTTCTACTACTGGTGTAAAGTCTACCATTCCTAAAATTACTGATAACACATATCCTGATATAATTCCTACTAAAAATGGAATTACTTTTAAAAATCCTTTTGCTCTTGTCATAACAACTGCTGTTACTAAGAAAGATACTGCAGCTACTAAAACAGTTTTCCAATCAAATGCTGTTCCTGCTGCTAAACCTATTTGACCAATAGCACTTGGTGCTAGGCCTAAACCTATTATCATAATCATTGGTCCAATTACAATTGGTGGTAATAATTTGTCTAGCCAATTTTTTCCTACGAAGTGAATAATTGTTGCTACTACAACATAGATTAAACCTACTGCCATAACACCAACCATTGCTCCTGAAATTCCACCTTTTAAATATGCTGCTGCAAGTGGTGCTATAAATGCAAATGAACTTCCTAAATAAACTGGTGATTTTCCTCTTGTACATAAAATGTAAAGTAATGTTCCTATTCCTGATGTAACTAATGCAACTGGAATAGTAAGTACTGTTTCTCCTGCTGCTGAGTTTACTAATATTGGTACTAAAATTGTTGCACCAAACATAGCAAATACGTGTTGAATTGCTAATACAATCCACTTTGGAATTGATGGTTTTTCGTTAACATCTAAAAGCATTTTGTTTTCTTTCATGTTTTTTCCTCCTTCTTGGAAACTTTTAGTTTCCTAATTAAAATAAAAATTATTGGGATATGTATTTTTATTTTTAGCAAAAAATAACATAGTTTATATTTATTTTGTATATGTAAAAAGAAAACACTAATAGTAAATATTAGTGTTTTAAAAAATAAATATATTTAATAATAAAATAAAAAACAAAATTACAGGGATAGTAGCAAGACTTGCTACTTTTATTTTAGCATATGTAGTTTTTTGTTTTAAAAAATTTGTCATTTTTTGCACCCCTCGAAAGAATTTTACTATAACTTTTTTTAAAATTCAAGTGTTTTTTTATTTTTTTAATATTTATGATGAAGTTTAGTCAATGATGTGTCTCAAAATGTTTAAAATAATATAGTTTAATACCAATATTATTAATAATGCTTTTTTATATTCTAATTTGTCTAATTAAATGCAAATTATAAATTTAGTGCCATAATTATATTTTTGTGCATATAATTTAGAGTAAATTATCAGAAAGGAAAATGCTAGTATACAATTCTAGCAAGGTTAATAAATTGAAAAAAAGTTTATTTATCGGCTCTCGGTACTGCTTTAGTTACGCCTTTTACTGAAACAGGAATTAATTACGAGGAACTTAAGAAATTAATTGATTTTCAAATTATGCAAGGTACAGATGCTATTATTATATGTGGTACAACTGGTGAAAGCTCTACTATGTCTTTAGATGAAAAAAAGCAGGTTATTAAATTTACAGTAGAAAATGTACATAATAAAATTCCTGTTATTGCAGGTACTGGTGGAAACAATACTAAAGAAGTAATTTTGCTTTCTCAATATGCTAAAAATGTTGGAGTAAATGGACTTCTTATTGTTACACCATATTATAATAAAACTACACAAAATGGGTTAATAGAGCATTATAGTAAAATTGCTGAAAGTGTTTCTCCGCTTCCTATTATTTTATATAATGTTCCTAGTAGAACTGGTCTTAATATTGAACCAGATACCTGTTACACTCTTTCTAAAATTTCAAATATTGTTGGTATTAAAGAAGCAAGTGGAAATATTTCTCAAATAGCTAAAATTGCTAATTTATGTGGAAATGAGCTGTTTATTTATTCCGGAAATGATGATCAAATACTTCCTGTTTTATCTTTAGGTGGAATTGGCGTTGTTTCTGTGCTTTCTAATATTGCTCCTAAATTTGTGCACAATATGGTGTTTGATTATTTAAGTGGAAATTATACTTTGGCGGTTGATTCGCAGTTAAAAGCAATTCCACTTATAAATAGCTTATTTAGCGAAGTTAACCCCATACCCGTAAAAGCTGCTTTAACACTTATGGGGTATAATGTTGGAAACCCTCGTCTTCCACTTATTCCAATATCTAATTTAAATGGAAAAAAATTAGAAAATGAAATGAAGAAAATGAAAATTATTTAAATTTTCTTAATTTTTATTAAAATTATGTCGCTTTTTGAAAATATATGTTATAATTAAATTATATTAGATGAAAAAAGGAGATTTTTACTCTATGTTAATTACAAAAGACTTAATCATACAAAAAAGTTCTTATGCTGAATTCTTTTGTATAATTAAAGATTTAATAAAAAATGAAACTGTACAAAAAATGAAAATATTTAATCAACATGCAAATGTTTCTTGTTATAAGCATTGTATGCAAGTTGCTTATTATACTTATATTGTTTGTAAAAAATTAAATTTAGATTATATTTCTGCAACCCGTGGTGCTATGTTACATGATTTATTTTTATATGACTGGCATACATATATAATGGAAAGTAAAAAATTTACTAGCATGCATGCTTTTAGTCATCCTAAAAGAGCTTTAAAAAATGCAACTGAAATTTTTAATTTAAATAAAATTGAACAAGATGTTATTTTAAATCATATGTGGCCAGTAACAATTAAAATTCCTCATTATAAAGAAACCTTTATTGTTACTCTTGCAGATAAGTTTAGCGCTATGAAAGAAACCTTTTCTTATTTAATTAATTTATTACATACTAAAAAAGCATATAAGTATGCTTATGTATTTTTAAGTCTTATTGTTTTTAGAATAATTTAATTATTTTTAGAATATTTTTGTACTCTCTTTAATATAATTAAAGAGAGTATTTTTATATTTTAAAGGGATGTGTTTTATTTGCTTAAAATATTAGTAAATGGAATTAATGGGAAAATGGGAACTGAAGTTGCTAAACTTATTATGCAAAATAAAACTTTGCATTTATTAGGTGGCTTAGATAAATATATTTCACATAATTTACCATATCGTGTTTTTGATAATATAAATGATATTATTGAAAAGCCAAATGCAATAATTGACTTTTCTATTCCAGATGCTACAATTTCTATTCTTCCATTTGCAATTCAAAATAAAATTCCAATTGTTATTGCTACAACTGGCTTTTCTAGTACGCAGCAAAATGAAATTATAAATGCAAGTAAATATATTCCTATTTTTCAGAGTAGTAATATGTCGTATGAAATTGCTATTATGAGTAAAATAATAGCTAAGCTTTCTAAAGACTTGCCAGATTCTGAAATTGAAATTGTTGAAACTCATCATAATAGAAAAAAAGATGCTCCAAGTGGTACTGCTCTAATGCTTGCTAATAGTATAAATGAAGCAAATGATAATATTTATAGCTATAATTTTAATAGATTTGAAAAACTAGAAAAAAGAAATCCAAAGGAAATTGGATTTTCTAGTATTCGTGGTGGAAATGTTGTAGGAGAGCATTCCGTTTTATTTTTTAATGAAAATGAAACTTTAGAAATAAAGCATATTGCTTATTCTAGAACTATTTTTGCTAAAGGGGCTATTGAAGCTGCTAAATTTTTAGTTAAGCAAGAAAATGGCATTTATGGTATTACTGACCTGTCCCCAATTGCTTGAAAATAAGCTAATAAAGACCTGTCCCCTAAAAAATGTTTACAATTTTTAGTGCATTTTTGTCTTTTATATGCTCTAATATAAAATTGCAGTTGCTAATTGATTCAGCTGCCATTGCCGCTTCTTTTGATTCAACATCTGCTTTAGTTTTTGCTATTTCTGTTTGAACTTTTTCTAATTCATTATGCTCTATATAATAAGCCATTACTTCATTTTTTTCTTCCCATATTTTTTCAATTTCTTCCATTTTTTTATTTGACTCATCCCAATTTTTACTTTCTATTTCTTGTTTTAAGCTATCTAACTTTTTACTCATTTCTTCTACTGATTTATTTGTATTGTTTTGAGTAATAATATTTCCTACAACAATTAAAACAAGTACAATAACTGTAATTACAATTTCTTTATACATTAACTTTTTTACCTTTCTTTTTAAAAGTTTTATAAAATTGCTTATAATAGCTTATAATTTATTTATGCTTAAATTATCATAAAATTTTATAATTTTTAATTTTCCTTTTCTTTTGCTTGGCAAAATATTTGTCCTTTTCCATCATAGGTTACTATTAATGCTTCTTCTGGCTTTATTTTAAATTTTTCTACTTGTTTATTTAGCCAGTTTAAATCTCTTCCTATTTGTTTTAAATTATTTAGCATAATTTTTCCATCTACTACTAAGTCATAAGGAATTCCCTCATAATCTGGCTCTATATTAAAGTCTTCTGGTATAGTTGTTCTTTTATTTGGTTTTTGAATAACTGTTACTTGCCCACTTGTTTCTAAAATAGCATATTCTACGTCTCCTAAATTAACTACGCCATTTCCTCTTAATCTTTCTTGAAGTTCATTTATAGTAAATCTTTCTTTTTTTAAGGCTTTTTCATCTATTTTTCCTCTATAAATTAGAATGCTTGGCTTTCCACACATTATTTCTCTTGCTTTTATACTTTTCATATTAATTAATGAAATTAATAAATGCATTACTAATAATCCTAAAATAGGAATTATTCCATTTGAAATTGGAATTCCTGTATCTGACATTGGAATTGATGCTAAGTCTGCAATCATAATTGAAATAGCAAGTTCAAATGGTTGAAGCTGGCCTATTTCTCTTTTTCCCATTAATCTCATAACAATAAGTACAAGTATGTACAAAAAAATAGTTCTTATTAATGTAATTAACATATTTTTTCCCTTCTTTTTTAAATTTTTTAATTTAATATAATTTTGAGCAAAAAAAATAAATTTATTCAAGTAAATGAATAAATTTTTATTTTTAGTTCATAATACACATTAGAAAAACATGAAATTTAAATATAGATAATTCTTTTAAAAAGGAGGTTTTAAGTTATGTCAAATAACCAAGCAAACACTCAAACAAGATCAAATAGTAAAAGTACAGTATGGCAAATTATTGGTAGATTAGTTACAGCTGGAGTTGTACTTGCTATAACTGCTTTTTTCACACCAGGATTTCAAATTAATGGTTTTTGGGCATTAGCTGCAGCTGCTATTGTTCTTACTGTTATTGATTATTTAATTACTCGTTTTACTGGTTTACATGCAAGTTCATTTGGAAAAGGCTTTGTAGGATTTGTTCTTTCTGCAGTAGTGCTATATGTTACACAATACTTTGTTGCAGGTTATACAGTATCTTGGATGGCTGCAATTATTGGTGCTTTAGTATATGGCGTTGTAGATTATTTCTTACCTGGCGAACAACAAGAATAAATTTAACTTAAAAAAGAGGCAACCTTGCCTCTTTTAATTTATTTTCCCTTATTCCAACCTTCTTTATTTGTTTGTCTTTGTCTTGCTATTGCTAGACTTTCTGATGGTATATTTTCTGTAATAGTAGAACCTGCTGCAACTAATACATGGTCTCCCATTGTTACTGGTGCTACTAAATTAACATTAGATCCAACAAAACAATTATCTCCAATAACAGTTTTATATTTGTTTTTTCCATCATAATTGCATGTTATAGTTCCACAGCCAATATTGCAATTTTCTCCAATTGTAGAATCTCCCATGTATGATAAGTGTGGAACTTTAGTGCCTTTTCCTATAATAGCTTTTTTAATTTCTACAAAGCTTCCTACTTTTACTTTGTCTGCAAGAACACAGCCTTCTCTAATATATGCATTTGGACCAATGTTGCAATCTTCACCAATTATTACACCTGATTTAATAGTTGTGTTTGGGTGAATTACAGTATCTATTCCAATTTCTACATCATCATATATGTATGTAGTATTCATGTCTTCTATTGTAACACCATTATTCATGTGCATTGTATTAATACGAATTCTTAAAATTCTAGATAACATTTCTAATTGTACTTTTGTATTTAAGCTTAAGATTTCTGTATTATCTTCTACTAAAACTCCACCAATTTTTTCGCCTTTATTAGATAACATTTTAATAATGTCTGTTAAGTAATAAAGCCCCATACTGCTTTTTTCTAATTTACCAATAATTTCTAATAATTTTGAAATATTAAAACAATATATACCTGCATTTACTTCTAATAAATTTGTTTGCGCCCCAGTTAATTCTTTTTCTTCTATAATTTCTACTATTTTGTTATCGCTTCTAATAATTCTGCCATAACCTGTAGGGTCACTAATAATTCCTGTTAAAATTGTTGCGGTTTCATCTTCTTTTTCTGACTTTTCTATTATTGTTTTGATTGTTTCTGGTGTAATTAAAGGAATATTTCCATTAGCAATTAAAACTCTTCCTTCTTTTTTTTCTAAATATGGAATTGCTTGCATAATTGCATGACCAGTTCCTAAACAATTTTCTTGATATATGTAAGTAACTTCATCTTTTAAAATTTCTTGTATTTCATCTTTATTTTTTCCAACAATAACTGCTACTTCTTGAATTCCTGCCTTTTTTATTGCTTCTACTACTCTTTTTATAACTGCTTTTCCATATAATTCTTGTGCTAATTTTGATTTTTTAGATTTCATTCTGTCATCTGTTCCTGCTGCCATTACTAATGCTATTACATTTTCCATAATTTTAATTTTCTCCTTTTATAATATTTGGGTTTTTTAGTTTTAATTATAAACCTTTTAATTTTTTATATTATTAATATTTAAAGTTTTAAACTTTTGCATTATACAATTTAACTGCTGTTTCTGGACTATCTGCTCCTTCTTTATTTTTTACAGGGGCAAATTCTTCTTCTCTTTTTACTCTTAATATTGAAATAGCGTTATACCTTGTAAAGGCATCAAATATAAATGATTCAAATTTATATACATTTGGACTTTCTGGCTCTATATATTCACCATTTTCTTTTAAATAGGCAGATTTTTTGAAGGCTGCATGATATGGAAGTTTAATTTTAGCTAAATCTTTTAGTACACTAATATTAAATAAATATGCTCCAATATTTACTTCTCCATATAAAAGTTCACCATTTTCATCTACTTTTTCTGCTAATTCTTCAGCTAAATCTATATATTCAATAATTTTTGGTTTTTCATTTATTTTGCAAAAAACTCCTACTTTTTCTTTTGGATTTGTTTTTGCTACAGATTTAGCACCTATTTTTTGTTTTTCTTTAATTGTAAGTCCTAATAATAATGGATCTATAAAATTTGAAATAATATTGTCTATGTTATTTACAAATAGCCATTCTATTTGCTTTTTGTTTACTTCTTCTAGTAAGCCAGATTTTGCAAACGATTCATAAATTCCGCCATTTCCATTTGCTGCTTCTTTTATTTGCTTTTCTTTATTTAAAATAACTTTTCCATTTATGTCTAAAAGCGGAAGTTCATTTTGCATAAAAAATTTTATTTTATTTTTGTTATAGCCAAAATAATTATTATTTTCAAAAAATTCTACTGTTTCTTTGTGATTTTCTTTACTTGTCATAATATACCATGGAACTTCTATATTATATTCATTTTTTGCTTTTTTAAAACCATCTATAAATATTTCAAATATATACTTTGGGCCATTTTTTGTATTTAGCAAAAAAGTTCCTTTAGGTCCACTATGTCCAAGCCTTGTACCTTGCCCACCTGCTAATGTTATTACAGCATAATGCTCATTTTTAATTACTGTTTTTCCAATGTCTTCTAATTCTTGTTTTTCTTTAGAAGATAACTTTTCTTTATTTGTATAATTAATATGTTCTATTTTATTTTCTTCTATTTTTGGCTTTTTCTTGGTATTTTCATATAAAGTTTGTAATTCTTCAAAATCAATTCTTAAAATTTGTTGTTTTAATTTTTCTACTTCTTCTTGTGTTAATAAATTAATATAATTTAAAAGATGTGTTTGGTTATATTTTTCTAAAATAGAAACTATTTTTTCTTCCATTAAATACCTCTCTTATTTATAAATTATTTTTAATTTATTTTATTCATGTTATTATATTTATGTTTAAGTATTTTTATAATTTATATCATAAAAAGCAAAAAAATACAACTGCTAATGATAAGCCTGTTAAAACTACTGCTACTAGTTAATGGTTTTATATCTAATTGCTTTAATAGTACTATTTTTTGCAGTTTTGAGAGGTCCAGTTCTGACTTACTTCTTTGAACTTTCTCCTGCAACGGGCATTTGAAAAACAAAAAAACTAGTACTATTAAAGCTTTAATGTAATTATAAATACTAATTATGACTTATGTAAAAGGTACTTGTAGCAAAATTACTACAAGTACCTATCTTGTTTTGGTTAGCAACATTTGTTTTTGTTACATATTCTTTCTACTATTCTTATTATGATTAATATTGCAAGTATTACTGCTAAGATTATAAAAGCTGCTAATGCAGCTGCAATAACAGCAGCTACTGCTGGAATAGAGCCAATAATTAATCCTAATGTAATACCTAATAATATAGATAATATAAATACTATAACATCTATACAACATTTATTATTTCTTTTTGGTTTGCATTCATTATTACATATTGTAACACATTTATTATCATTCTCGCACATGTTTCTACACCTCCTAGTAACACTTTGTTTTTAAAGCATTACTAATATATTATATGTACGAGCATATTATTTTTTTACAAAATTCTACAAATTTTTTAAATATATTTATTCTTTAAAATCCATCATATTATCTATTTGCATTTGTCCTGCCCTTGTTACACTATTATAGCCATACTTTTCCTTTATATTATCTAGTGCTTTATCTAGCTTTTGTTGTTTTTCATTTTTAGGTGTATCAAATAAAGAAATTTGCTGAATCATTGGAGAAGTTAGTTTATCTAATTTTATTCCAATTAATCTAATAGGCTGGCCTTTATATAATTCTTTTAATACTTCTTTTGCAGTTTCATAAATTATTTTTGTACTATCAGTTGGTGTTAATAATGTTTTTTGATGCGAATAGTTTTTAAATTCGTTTGTTCTTATTTGTACACCTATTGTTGAAGTAAGTAAATTATGTTTTCTTAGTCTATATGTGGTTTGCTCGGCAAGTGCAAGTAAAACTTCCTCTAATTTTTCTATATTGGTTATATCTTTAGGCATAGTAACTGAATTGCCTATACATTTGGGATCTTCCGGCTCTGAATTTACCTCAGATAAGTCTATTCCATTTGCATATTCCCAAATAGTTTTACCAAATTTTCCAAATAGCTTTTCTATATTTTGCTTGCTTCTTGAAGCTAAATCTCCTATTGTATTTATTCCTAATTGTTTTAATTTTGGTATACTTTTTCTGCCTACCATAAAAAGCTCAGATATTGGAAGTGGCCACATTTTAGTAGGTATTTCTACTTCATATAAGGTATGAACTTTATCTGGCTTTTCAAAGTCTGATGCCATTTTTGCAAGTAGTTTATTTGATGCTACTCCAATATTTACTGTAAAGCCAAGTTCTTGTTTTACTCTTGAATGAATTTCATAGGCTATGTCTAAGTCTGTTTTACCATTTGGTAGAAATGAGGTGATATCTAAAAAACATTCATCAATAGAAAATCTTTCTATTTTATTTGTGTATTCACAAAGAATGTTATATAAGGCATTTGAATATTTACGATAAACTTTAAAATCACTTGAATAAATTTCAAGGTTTGGACATTTTTGTTTTGCAAAATAAATTGGTTCTGCTGTTTTTATTCCATACTTTTTAGCAGGTGTACTTTTGGCTAAAACTATTCCTTTTCGTTTTTCTTCATCTCCACCAATAATAGAAGGTATGTTTCTTATATCTACCTTTGCTCCATTTTTTAACATTTCTACTGCAGTCCATGAGAGAAATGCGTTATTAACATCTACATGTAAAATTTTTCTTTCCAAAAATATCACCTGTTTAAATTGTAAAACAGTTGTTTCTATTTGTCAATTATTATTTAAATGAATTTTAATAGAAAAAATCATTCTATTTAAACATACTTTCTAACCATTAGTCTTATTTTGCCTTTTGATGTTGTTGATAGTATTTGCCCTATTTCAAATTTTCCTTTTCCTCTTATAGTTAAAATGTCATTTTCTTTTAGTGTAGTTGCATTTTTTGTTTTTAGTTCATAGTTTATAAATACTCTTTCTCCTGCTATAATTTCATTTGCTTTGCTTCTAGATAAATGCAAAATTTCAGATACAATTACATCAAGTCTCATTTGAGGAATTAAAATTGTTATTTCTTCTTTTTGAATTGGAGCTATGTTTAGTTCTGAAATTTCTTTAATAAAAATTTCAGACTTTTGAAATCTAGTTAATTCTTGTAATTGTCTTTTTAAATAATCTGCCATTTCGTTTTGCACTATAATATCTGCACCAGTTTCATTTACTATAATGTCTCCTATTATTTCACGCTTTATTCCAAGTTTCATAATTCCACCTAGATATTCTGAATGGTTATATTTGCCTTGAAGTTCTTGTGGTAATATAATAGATATTACTTTAATATTTTGCATAATTATAGAATTGTTTGTATTTTCTTTTGAAAATATTTCTTCTATTTTTTCTGGATATATAAATAGCATTTTTCTTTGTGCTTCTTCATAGCCTCCACTTAAAATATAATTAGTTTCATTGCTTGCTTTTAAAACTTTACTTACTGTGTTTTGCTGATATGCATCTAAAAAATCTGTTACTTGTATTTGATTTTTTGTATGCACAAATTTTAATTTGTCTAATACTTTTGAAACTAATAATTTATCTTCTTGTTTTGGAAATTGTTTTAATAATTCTTGTTTATCCATTCTTTAATTCCTTTTCTAATTTTTCTATTCTTCATGTTTGATTTTTTAATAAAAACTTCTTTATATCGTCATGTTTACGCTATCTTGTTTATTTTCTTTTTCAAAGTATTGTATTATATCGTCTTTAATGCTTTCTTCAGCTAGACCATATAGCTTTTCTATTTCTTCTACTTTACCATGTTTAATAAATTCATCTGGGTAGCCATATGCTTTTATAAATTTATTTGCCATATTATTTTTTTGTAATACTTCTAAAGTAGAAGTTGCAAGACCTCCCTCAATAATTCCATCTTCTATTGTAATAATTTTTCCTGTTTTAGAAACAGATTCTATAATAGTATTTTCATCTATTGGCTTTAAAAATCTAGCATTTATTACTTCGGCATTAATGTTTTGCTTTTCTAATATATCTGCTACTATTTTTGCTTTAGCTACCATTTTTCCAATTGCTAAAATGGTTAAATCTTGTCCTTCTTTTATTATTTCTGCTTTTCCTGTTACAATTTTTTCAGCATTTTGCATATTTGCTTCGTAATTTGTTTGCTTAATTTTCTCGAAAAAAACATTTTTTTCTTCTCCACCTCTTGGGTAACGAATAGCAACTGGAGAACCTAAATTTATAGCATATTCTAGCATTTGTTTTAATTCATTAAAGTCTTTTGGCGCTATAATAGTTAAATTTGGTACTATATTTAAGAATGCCATATCATAAATTCCTTGATGAGTTTTGCCATCATTGCCTACAATGCCTGCTCTATCTATGCAAAGAACTACTGGTAAATTTTGCATTGATATGTCATGAATTACTTGATCATAACATCTTTGGTAAAAAGATGAATATATAGATACAACTGGTATTAAACCTGCTTTTGCTAGACCTGCTGCCATCGTTAGACTATGCTCTTCTGCTATTCCTACATCAAAAAATCTATTTGGAAATTTTTTAGCAAATTCTGTAAGTCCTGTTCCGTCTTTCATAGCAGCAGTAATTGCTACTATTTTTTCATTTTTCTTAGCTAAATTTACTAAAGTTTCACCAAATATTTTCGAATAATCTGGTGCTTTCTCTTTTGCACTTTCGCCAGTTACTATATTAAAGCTAGATGTACTGTGAAATTTATCTGGATTTTCTTCTGCTGGAATATAGCCTTTTCCTTTTTTGGTTAAAACATGTATTAATACAGGACCTTCTTGCATTTTTGCTTTATTAAAAATATCTTCTAGTTTTTCTATATTGTGTCCATCTACTGGACCTAAATAGCAAAATCCCAATTCTTCAAAAAGCATATTTGGAATTATTAATTGTTTTACTACTCTTTTTATTCTTCTAACAAAATTGATTATATTATCTCCTGTATTTCCTGGTAATTTTTTTACAATTTTTTTAATATATTCATTAGATTTTTTATAACTTTTTCTAGTTCTTAATCTAGTTAAAAAGCTAGAAATTCCGCCTACATTTTTAGAAATGCTCATTTCGTTATCATTTAATACAACTATTAAATTTGTTTTACTACAACCTGCATCATTTAAGGCTTCTAGCGCCAATCCACCAGTAAGAGCTCCATCTCCTATTACTGCAATTACTTTATAGTTTTCTTTTTTTATATCTCTTGCTCTTGCCATACCTAAAGCTGCAGAAATAGATGTACTGCTATGACCTGTTTCAAAACAATCATACTCTGATTCTGAGCATTTTGGAAAACCAGAAATTCCGTCTAATTGTCTTAATGTGTTCATTTTATCTCGTCTTCCTGTTAGCATTTTATGAATATAAGTTTGATGGCCTACATCCCAAATAATTTTATCATTTGGTGTATCAAATGAACTATGAAGTGCAATTGTAAGCTCTACTACACCTAAGTTTGATGCTAAATGCCCACCTGTTTTAGATACTGTGCTTAAAAGTTCTTGTCTTAAATTTTCTGCTAATTCTTCTTTTTCCTTTATATTTAATTTTCTTAAGTCTTCTGGTGTTTGTATTTTATATAGGTCTTCCAAAGTATCCCGTCCTTTTTTAATTTATTATTTTAATTTTTTGGTTTTTATATTTTTACATTAAAGCTCGAATAGTACTATTTTTCGCAGTTTTGAGAGGTCCCGTTCTGAGTTTACTTCTTTGAATCAGCTCCTGCAACGGGCAATTTGAAAAACAAGAAAACTAGTACTATTTCTAAGCGGGTTAACTATAAAACCATTAACAAGTACTATTTAACTTTCTTTAACTAATTTTTTATACAAATTTCCCTTTTCTTCAAAGTTTTTAAAAAATCCATAGCTTGCAGCTGCTGGAGAAAGCAAGCAAATTTTATCTTTTTTAGTTACTTTTTTAGCGGCTTTAACTGCTTCTTCTAGGGTATTTACAATATATACTTTTTCTTCTTTTAATTTCTTAGCAATATCGTGACCTGTTTTTGGCATACAAATTATATTTTCAATGCTGCTATTATTTAGATATTTTATAAAGTCTGTATAATCTAATCCTCTGTCCATTCCACCTATTATTAACGTATTAACTTCTTTTAATGCTTCTACTGCTTCTATTGTAGCCATTGGAATAGTGCCTATACTATTATCGTAGTATATAACACCATCAAATTTTCCAACTAACTCTAGCCTATGCTCTAAAGTTTTAAATTCACTTATAGTTTTAATTGTTTTATTTAAGTCTAATTTTAATATTTCAGAAACGCCAAGTACAAACATTATATTGTTTAAGTTATAATCTCCCATTAAGTTTCTTGGCTCATTTTTATCATATATACATTTATTATTTAAATATACTTTGTTTTCTTTTAAATATATATTGCTATCTTGCTTTGCCTTAAAACTTACTTTATATTCTTTTGCCTTTACATCTTTTGCTAGTCTATTTATTGTTTCATTATCAGCATTGTATAAAAAGTAATCTGAATTTGTTTGATACTTGAATATATTGCACTTAGCTTTTGCATATTCTTCAAATGATTTATAGTGGTCTAAATGTTCCTCATAAATGTTTAATAGTATTGCAATATTAGGTGATAGTTTCATGTATTCTAATTGGTGTGATGACATTTCTAAAATTACCGTCATGTTTTCTTCTAGTTTATCTATGTAATCAAATACTGGTATTCCAATGTTCCCTAGAAGCATACAATTTACACTTTGATCTTTTAAAACATTGTATATTAATGAACTTGTTGTGCTTTTGCCTTTTGTACCTGTAATTCCTATGGTAAAAACATTAAAAAATTCTAGTAATAACTCTAATTGTGATTTTATTTTGTTTTCATATTTTTTTATATCAATTTTTGCAAAAGATATTCCTGGGGATTTCATTATTATGTCATAATCATTTAAATTTTCTAAATATTTTTCTCCACATATAACTTCTACATTATTATCTTTTTCTATATTTTCAGAAATTTCTTTTAAATCTTCTTTTTGGTCTGCAATATATATTTTTTGATCTTTTAAATATTTTCTTATTAATTTATATGTTGACTTTCCTTCTCTCCCAAATCCTAATATAAGTACTTTTTTATTTTTAAAATACTCTATTAAATCATTTATCAATTAAAAATACCTCTTTTCTTAGCATATCATTTTGTTCTTTGTTTAAGTTATTTTCTTCGTTATATAACATTGTAATATCATTTTTAGTATCTACTAAATTATAATTGTTTTTATAATATTCTAATAAATATGGCAAGCTCAAATTTTTGCTTTCTAAGTTTTGTATTGTTTTACTTATTGCAAAATTTACTTCTTCAAAAGTTCCAACACAGTCAAAAGGCTTTGCTATGCCATTTCCTGTTAATTCTATAAATGTTTGTAATAAATTTTCTTTTTCAAATAAGTCTTCTCCAAAAATTTTAACTAATTTTTCTTTATATAAGTATGGACTTAATATAGTATATGCAAATAAGCATTTAGCACAATTGCAACACCATTTCCACTCTTTTTCTTTGCTTCCAACATTACAGCTTTTAAATACTTTATGATATTTTTCCTTTCTTGCAAATATTTTCGCAATTTGTAATTCGTTTAATGGTCTTAAAAAGCTAAAATATTTTACAGGAGCTTTTAAATATTCTTTAGAATATTCTTCAAAATCGCATTCAAATTCATAGCTTTTAGAATATTGATGATTTACTTTTTCTCCAATAATGTTTGATTCGTTTGCACTATTTTCATTTGATAATGCAACATACTTCTTTGAAAGTAAGTATGCTACAAAATATGTTAGAAATGCAAGCATAGCAGAAAATGGCGTATGTCCATTTATGAAGCCTTGTTTATTTAAATCTATTAAATTTTGATCTATTTGTCTATAGATTTCTATTATATTGTTATCTTCTAAACCTGCTATTTTAGCACATTCTAATGTTACTGGTTTTGGGTTAACAATTAAAGCATAATCCGTTTTATTATTTATTTTTAAGGTTTCTAATGTTACAACAGAGTCTTTTCCTCCGCCAATTGGAACTATGTATCCATTTGAAGAATCTTTTATTTCTTCATACTCAAATTCATTTGTCTCATTTATGCACTCTATATTTACAAAGTCATTAATGTTTGTTTGTATATTATTTGTATAAAATAGTTCTCCTAATCCATAAAAATATAGTTTTTTAAACCATTTAATTTGATTTTCATTTAAATACCCACATTTAATAACTATTTTTGGTGAACATGTACATTTCCAATAGCTTATAAGTTCTATAAGTCCTATATGAAATATCATATTTTTTGCATATTTAGTATTAATATCTTTAAAGTTTAAATTCTTTTTTAATATTTTTATTTTTGGATTAAATTTTGCAAGATTTGGTATTTCAAATTCATATTGTAAGTATATGGCTTTACTGTCTTGCTTTACTGAATAATTGTTAAAATAAAATTCTTTATATTTATTTCTGTATTCTTCAAATTTTAATGAATTATTCATACTTTAAAATTAGACCTTTCTTTTAAACTTATTATTATAATACTTTTATAGTTTAGTATTGTTACTATTTTTTGTAAATTATATTTCACTAGAGTTATTATAGCAAATAATGCAATATTTATAAATAGTTTTTCGAATTTTTCCCATTTGTTGTACTCTAATCCATGCATAAGCTTCTTTAGCATACCAAAATTCAATGTCATCTTCATCAAAGTGAAGTTTTAAAATTTTATTCAAGTAATAAAATAAAGACCATTTTTTAGTGGTCTTTATTACATATTTTATTTATAAAATAATCAAAAAATTTTATATCCATCATATATTCAGGATGCCATTGTACTGCAATTATATTTTTATTTTCTATTGCTTCTACAATTCCATCTTCACTTTTTGCCACTACTTTAAATTCTTTTGCTACTTCTTTTATTGCTTGATGATGTAGTGAATTTGTTTTCATTTGGTCAGAATTATAACAATTATATAAAAAAGATTTTTTTTCAAATCTTACATTATGTCTTTCTTCTTTTGGTAATTTGTGATTAGGAATATCTTGATATAAACTACCACCAAAGCAAACATTTATAGATTGTATTCCTCTACAAATACCTAAAATAGGCTTATTAACATCATTAAAGGCTCTTATAATTGTAAAATCTAATGTATCAATTTCCTCTGCCATCTTATGTATTTCTGCAATAGGCTGTTCGTTATAATTTTTAGGATCTATATCTATTGAACTTCCTATAACAATTAGTCCATCACAAATATTAATAACTTGTTCTAAATTAGTTAAAGAACTAACTGGAAATAGTAGTACATTTAGTTTTTCAAATATATCCTTAAATTCTTTATCAATATAATATTTCTCAGAACCTTTTTCAGATAATTCATATCTTCCGAGTTATTGCTAATATCATACTTTTCTCCAATTTTTTATTATTTTTATGTAATTTATAGCATTAAATACAAATTTTAACAATAAATATGACAATAAAAATATATATGTCATAAAAATTTAATATTTCTGTAATATTTCTTCATTTTTTGTAATAATATAATTTTGAAAATAATAAAAGAACTGTTAAAGATTATGAATTATTTGAAATTGAAGATGTTCTTGTAATAGATTTAAATGACTTACTAAAATACATTAGCAACAAATTTTAGATAAAAATTTTGAAAATTGTTTGACAAACATAAAAAATAATGCTATACTAATAATAGCTTAAATGAAAGATATCCATTCATGGTAGCGACACTAGATATGTGAGGAGAACACATATCTTTTTTTATGCAAAAAAACAGAGCAGGGAGAAACCGCTCTGAACTGATAAATCAGTTTTTACTTGTGCTGTTTCTATATGTATTCAATTCTTCTTCCAATTTTTCAATCTTCTGAAGCAGAATCCATATAAGTAGATATCCATTCATACTGGTACAACACCCCCTTTTCTAAAGATTCCCTTTACAAAAAGGATGTTCCTATTATACTTTATTTTTTTACATTTTACAATAATTTTTTAATATATTCTAATTTATATCTTCCGATAACCACTTATAAATTTCACTTAATGTCAAATTATATAAGAAAATGGTTTATAAGATAGAGTTTGGTTAGGGTACTAGGATTCGAACCTAGGAAATGTAGGAGTCAGAGCATGAGCTTTTCTTTTCTGCTCATATTTTATTTTCATAATTTTATTTCTTTTTTGTATAATTGAATTTCTTAAATCTTCAATTTGAGAATCATATAATTTTCTTAATTTATTTTTTTCTTCTACTGATAAATCATTTTCAGATATTCTTTTTTCTCTTATTAATCTTTGTAGTTTTAATAACTTCTGTTCTTCTGTTTCTTCAACTTTTATGTTTTCAGCAAAAATTGAATTTCTAACTTTTTGTTCATTTTCAACTATATTTTCTGAAGTATTTAATTCATAGTTTTCAACTATTTGTTGTCCAAATAAGTTTTTAAAGAAGTTTTTTATTTTAGAAAATATACTTTCATTTACAGGTATTAAACTATTATTTGACATTTATCTTCCTCCTAATCATCAAAATCTATTCCATCAGTTTCAACTTTTGGCTGATTTGCTCTATTATCTTTATCATATTGTTGTAATAGCTTTGTTGCTTTTCCATCTAATGTTTCAAGAATATGCTTTTGTTGATCTAATTCTTCTAATGATGGTTCTATCTCTGGTTTACCTTGTAATTGTCTTTGATATGAAATAAAAGAATTTCTTTGACTTTCAAGTCTTTTTAAACTCCACAAATCTTCGCCTGCATCTTGCATAAATCTAATTCTACTGCTTAGATTATCTATTTGAGTTTGTATTGCCTCTGGAGTTGCATACTCTATTGTTACTTTATCTAATATTGAATCTACAGAATATATTAATCCTTCTGAAACTTTAATATGTGCGGCTTGTGTTGATGAATTAAATTCCCAACCTCCAAACAGGCTATAACCTCTTTTAAATCCATTTTCTTCTGCTATTTCTCTCATAGCACCATTTTCAAAATCAACTAAAAATGCTGAATTTGTAAGATTTTCATAATTATTCATAAAATATTTTGAAAAGCTATCTGCTAATATCTGTTCTCTACCATTTCTAAAACTAATTTCATCAATATTTCCATGTTCTTTCATATATTGTGCATAAGCTCTTCCTAATGCTGCTACAAATTCTTCTTGTCCTCTTATAGGTGTTGTTGTATTTGATTGTTCTTTTTCTCTATGCTCTCTGTCATATTCATCTATTTCAGTTTTTTGAGCATATAATCTATCTAGCTCTGAAGGTACACCGCTTGTGTCTGGCCAACTAAAATTTCCTGGATCTGAATGTTCTTTTTTGTGATTTTCCCATATCTTCTCATACTCTTCTTTACTATATTGAATGTATCTTCTTCTCATCCATGCTTGTTTATTTAATTCATCTTTATGCACTTCATCAAATTCCTGTAAATCTTCCCAGCCATACTTTTCTTCAATCTCGCCTAATTGCTCACTTATTCTATCTGAATTAGCAAGTTTTTGTGCTTGTTGTACTTCTTGGAATATAGCTTGTTTTCTTTTTTCCATTTCACTTGCAGGTAGTCCTAAACTTTCTAACTCATCTATTCTACTAGCATAAGAATCCATTAATTGTTGTGCCTTTTCCTCTAGGGCTTTTTCTTGGTCTAATATTCTTTGGATTTCTTCTCGTTTTTTTACTAATGGTTCTCTTTTTATATTAAGTGCTTCCATTGTTGTTTGATATTCTTGTTCAAATCCATCTTTGATTTCTTGTGGTATTTTTGATTCTTCTCTTAATATTCTAGTATTTATAGAAGTTAATAATTCTTGTCTATATTCATCTGTCATATATAATATTCCAGATTTACCATATTCGCTACTTACTGTGGCACATTTTCCTCTTTGCATACTAACATGTGTTTTCCATGGGAATACATCAAATATTGGATATCCAGAATCAAAATTACTCATATCCATACTATAGAATGCTGCTACTAATTCTTCGCAAGGGTCATAGTCAATATTAAATCCATGGTTAAAGTCTCCATATTCCAATTTATTGTCTATTTCTTTTCCTAAAGCATTTGAAAATTTTTTAGCATTTTTTTCTGTTAAATTAGGATATTTCTTTTTTATACATTCTAAAAAATAATCAATTACTGATTGTTTTATTTTTTTATTTACTTCACTTTCTGCTTTCTTTTTTCCTACAGAAGACTGTTTTTTCTCTTTTTTTGCACTATTTAAGTCATATCCTAATGTTGTCAATAATTCTCTAGTTTTTTCTTCTCCTTCTTTTTCGTATAATTCAATTAAGGCTTGTTTTCCACCTAATTGATTTATATCTCTTTTACTCATATTTGCAAATAATGATGGCATTTCTACTACATCTGTTTTTTCTTTTGGTGGTAATTTTGATCTAACTTCTGTTATATATGCTTTTGTAGATTCAAGTGTTTTAAATTTTTCTTTTATTTCATTAAAATAAGCAAATGCTTCTTCATCAATTTTCCCGTTCTCTTCTATAACTTCATCTCTGCTTATATTCATTATTTCATTCAAAAAACTTTGAATGATCGGTAGCATTTCTTCGCTATCACTCATTTCCTGTGCAATCCATTGTATATATGTATCTAAAGTGTCGGTATATCCACCACTTATAGTTTCTTCTCTAGCTGTGTTTGGATATGATAATTCATGAATAAAAGCACCTTTCATTCCGTGTCTATCACTTTTGTATCTATCGCAATCAGCATACTCACACTCCATAGACACTTGTCCATCTTGTTTTTTATAAGTTTGTTCTTCCCATTCTAGTTCTTCATCATTATCATCATAAGGATGTGTTTCTCCATCTATCAATACGTGAATCTGATCTCCATCATCCAAATAAGATAATATTTTTTCAATATCTATATCTGCACCATACCAACTTAACCTTTTTACAGCTTCTAATTCATTTCCATCTTCAGATATTTCAAATCTCTTTTTAAAATTTGCTATTACTAACTTTGCTGTATTTAAAAACTTTTGTTTATTATTTCCTGTGTACTTTAAGTTCCAAGTTCCATACCATCCCATATTCAAACTCCTCCGCTTTTGTTTTTATATAATTTATATCATAAGTACTAATTTTTTACAATGAATATGTCAATTAAAATCACTTTATCACAATAATTTAATATTTTTGTAATATTTTTTCATTTTTTATAATAATATAAATAATAAAAGAACTGTTAAAGATTATGAATTATTTGAAATTGAACATGTTCTTGGAATAGATTTAAATGACTTAATTCTTTACTCCTATTAATATGTATTTGGTTGGGGTACTAGGATTCGAACCTAGGAAATGTCGGAGTCAGAGTCCGATGCCTTACCGCTTGGCTATACCCCAATGTTATAGTATTATATTATTTTTGCTTCTACAAGAATAATATAATACTATTATTTGTTTTTGATTAATTTAAAAATTATTTGATATTTCAAAACTATTTAACTGCTTTTCTTCCTCTAAATACTGCTACATCTCCAAGTTCTGATTCTATGTTTAATAAACGGTTATATTTTGCAATACGATCTGTTCTGCAAGGTGCACCAGTTTTGATTTGACCTGCATTTGTAGCTACTGCAACATCTGCTAAAGTTGTATCTTCTGTTTCACCGCTTCTATGAGAAACTACTGCTGTGTAACCATTTCTTTTTGCAAGTTCAATTGCATCTAATGTTTCTGTTAATGTTCCAATTTGATTTAATTTTATTAGAATGCTGTTAGCAGTGTTATTATCTATTCCTTTTTGTAAACGTTTTATATTTGTTACAAATAAATCGTCTCCAACTAATTGAACTTTATTTCCAATACGCTCTGTTAATGTTTTCCAACTTTCCCAATCTTCTTCTGCTAAACCATCTTCAATAGAAATTATAGGGTATTTTTCTGCTAATTCTACTATGAAATCTATCATTTGTTCTTTTGTTTTAAATTCATCTGTTTTCCAGAAATAGTAACCATCTTTTCCTATTTTCTTTGCTTCATCATACATTTCTGTTGCAGCTACGTCTAATGCTAAGCATACATCTTCTCCTGGTTTGTAACCAGCTTGTTTAATTGCTTCTATAATTAGTTCTACTGCTTCTTCTTCACTTCCTAAGTTTGGAGCAAATCCACCTTCATCTCCAACACCTGTTGAGTAACCTTTTGATTTTAATACTTTCTTTAAGTTATGGTATACTTCTACACCCATTCTCATGCACTCTGAAAATGTTTTTGCACCTACTGGCATAATCATAAATTCTTGTACACTTAAGCTACTATCTGCGTGTTTTCCACCATTCATAATGTTCATCATTGGAACTGGTAGTTCTTTTGCATTTACTCCACCAATGTAGTTATATAAACTCATTCCTAATGAATTAGCTGCTGCTTTTGCTACTGCTAAAGATACACCAAGCATTGCATTAGCACCTAATTTTCCTTTATTTTCTGTTCCATCTAATTCTATCATTGTTTTATCTAATTTTGCTTGTTCATAGGCATTCATTCCTACTACTTTTTCACTAATAATGTTATTTACATTTTCTACTGCTTTTAAAACACCTTTTCCTAGGTATCTTTCTTTATCTCCATCTCTTAGTTCTACTGCTTCGAAGCTTCCTGTAGATGCTCCTGATGGTACCATTGCTACACCTGAAAATCCTCCTTCTAGTACTACTTCAACTTGTACTGTTGGATTTCCTCTTGAGTCTAATACTTCTAATGCTCTTACACTTTCAATTTCTAAATAATCTTTCATATTTTCAAATCCTTTCTTTTTTTATATTTAAATAAGGTTATACACCTATACTTAATATCTGTGTTTTTATTTGATAGTTTTGAATATCTTCTATTTGCTCTATTTGTTCTTTTTGATATTTCACCATATATTTTATAGGATTATAATATATTGTGTCTGAATAAATAGATCTATCTGGTATAGTATTTTTTTCTAATTCTTTTATTAATAAATTCCTTTGCTTCTTGCTTAAACTTTCTATTTGTATTTTTAAATTATTATAAGCCCATAATATATGCTTTGCTTCTACTTGCTCTTTTAAAATAGGCAATTTATCATAGTTAAGTTCTACTGCAAATTTTAACCCTTCTATTTTTATAGTAATATTAGTCCATGATCTTCTGTGCAATTTATTAAATTCTTCTTTAAGCTCTTTAATTAAGTCATACAATTTTATTGCTAATTTTAAATATTCATTTTCATCTAGATTAAATTTGCCTGGAATTTCGTAAATATTTATTGGGTTCTTTTTTAAAATTCCTTTTGGAAAATAGTAAAAGAACATTTCGCCTGTTTTAAAGTTTCCAAAGTTTTGTACTACAGAAGCATATAAATAAATTCTGTCCCATTTTTCTGGTATCATATAGAAAAGTTGATTTTGTATTTTTTTATAAATTGCTCTAATGGTTTCTGTTTCTTGCATTTTTTATTTCCTTAAATTTACTTTTCTATTAAACTTTCGCCCGTCATTTCTTTAGGTTTTGGAAGTTCTAAAAGTTCTAACATTGTTGGGCTTAAGTCTGCTAATCTTCCTTCTTTTAGTTTTACACCATCTAATCCAATTAGCACTAATGGAACTGGGTTTGTTGTATGGGCTGTATGTGGCTCTCCTGTTTTGTAATCTATCATTTGTTCAGCATTTCCATGGTCTGCTGTCATTAATATTACTCCATTTTGTTTATTTACAGCATCTACTACTTTTTGCACACATTCATCAATAGTTTCTATTGCTTTAATTGCTGCTTCTAAATTTCCTGTATGGCCTACCATATCTGGATTAGCATAATTTAAAATTATTGAATCATATTTATTAGAATTTATTGCTTCTACTACTTTTTCTGTAACTTCATATGCACTCATTTCTGGCTTTAAATCATAGGTTTGTACTTTTGGAGATGGTATTAAAATTCTATCTTCTCCTTTATATTGCTTTTCTTCTCCTCCATTAAAGAAGAAGGTAACATGTGCATATTTTTCTGTTTCTGCAATTCTTAACTGTGTTAAACCATTGTTTGAAATATATTCTCCAAATGTATTTTTTAGTTCTTCTGCTTTAAATGCAATATGAACATTTGGAATAGTTTCATCATACTCTGTAAAGCATACATAGTATAAATTTAAATCTTCTGTTTCAAATTCTTTAAATTCTGGATCTACTAGGCTTCTAGTAATTTCTCTTGCTCTATCTGGTCTATAATTAAAGAATATAACAGAGTCATTTTTTGAAATTTTGGCAATTGGTTCTTCTCCATTACATATAACAGTTGGCTCAACAAATTCATCAAATACTTCTTTTTGGTAAGAACTTTCTATTGCAGAAATGGCAGAAGTAGCTTTTTCTCCTTCACCTTTTACTAATGCATTATATGCTTTTACTACTCTTTCCCATCTTTTATCTCTGTCCATTGCGTAAAATCTTCCACATATAGTTGCAATTTTTCCAACATTTTTTTCTTTCATTTTTTCTTCTAATTTTGCAATATATGTTTCTCCTGAAGCTGGTGGAGTATCTCTACCATCTAAAAAGCAATGAACATACACATCTTCAAAGTCTTTTCTTTTTGCAAGCTCTAAAAGTGCTATTAAATGTCTAATATGGCTATGAACTCCTCCATCTGAAAGAAGTCCCATTATATGAAGCTTAGAATTGTGTTTTTTACAATTTTCTATTGCATCTGAAAATTCTTTAATACTAAAGAAATCTCCATCTTCTATTGATTTTGTAATTTTAGTTAAATCTTGGTAAACAATTCTACCTGCTCCTATGTTTGTATGACCTACCTCTGAATTTCCCATTTGTCCGTCTGGAAGTCCAACATCAAGGCCACTTGTATGAATTATTGTTGTTGGACATGTTTTCATTAGTTTATCTATATTAGGTGTGTTTGCTAATTTTACTGCATTTGCTTTTTCATTTTCATTAATGCCAAAACCATCTAATATCATTAGCATTATAGGTTTTCTTCTCATTTTTTATATCTCCATTTCTATTTATACATTTTAGAGTAGCCACTTGCTTCATTATATATGTTTTTTCGTGCTTTAGCCTAAGAAAAAACATATATAATACGCAAGCGACGTGGCGGATAATTTTAAGGCTGTGAATTGTAACTACTATTTATACTGACAAACAAATTTTAGCAAATTCATCTGGTTTCAAGCTAGCTCCTCCTACTAATGCTCCATCTATATCTGAAGTAGAAAATAGTTCTTTACTATTTTCTGATTTTACACTTCCTCCATATAGAATAATTAGTTTTTGAGCAGTTTCTTCATTGTAAAGACTTGCTACTTCTTTTCTTATTGTTTTTATCATTTCATTTGCATCATTTGATGTTGCTGTTTTTCCAGTACCAATAGCCCAAATAGGTTCATATGCAATTATAACTTGCTCTAAGCTATTATTTGTTATTCCTTCTAATGCAAGTTTTACTTGATTTTTTACTATTTCTTCTTGATTTCCAGCTTCTCTTTGCTCTAGGCTTTCACCTACACATACAATTGGTTTTAAGCCATTTTGTAAAGCTGATTTAATTTTTTTATTAACTGTTTCATCGTTTTCAGCAAAATACGCTCTTCTTTCAGAGTGACCTATAATAACATATTCCACTCCAATTGATTTTAGCATTTGTCCAGAAATTTCGCCTGTATATGCTCCCTTTTCTTCCCAGTGCATATTTTGTGCACCTATTTTTATGTTTGTATTTTGAGCAGTTAATAAGCTATAAAATAAGTTTGTATATGGTACACAAAGTATTATTTCATTTGATGTGTTTTGTACCCTAGGAGCAAAGTCTTCAATAAATTTTATTGCTTCATTTGGAAGCATATTCATTTTCCAATTTCCTGCAATTACTTTTTTTCTCATATAAAACTCCATTTCTTATTTATTTTTCTTGTTGAATACTTCTGCTAGTTGGTATATCTGTTTTTTTTACTGCTTTGCTTGCATCATCTAATGCAGCAATTCCAGGTAATTCTTTACCTTCTAAGAATTCAAGCGATGCTCCTCCACCTGTTGATAAGTAAATATTTGAAAATTGTTTTGTATCTTCTCCGTTTTCTTTTGCTTTTCTTTTAATTTTTTGAATAGCAGCTACAGAATCTCCTCCACCAATTACACATCTTGCTTTTCCTTTAGAAATATATCTTGCAATAGCTTCTGTGCCATGTGCAAAGCTTGGAGCTTCTGTAAAGCCCAATGGTCCATTCCATACAATTGTTTTTGCTCCTTCTAGATCAATTGCAAAATGCTCTAATGTTTTTTCCCCTACATCTAAAATTTGCCATCCATCTAAGCTTTCAGCTTTTCCTTCTTCTACTTCTTTTTCTGTATAAAGTCTTACTTTTTTATGTTCAGCTGCTTCTATTTTTTCGCTATCTAATTCTTCTCCTTCTGGAATTCTAGCAACTTTTGCATCTTTTGGTAAAACAATTTCTACACCTTTATCTAGTGCTTTTTTCATTAGGTCTTTGGCTGTTTGTACTTTATCTTTTTCATATACTGAGCTTCCTATATCATAGCCTTTTGCTTTTAAGAAAGTATTTGCCATTGCTCCACCAATTTCTATTCTTTCTACTTTTTCAAGTAGATTTTCTATTACGCCAATTTTATCTGAAACTTTTGCTCCACCTAAAATTGCTACAAATGGCTCTTCTGGACTTTCTAAAACTGCGCCTAATTCTGAAATTTCTTTTTCCATTAAAAGACCTGCTACAGATGTTTCTACATGGTGTGCTACACCTTCTGTAGAACTATGTGCTCTATGTGCAGTTCCAAAAGCATCATTAACATATATTCCATCTGAACCTATTAGTTCAGAAAGTTCTAATGCTAAAGTGTCATCATTTTTTTCTTCTCTTGGATCAAAACGTACATTTTCAAGAAGTCCTGCTTCTCCTTCTTTTAAAGATTCTGCCATTTGATGTGCACTACTTCCAGTAACATCTTCTGCAAGTTTTACCTCTGTTCCTAATTCTTCTGATAATTTATCAGCTACTGGTTTTAGAGAATATTTTTCATTTACTTCTCCCTTTGGTCTTCCTAGGTGTGAGCATAGTACAACCTTTGCACCATTTTCTGTTAAATATTTAATTGTAGGAAGTGCTGCCTGAATTCTTGTATCATCTGCAACTTCTCCGTCTTTTAAAGGTACATTAAAATCACAACGTACTAATACTTTTTTTCCTTTTACATCAATATCACGTATTGTTTTTTTCTCCATATTAAAATTCCTTTCTAATACTAAAGTTTATAAATTTTTTAACATTGCTTTACTATTGTTTAATTTTCTTACGATTCGAATTTTGGTGTTACACTTTCAATTTCTTGTAATTCAAATCTATATTTTTGTTTTACATTTGGATATTTTTCATGGTCAACTTCGCTTAAAAACATATCATATGGTCTAATATATAATTCGCTATTTCCATATAAAGCTCTATATATAACATATTTTTCTCTTGTTTCGCTATGTGTTGCAACATTTTCAACTAAATAATAATCTCCTTTAAAGTGTTTATATACTCCATGTATTTTTACTTCACTTTCCATGTTTTTTCCTCCTATTTTATATAAATTTTTAAAAGCCTTATACCTCATAATTACTACTATGTTTTAAAAATAAAACATAGTAGTAATTTTTTAAAATTATTTATTTGAAATATATATTGCTAAATCAACTAGCTTATTTGAATAACCCCATTCGTTATCATACCATGCAACTAATTTAACAAATGTATCTGTTAAAGCTATACCTGCTGTTGCGTCAAATATAGAAGTATGTGCATCATGTATAAAGTCTGAAGAAACAACTGGATCTTCTACATATTCCATAATTCCTTTCATTTCGTTTTCACAAGCTTTTTTTACAGCACTGCAGATTTCTTCGTAAGTTGCTGGTTTTTCTAAGTTACATGTTAAGTCTACAACAGAAACATCAACAGTAGGTACTCTAAATGCCATACCTGTTAGCTTTCCATTTAAAGAAGGTATAACTTTTCCAACTGCTTTTGCTGCACCTGTTGAAGATGGTATAATATTTGCACTTGCAGCACGTCCACCTCTCCAGTCTTTTTTAGATGCTCCATCTACTGTTTTTTGTGTTGCTGTTGTACTATGAACTGTTGTCATTAAACCATCTTTAATTCCAAAGTTATCATTTATAACTTTTGCAAGTGGTGCTAAACAGTTTGTTGTACAAGATGCATTTGAAATAATATTCATATCTGGAGTATATGTTTCGTTATTTACACCCATTACAAACATTGGTGCATCTTTAGATGGTGCAGAAATAATAACTTTTTTTGCTCCTGCTTCTAAGTGTGCATTTGCTTTTTCTATTGTAGTAAATACTCCTGAACATTCTAAAACAATATCTACTCCATCTTGACCCCAAGGAACGTTTTTTGGTTCCATTTCATTATATACTTTAATTTCTTTTCCATTAACAATTAAAACATTTTCTTTAGAAGATACTTCTCCTTCAAATTTTCCATGTACTGTGTCATATTTTATCATGTATGCCATGTAGTCTGCTGTAATAAATGGATCATTTATTGCTACAACCTCTACCTCGCTTTTGTTTAATGCTGCTTGTAAAGTTAAATTTCCAATTCTTCCAAAGCCATTAATACCTAATTTTACTGACATAATTTAAATTCCTCCTTTTTAGATGTTTCCATCTTATTTTTTTGTTTTATGCATATTATATCCTAATCAGTGTAATTTTATATCAAAAAAGAATACTTTTCAAGTATTCTTTCATATTTTATATTATTTATTTTAAAATTTTAAGAGATAGAAAATAAACTCCACATTTACTGGAATCTATTTTCTATCTCTTACATTAAATACATATATATTTTACTATAAAGTAATATTATCTATAATTTCAATTTCTTGAAACAAAAAGTCATGTATACCTTTTGCAGTGATATCTTGATGCCAAAAGTCATGTACCTCTTGAAATACTTTTTGTTGTTTTGGTGTCATTGTTACTGTAATTTCTTTAAATAAAAAATTTTTCATTTTAGTCCATACACTAACTTCTGCTGGTAAAGCATTTGCTACATTATTTTCTAAATCTTCCATTGTTTTTCCTCCTTTGTAAGAGTATATCTTATCACATTTACATATTATTTATACTATAATAGTTTAAAATATTCAAGTATTTTTAGTTATTTTTATATTACGTTTTAGTTACATTTTTGTAATAATAATGTAATATTATATTTCCATTTGGCTTCCTAAAAAGCTAGCTGCAGACTGTGCTACTTTTTGTTCTATTTCTGTCATTTTTGTGTTATTGTCTTTTGATAATAGTATTACACTCCCAATAACATCTCCATCTGAAATAATTGGATAAACTACTTGTGAATTATATCTTCTTTCTTTATTCTCATTTTTTGTAATTGGAATTGCTAAATCATTGTTTTCCTTACTAGTATATCTTTCTTTATCGTCCATTACCTTTTCTAATTCTTCGCTAATATCTTGCTCTAAAAATTCTTTTTTAGATCCACCAGATACGGCAATTACTGTATCTTTATCTGTAATGCAAGCAATATGTCCTGTTGTTTTTGCTAATGTTTCAGCATAGCCTGTTGCAAATTCTGTTAATTCACCAATAGGAGAATATTTTTTTAGTATAACTTCTCCTTCTTTATCTGTAAAAATTTCTAAAGGGTCTCCTTCTTTTATTCTTAGTGTTTTTCTTATTTCTTTTGGAATAACAACTCTTCCTAAATCATCTATTCTTCTAACTACTCCTGTTGCTTTCAAAATATTACCTCCTTTTAAATTTAGGGCCAAAAGCCCTATGCAAAATAATAATTAATTTTTAAAAACTATTCTTATTATTGCTTTAAAAGGAAATTTTTATACATTTTTTTGAAGTTAGTTTAAATTTTAATAGACATTATCTATATGTTCCATTTTTTATTATATATATATCTTCTACTAAGTTGCTTGATTCATCATAAGATAACTTATATCTAGTTTTATTACATCAATAAATTTTGGAAAACTGTGTATATCTTTTAATTTTATAACAACTGTTATATTATCATTTTTATTAAGGTCCTTTAATAATATTTTCCAAATAAAAATTTAGAAGTTAAATACAAAAAATTAAGAAAGAAATACTTCATATTTCATAAGTTTAATGTATAAAGATTTTCTTAAAAAACTAGGAATAGACTAATTCCTAGTTTTTTGTTTTATTTTTTAAATGTTATGTTACTTGTATATTTATAAGTAAAATTTGCCGAATAATTTGAGTCCACTAAAGAGAATGATAATTTTATATTACCTGAAGAATAAGTCACATTTGCCTTTCCAGTAGCCCCACTTTTAGAAATCAAGGCTGGGTAAGAACTAACTAGTTTCGATGGAATCGATTTTCCTTTTTTTACATTTATCTTTATTGGAACTGTAAATTCTTTTTGATTAAGAAGTGTGCTTAAAGTAGAATAGTTAGTATAAGAATAAAATCTTACATTACCACTTATATCAACAGATCCATCATCTTTAATTTTACATTTAATATTGAAAGATTCAGAATAGTTAGCTGTCCAGTCTTCCCATATTCCAGTACTATCATGAGTTTGTCTAACATTCATTTTTCCATTAGAGCCTTTCCATGTTCCAGTTAAATTTACAAAATTTTTATAATCATTTAAAGTTTTAATTCTAGTAGCAACACTTATATCATTATAAGTGAAATTCTTCGGTAATTTCTCAAATACTTTTTTTGCATCAGACAATGCTCCATCTTGATATTTTTCTTCAGCTAACATAAGATTTGAAGCATTTATTTTATTGTTACTATCCTCATATCCATCTGCCTTTTTATAATTAGTTATAGCTGAATTATAATCTTTATTATTAAATAGATCCTCTGCTTTTAAATAATATGCTTTTAATAAATTTTCTTTACTTTTCTCAAAATCCTTCAAATTAGATAGCAAACTAATTGCACTATCATATTCTTTATTTTCAATATTTAATAAAGCTTTTGCATAATTAGTAAAATCCTTAGTCTCGGATAATTTAGTTTTATCTAAAACTTCAACAGCTACTTGGTAATTTGTTTGATTAATCAACTCTTTTCCATATTCTAAATAGCTTTTTTCCAATAGCTCTGATGAATCTTTATAATCTAATATTTGTTCAAAACATCCCACAGCTTTATCATAATTACCTTGTTCGAAGTTTGACTTACCAATATTATAATATATCATAGGTATAGCAAATATTTTTACTAAAACAATTATAATTACTAAAACAACAAATATAATAATATTTCTTTTATTAAATAATTTGTGAAAAATATTTTTAGAATTATCCTTTTTAATATCTTCCTTTCCCTCTAAAGTTTCTTTTTTCTCTAAATTTTCTTTCCCTTCTAGAGTTTCCTTTTCATCTAGTTCATCAGTTTTCATATTATCTTCATCCATTTTTTACTCCACTCCCCATTTAAATTCAAAATCTTATTATTACCCAGGTATTTTAACAAATGAAACTTCAGCTTCTTTATATTCATAAGCAAATTCATTTTTTACACCTGTTTTACAGTATAATAATACAAAATAATTATCTTTTTATTTTTCATCTTACCCCCTTTTTTTCTTATTCTACAATATTAGAATTAAATTTGCAATATATATTGGACTATTTTTAATCTATAATATAGGTACTTGTGTTTATTTTCGCTATATTTTTTTTAACAGGTTTGGTCGTAAAATATATTTATAAAAATTTATATTATTTTATTAAATAAACATCACACATATTAAGTCTTTTTAAATATGTTACATTTTCTAGTTTAAGGGTTTGTTTTATTGTATTTATTATTTTTTCATTTTCTTGAATATCATTTATAAATACTAACATTCCATTTGAAATATCTTTATTAATCATTATAGATTTAATGTTTTCTCCATTACATTCAATGTCTTTAGCGATGTACGATTCATTTAAAATTGAAAATAATAATATTTCATCTAAAAATCTATCATTACTAGAGTTTAATAAATATAATGCTGGCAAATTTGCATTGTTTTTTATAAATTTTGTAATATCTTTTTTATTAGAATATATGACTTCTGGCTCTATTTTTAAGTTTTTTATGAATAGCAATGTATTATCTATTGGAACTTCTTTAATATTAGGGAAAATGTCTATTGGTAGATTTAATTCGTCTTTTAATTTTTTAGTAATTTCTGCTTTGCTTGAATATGAACTTTCTTGTTCATTTCTAAAGTCTTCTCCAATTACTAAGCTTACAAATTTATTTGCTACAAATGGCATTATAAATACTAGTAAAAATATAGTAATTAAAATTTTATTTGCTGTTTTTTCTTTAACTACATTGTTTAATAATTGTATAATTAAATATATAGCAAGTATGAATAATAAACTGCATACTGGCATTATGTATCTTAATTCTAGCCATGGTGAACATATTGCTGCTAATACAGTATAAAAAATGGTTGGAACTGCTACATATTTTACATATTTATTTTTTTCATTTATTTTGCTACATTTTTTTAATTTTCTATATATTAATATTCCTAAAATAAGAAATAGTATTATAAGTAGTGTATTGTTAAAGGCATCTACATCTATTATTAGCATATATACAGCTATATGTTTTATTGCTTCTAAAATATTAGTTAAATTGCTTAATGCGCCTTGCCCTCTATAGCCAAAAAATATGTGGTTAATTGAATAAGGAAATATAATTAGTGATATAACTGCAGCCAAAACCATTGTTAATATATATTTTGCAAGTTCTACATATTCTTTTTCTTTTATGTATTTTATAGTAAACATTATAAATAATATTGCTAAATAAAATAAGTAATAATAATGAGTTAAAGATCCCATTAATGCTGATATTCCTATTAATAGCAATAATTTATAATTTTTTCCTTTTGAATCTAATAATTTAAGATGTAAATATGTTGTAATTAATATGTTTAAAGTAGATAGTGCATACATTCTTATATAAATAACATTATTTATAGATGATAATGTTAAACTAGATATTAATGTTAAAATTGCAGACTTTTCTTTGTAGTTATTTTCCTTTTCTAATAACTTACTAATAATTAAGTATGTGAATATAGATATAAAAATATATATAATTATATTTAAAATTAATCCAGGCCATTTAGAATAACTACCTACATGAAATCCCATAGCAATTCTTAAAAGTAAATAATATAGTGGTGGGTGTACATCATTTTTTTGATTTTCATAAACTGGCTTATAATTTCCAAGCTCATTTTCATTTACTGCTAAATAATCTTCATAATATTCTTTGTTATGCCATGTGTTATAGAAATCTTCGTTTTGCTGTATATTAACTTTGTTATAACTTGCTAAGCCTAAAGAATAGGCTTCATCCATATGTATATATGATTTATTTATACCTGCTATTATAAATACAGTAGTTTGAATTATTAGAATTATAAAAATAAAAAGTATATCTTTTTTTCTAGACTTTAATTTCATATTTTTCCTCTACTTTTAATTCATTATTATTTTTATTAGTATTATTTTCTTTGAATTTTGTATTATTTTCTAAGTATTGTACTACCTTTATTATGTAATAAGAAATATAAAATGGTATTGTCATTTGTAATGCTATCATAATTATTGTAAATAAAAAGCCTCCATTAGTCATTTTGTATAATGCTTCAATTGGTGTACCTGGAAAATTGTTTGATATAAACATTAAATTTCCATTAAAAAGTTTATTTACAATTAATGCTACAATGCTCATGCACATTATTAAACTTGCAAAATATTTTACATCTGATTTTTTTAATTCTACATATTTTGTTTTATTTATTAATATTCCTAAATATACCATTGTTCCATGAAATAAAAAGCTGTGAATACTTAAAATATGAAAAGCTGGATATATAGGCAGTGAAGTTGATGGATATATCATAAATACTATTCCACCTATTATTGAACCAGTTGCTAATGAAACATCTCCTACTCTTTTTAAAGTACCTTTTGCAAATGAACTTAATAAGCCTGCATATAATAAAATACTACAATAATAAAGTGGTAAATATGTATTTACTGCACTAAAAGAGTTTTGCTTTATATTGTAAGCTATTTTTCCAATTTCTAATATACATGCAATTATAGTTATATTCTTTATAATTTTGTATACTTGTTCTTTATTTTTATTAGCTGTTTTTTTAAGTGCAATAAAAATTCCTATTATTGTAATTAAAATTAAATTAAAATGCCCTATTGTAAATATTCCACATGGTTTGTATTCTCCTATATTTGAAAACATTTTATTTCATCTCTTTCTACTAAATTTGTTAATTTTATATTTCATTTAATTGCTTTCTATAGTAAAAGTATAACAAAAAAATATATAGCTTTCAATACATACTTTTTTAACATTTTCTTAATTTATAATACTTTAATTTTAAAATAAGTAACGCTTAACTAAAATTTAATATTATCACTTGAAAATGTAAATACTTTTTTGCTATTATAACTATAAAGGAGATGTGTACAATTTGAATGTTAAAATTATAACAAATATAAGTGATAATGTTAATAATGATGAAATAGAAGTTACAATTTCTGCTTCTAAAAGTTCAGTGGAACTTACTAATATTATAAATAGTATTCAAGCAGTTTCTAACTCTAATTCAGTAATTGCTGGAAAAAAAGAAAACAAAATATATATTTTGCCAATAGATGATATTATTTTGTTTTATTCTTCTAATAACAATATTTATTGTAAAACTTTATCTAATGAGTATATTGTAGATAAAAAAATTTATGAAATTGAGCAATCCTATTCTAATAAATTTATTAGAATATCTAAGTCTTATATTGTTAATGTTTTATATATTGAGAGTTTTGATTTAAGTTATATTGGAAATATAATTGTAAAATTAAAAAATGGTGAAACGCAAAATGTTGCTAAAAGAAGGATGCCACAAGTAATGAAATTTATAAATTCATTAAAGTCATAATTTTTAGGAGGTTTAACTTTATGAAAAAGTATTTAAAAACTGCATTTTTTAGTATAATAATATTTTATTTTATTATAAGTGTTATATTTAATTTTTGTATTTATTTTATTACTAAAAATCAATTAAAACCATACACTGAAATGTTGCTTTCTAATGGTTCTATAGAAATTGATCATAGTTTTAGTACTTATGATTTAATGAATATTAGCGAACTTAGTGGTAACCTAAAGATTGTTAGTCAAAATATCTTTATACTTTTAGTATGCATTCTTATTGGTATAATTGTAGGTATTATAAAAGTTTTAAAGGAATTTTCAAAATTAAAATATTTATTATATTTTATACTTGGTTATATTATATATATAGGTATTTTAGCTGTATTTATATATTTTTCTAATCAAATATATAATTTAGATTTATTTTCAATGATAGGAAGTATTATGCTACAATTTTCTTTATTATATATTTTATTCTTTTTTATAGTTGTTGCTATTAATATGATTATTATTAAAGTTCAAATAAATAAATTAAATAAATCTTTAAATAAAAATTAAAAAATATCTTTACTAAGTACAAAAAGTGCACTTTATATTTAAAAGTGCACTTTTTAAGATTATTCTTCAGAGTAAGTTTCTTCTGCTTCTGCAGGTTCTACTTGTTTATACATATTTAAAATATTTCCAAGTTCATTAGTAAAATCTTGTAATAGAACAATTTTAATACTTGGCAATTTTCCATCAATGTAGTCATCTATAATTTGTTTTAATTTTTTAATATTTGGCATTTCTGGTTCAATTTCTTTTGTAAATCTTTTTGCTCTATCTACTAATTTTTCTTTAATTGTTACCATGTCTTCATTACTTGCACATGAAATTCTTTGGAACATTTGGAATGGATCATAATATTTCAAAATAGGAACATTCATACATTCTTTGTCAAATAAATCATAAAATTGTTCCATTTTCATTGGAATATATTTAAATATTTCTTCTGCTTTTTCACGGTACATTTTATCTTTTAATTGTAAGTTAATTTCGTTAAAATGAATTAATATTTCTTCCATTTCAGCTTGAATGTCTTCTTCTATAGCTACTTGTGATAATTCTTCATCAACATTACTGCAATAGCTAGATGTTAAAGATGCAATATTCATACCATTAAAAAATACACTTTTAATTGTTCTCATGTCATATCTTATTAAATCTTTTTTTATGAAGTATGCAAAATATGCAAATAATTTTACTATTTGAATAAGCTCAATATTGCCATTTTTTACATCTTCTAGGGTTTGATCTATTACTGAATCAAACTGATCATCTGGAATTTTCCAATATTCCTCTGTAAGAAGTCTTTTGTAACCTGGTAATTGGCTTGTATCTATAGTATTACGAATTACTTCCATATTTTCTTTAAATACTTTCATATCAAAAATACGTGTACGAATATATTTTTCTATGAATTTGAAGAAACGATATTCTGCTTTAAAGTTGTAATAATAGTTATTATCAAATTCTTTAATATAGAATTGCCTATTGTCCATAAATACTCTTGAAGATACTAAAATAGACTTATATTCTTCATTGCTATTAATATTAACAAATTTATCTTTTGTAATTTTACCTGCTTTAATTTCAAATGAAATAGCTATTGTAAAAATAAGCATTGTTTGCAATACGCGGTTATTAGTATTTGGATATGATTTAGCTACCATATCAAATATTTTTTTAAAATCATTTAATGCGTGTTTTAAAATACGTAAGTTTCTAGTTCCACTTTTATTAAATGTAGATGTAATTAAGTTTGTATTTTCTCTTAAAAAGCGTATTAAGTCTGGATATGCTTCATAACGCATTAAAAGTCCGTTAATAATATAGTTAAATTCCGGCGCATATTCAAAAGTTTCGCCTATTAATTTTTCTTTAATTCTTTCATAATCATTTGCTTTATCAAAAACATATTCAATGGTGTCTCTTATTCTTTCTACCATTGGCTTGTCTGTTTTCATTGTTAATTTATTTTCTTTATCTAATAAATATGTTGCAATAAATGTTTTCATCTCTAAGTTGCTATTTTTTAATTTTGTAGATAATTCTTTTTCATTACAAATAATAATTGTTTTAATATGATCATGTTCTACGAAATTATTAATATAACCTAAAATATCTATAACATCTACATTAGCTCTTTCTAGGTCATCAAAGCAAAGAACTTTGTCATCTGTAGAGAAAAATTGTGCATAGTCTAGCCTATCGCCATTTTGTGTAACACCAAAAAAGTTTGCCATATCTAGACCAGTTTTTGCGTATTCTGGAATATTACCAATTCCACTTGCATCCATATATTTTTTTAGGTTTTTATCCATTAATTGGGTTGTTTCTATAAATATTTTTTTACTAATTTCTTCTAAGTTAGAAATTCCATATAAAGACATATATATAGCTGTTACTTTTTTTCCGTTTACTTGCATTGCTTCTATTTTAGGCTTTATTTTATGATTCCAAAAGTAGGTTTTTCCGCTCCCCCACTCACCATTAATCATTATTGCATAGTCTGTATAGTCTGCTCTAATATAGTCTAATATGCTTTCTACTAAATCATCCATATTTTCTCCTTCCTATGTATACTTATTTTATTTTTTGAAAATCTTTTGCAATAGTTAATAATCCTACTGATTTTGCACCAGCATTAATTATAGTTTTTGCACATTCTATGCAAGTTGCACCAGTAGTGTAAATATCATCAAAAAGTATAATATTTTTTTCTTTTATTTTTTGCACATTTTGTATTTTATATGCATTTTTTACATTATTTAATCTTTCTTTTTTATTTAAAGTACTTTGTGTATTTGTTTCTTTTTGTTTTACTAAAATATTTTTTAAATATTCTAAATTTTTAGTATTAATTGCTATTTCCCTAGCAATTAATTCACATTGATTATAGCCTCTTTTAGAAATTTTCTTTTTTGTCATTGGAACTGGAATTATTATATCATAATTTTTTAAAAATCTACAAACTTTTTCATTTTTCACAAAAAATTCAGAAAACATTTTATAAAGATAGGCACTGTCTTTAAATTTGTACTGTAAAATTTTCTTTCTAATTGTTCCATCATATTTAAAAATATAGCAATGGCTTATTTCCGTATAGTTTTCTATATATGGCATATACGTTTTTTCTTTTTTTAGCTTTTCTGTACATGAACTACATATGTAGTTTTTATTTTCTTTTCCGCAAATTCCACACGTTGGTGGAAAAATAAAAGAGAGCATACTTTCTAAAAAGTTCATTTATAAAACCTCCTTAAAATAATGCCCCCAATTGTTTAATTTTAATTTAATGTTTTTTATTATTTAGAGTAGCCACAGCGGTTTAGTATATGTTTTTTCGTGCTTTAGACGAGAAAAAACATATACTAAACGCAAGCGACGTGGCGGATAATTTTAAAGCTATAAATAGTAACATTATACTTAATAATTTGCAATATTTTTAAGCTTATATTCTAAGCCCGTGTTACGTGTTTTGCTGTTTTCATTTTGTATCATAAATTCTAAAATTTTTGGATTTCCTATTAATATTAATAGTTTTTTTGCTCTAGTCATTGCTGTATATAGTAAAGTTCTTGTAAGTAAAACTGGTGCTGCTTGCATAATAGGCATAATAACAACATCAAATTCACTTCCGCTGTGCTTTATGAACTGTTATTGCATATGCGTGTTCTATTTGCTCTAATTCTTCAAAAGCATACCAAACTAGTTTATCATCATCAAACTTAATTTTTATTCTTTTTTCTTCTTCATCTATATTTAAAATTGTTCCATATTCCCCATTAAATACACCTTTTCCCATTTCTAGTGTAGGTTCATGTTTTTCCCAATATATATCATAATTATTTTTTATTTGCATAATTCTATCTCCTTCTCTAAAGATAGAATCAATATATTTTCGTTCTTTCTTTTCTTCTGAAGGTGGATTAACTGTATTTTGAAGGCTTTTATTTAGCTCTCTTGTTCCAAGTTCTCCCCTTTTAGTTGCACTAATAACTTGTATATTTTTTATAAAATCATAATCTCCATAACTTTTAAGCCTTCCATTACTTAATGAAATTATATTTTCTAATATTTTCAGTTTGTTAGGCTCATTAATAAAGAAAAAGTCATCTAAAAGTTCCTCTGCTTTTTCGTCTTTTGTAAATATGCTAATTCCTTCATTTACTTTATGGCTGTTTACTATTATTTTACTTTTAGCAGCTTGTCTAAAAATTTTATTCAAAGTTATTGTAGTTATTTTATTAGAAGATATAATATCTTTTAATACATTGCCTGGTCCTACAGATGGAAGCTGATTGCTATCTCCTACTAATATTAACTTAGTTCCTTTATATATAGCTTGTAATAAGTAATTCATAAGAAAAACATCTACCATAGATACTTCATCTACAATAATAACATCTGCATCTAATGGTGCTACTTCAATATCTGCATCTAATACTTGTAATTCATCACTTGAAGTTTTTCCTATTTCTAATAATCTATGCAAAGTTTTTGCTTCCTCACCAGTTGTTTCTGTCATTCTTTTGGCTGCCCTACCAGTTGGTGCACATAGTATAACCTTCTTTTGCTCGTTTTTATATAATTCAATAATTGTTTTTATAATTGTAGTTTTACCAGTTCCGTGGCCCACCAGTAATAATACAAACATTGTTATTTTGCACTGCATATAAGGCTTCTCTTTGTTTTTCAGATAATTCTATATCTGAATTTTTCTCAAACTTTTTAAGTTTTTTATCAAAATTATCTATTTCTTTTACATTTAAATATTTATCTAAAGCAAGTAAGTTTTCTGCTATATTTTCTTCTGCTTTATAATAATTTTGCAAATATACCCATTCTTGTTTTTCTTCTTTTCTATCTTCTATTACAATTTCTTTTTTTACTTGCAAAAATATTATATTATTTTCTACCATTTCTTCTGAAACGCCTAGAAGATCTTTTGAAAATTGAACTAAATTTTCATATAGTACTGTGCAGTGGCCATTGTTTGTGGCAAGTTTTAAAGCATACTTAATTCCACTTCTAATGCGAAGTTCGCTTTCCACATCTATTCCCATTTCTATAGCTATTTTATCAATTTGCATAAAATTTGCTTTTGTAGATAAATCAACTAATATATATGGATTGCTTTCAATTTGCTCAATTGTAGTAGGCCCTAGCTTTTTATAAATTGTTTCCGCTCCACTTGCACCTATTCCAAACTTTTCTAGGTAGCCAACTATTTTCCATATGTCCCAATTGCTATTAAAACTATCTGAAATTTCTATTGCCTTTTGTTTAGTAATACCTTTAATGCATACTAGCTTTTCTGGTTCATATCTTAAAATTGATACAATTTCCCTGCCAAATGTATCTACCATTTTTTTAGCAGTAGCAGGGCCAATACCTTTTATTTTTCCATTTGATAAATATTTTTCTATTGCTTCTATAGATTCTGGCATTAATTTTTCAAATGTTTCTACTTTAAACTGTGTTCCATATTCTGGATGTTCTACTATATTTCCAACTACTTTTAAGGTATCTCCTTTTTCTATAAAAGGAAGATAACCAACTATTGTAGTTTCTTCTGCATCTGTTTCAAAGTTTGCTATGGTATAGCTATTTATTTCATTACGATAAATAATTTCCTTAATTTCACCTTTAAGTTCCAAGTTAATACCTCTTGTTTTTTAATATGTATACATTATATTATATATTTTTTTAAAATCAAATAATTTTTGTTATTTAATTAAATTATTTTGTTTCGTCTATGCTATCTATTAGCTCTTTACATTCCCTCCAATTTGCAATTTTTATTTCATCATAATCATTTGATAATTTTTCTAAAATTTTTTCTGTTTCATCTGTTGAGTTTAAATCCACTACAATTACATCTTTAATATTTTCTTCTTTTCCATATATTATTCTAAATAGAATAGATCGAATGAATCCTTCAATTTTTCTTTCTTGATTTTTTGCTGCAATAATGACATAAATTCCATCTGATTTTAAATTTGTATATGTATAAGTGTAAATTATTGTTTTTATTATTTCAAATAATCCATATAAAGCTAAAACCCATAAAATTCCATTTAAAATATAATCTAACATTTTTATTTCTCCTATTTTAATTTTTATTCAATATTTTATGCTACATTTTTGTCTTATGTTACGGTTTAATTTTATGTTTTGACACTTTTTTATTTTTATTGTATACTTTTTGTTATGAAAGAAATAATTGTAGATTCTAAATATAATGGGAAAAAATTAAATACCTTTTTACTTGATACCTTTAGCTCCCTTTCTATGAACTTGCTATATAAAACACTTAGAAAAAAAGATATTCGCGTAAATGATGTAAAAGTTTCTGAAAACATAGTAGTTCATACAGGAGATAATATTAAGGTATATCTTTCTGATGAGCAATTATTTGGCACAGCTCCTAATTTAGAAATTATATATGAAGATGAAAATATTTTAGCAGTAAATAAACCTGCTGGAATTGAAGTAGTAGGCAGTAACTCATTAACTAGTATTATAAATAATTCTTTGCAAAAATCTGCTAAACCCTGTCACAGATTAGATAGAAATACTACTGGTATTGTTTTATTTGCTAAAAATGATGATAGTTTAAATATTCTTCTTGATAAATTTAAAAATAGAGAAATTGAAAAGCACTATTATGCTACTGTATATGGAATACCCAAAACGAAACACGCAGATTTAACTGCATATTTATTTAAAGATGCAAAAAAATCTTTAGTATACATTTCAGATACGCCTAAAAAAGGCTATGAAACAATTAAAACTTCTTATGATGTAATAAAAATAGATAAAAAGGCAAATACAAGTATTTTAGATGTTACCCTTCATACTGGTAAAACTCATCAAATAAGAGCACACTTAGCACATATTGGTTTTCCTATTATTGGAGATGGAAAATACGGAAATAATGAAATAAATAAAAAGTTTAAAGCAAAAGTGCAAAAGCTTACAAGTTATTCTATTGAATTTAAGTTTACTACTTCTGCAGGTATTTTAGAATACCTCAATGGGGAAAAAATAGTTTTGAATTAAATTTAATTACAATTCACAGCTAATTATAAATTTTAGAGTAGCCACAGCGGTACGATTATATGTTTTTTCGTGCTTTAGACGAGAAAAAACATATATCGTACGCAAGCGACGTGGCGGATAATTTTAAGGCTATGAACTATAATTATTTAATAACTTCTTGGAATTCTTCTGCTGAAATTACTTCTTTTTCAATTAGTACCCCAGCTAGCTTATTTAACTTATCCATGTTGTTTGCTAAAATAGTTTGTGCTTTTAAGTAGCTATTGTCTAACATAATTTTAATTTCTGCACCTACTGCATCTCCAAATTTTTCACCAAGTAATTGTAATTCATATGGATCTTTTTCTGTGTCTATTGAAATTGGACCTAAATTGTCACTCATTCCATATTTAGTAATCATATCTTTTGCAATTTGTGTTGCAACTTCTATATCATTACTTGCACCTGTTGAAATATCATTTAATGCAATCTTTTCTGCTGCTCTACCACCAAGTAAAGCAATTAATTTTTCTTCCATTTCTGTTTTAGAAATATAGTATTTATCTTCATTTGTTTTATACATTGTGTAACCACCTGCTATTCCACGTGGAATAATTGAAACTTCTTTAATGTCTTTTTGAGTTTCAAGCTGGCTACTTACAATAGCATGTCCTGCTTCATGAAATGCTGTTAATTTTTTATCTTTATCTGAAATTACCCTGCTTTGTCTTTCTAGGCCAACTGTAACTTTTTTAATTGCATTTTCAATATCATCTTGTGTAATTTTTTCATGTCTTTTAATTGTTGCAATAATAGCAGCTTCATTTAAAATATTAGCAAGTTCTGCGCCTGAAAAACCTGCAGTATCTCCTGCAATATCTTTTAAGTCAACATCATCTTCTAATTTTTTGTCTTTAGCATGAATTTTTAAAATTTCTTCTCTGCCATGCATATCTGGAAGTGCAATATTAATTTGTCTATCAAATCTTCCAGGTCTTAATAATGCTTTATCTAACATTTCTGGTCTGTTAGTTGCAGCTAAAACTATAATTGTTTCTTCTGTATCAAAACCATCCATTTCAACTAATAATTGATTTAATGTTTGGTTGTTTTCTGTTTCTGCACCGCTTCCACTTGTTCTTCTTGAACCAATAGCATCAATTTCATCTATAAATATAATGCAAGGAGCAATTTTTTTAGCCTTTTCAAATAATTTTCTTACTCTAGATGCACCAAGACCTGCAAACATTTCTATAAATTCTGAACCACTCATAGAAATAAATGGTACATTTGCTTCTCCTGCAATAGCTTTTGCAATTAAAGTTTTACCAGTACCTGGTTTTCCACAAAGTAAAACACCTCTTGGAATTTTTGCACCCATTTCATAGAATTTCTTAGGATTTTTTAGAAAATCTACTATTTCTATCATTTCACTTTTTTCTTCGTCTAATCCTGCTACATCATCAAATTTAATTTTAGATTTTGTAGTTTCTGCATCATATACTTTTCCTTTATCTCCTAAGCCCTGCATTTTAAGAAGAAATACAAATAGTATAACAATTAAAATTGTAGGTAATAAAGAAAATAAATAATCAAATATTGTTACAAAAACACTTCTTTCTTTTTGTATTAATTCAATTTGGTTTCCTTGCAACTTTTTATCTTGAATTAATTCTACAAATGCTTGTGTACTAGGAACAATTGCTTTTTTTTCTTTTTCTTCGCCTTTAATTTTTACTTTAACAGTTGTACTTCCTACTTTCATTTCTACTTTTTCAATATTGTTTTCATCTATTTTTTGTATTAAATCTGTATAAGCAATTGTGTTTTCGTCTTTTGATTTACTTTGGCTAATCATAAAAACTGCTACTACTAAAATTGCTAATAGTAACACTATTGCTGCTATTAAATAATAAATATTATAATTGTTCTTATCTTTTTGTTTGTTATTGTCTTCACTCATTTTAAATAATCTCCTTGCTTTATATTTTTAAGTAATTTTAATTACTTGCTTTAATATTTGCTTGTGGTTCTGGTCCATTATTATCTTTTTGTTCTTCTTTTTCCTTTTTCTTTTCTTCTTTTCTCTGCTTCTCGTCTTTTTTTCTAACTCTTTCTCTTTCTTCTTCTTCTCTTTTTTCTAATTCTTTCCTTGCCATTTCTTCTTTTATTCTTTCTTGTTCTTGTATTATTTTAGAAAGTTCCATTTGTTTTTTTATTATGTCAGATTTTATCATTAAAATTGCTGTAAAAATGTAAATACATGTAACCCCAGTATACATTATAGGGAAGTAAGTTATAGTGTAACCTGTTAAAGTATTTATAACTGTATAGATTAAATTTAGAATTATTGGCAATGTTAAGCTATATACAGCAATATTATACACTGCAACAAATTTTAATTTTAATCTAGAAAATCCTCCTAATATATAGCCTATTAATGAATATAAAATAGCATCTAATAAAACTAAAGCTAAATTGTTAATGTATAATATAATAAATACTGATGCAAAGAATACTGCATCTAACTCATATAAAGAATTTCCTTTAATAAAATTAATAATATCACTTTTTTGTATATTTACTAAATGAATTCCCTCTGAAATATCTTTTAGTAAAATAGTTTGAGTTCCTAAGTTATTAGACTGAATAATTATTTTATCTTTTAAAATAATTATTCCATTATTATAACTATTTAAAGTATTTGTATAATTATTTATTTGATCTTCTGTTAAGTCGTTTGTATCAATAATTATTTTTCCATTAAAATCTGAATTTTCATCTATAATTATAGGTTCTTCAGGCTTGTCCTTTGATTTAATAGAAAGTATTCCTTCTGTAAAATTTAAATCTTCTAAATTATCATCTATATATGTTCCTATATTTTGAACTCCATTATGAAAAATATATGTTACACTTAAAGTAGAAAAGAAAGCAAAAATTAACATTAAAATTGCTATATATAGTATGGTTCTTGTTATTTTTTCTGATGCTAGTTTTTGATAATCTTCTAAATTAAATATACTTAATTTTAATTTCTTCCAAAATGATATCTTACTTTCTTCTTCCACTTTTTTGCCCCTTTTCTTATTTTATACTTTTTTTTCTACTGTCATACCGTCTTTGCTATCTTTTACTATATAACCCATTGCATTTAATTTATCTCTTATTTCATCTGATAAAGCCCAATTTTTTTCTGCTCTTGCTTGTTTTCTTTTTTCAAGTAAATTTTGCACTTCTTCTGGTAATTGTATGTTTTTTGCTTCATTTAAATATTTTTCGCTATTTGCTAGATCTAAGCCTAAAACTTCATCAAATTTTAGTAAAAGATCTGCATATTGTTTAGATGTTTTTGAATTACGAACTATTTCCCATACAATTCCCATTGCTGCCGGCATATTTAAATCATCATTTATTGTTTCCAAAAATTTATTTTCATATTCTTTAATTTTTTCATTTTCTATTTTTTCTGTACCATTTAACTGCTTTACAAAGCCTTCTCTTAATCTTGTTAATGCCGTTTGTGTTGCTAAAGCTGTATCAAAAGTAAAATTTAATTTTGTTCTATAATGTGCTGTAAAGCAGAATAATTTATATGCTAAAGGCTCAATTCCTTTTTCTTGTAGCTGGTCTAAAGTGTACACATTTTCTAAAGATTTTGACATTTTTCCACCATCTACTTGCAAAAACTCAACATGCATCCAAAACTTAGCTGGAATTTTTCCTGTTAAACCTTTGCTTTGAGCAATTTCATTTTCATGATGTGTTGGAATATGGTCTATTCCACCTGTATGAATGTCAAATTCATCTCCTAAATATTTTCTGCCCATTGCTGAACATTCAATATGCCAGCCTGGGTAAGATAATCCCCATGGGCTCTCCCACTTCATAATGTGGTTTTCTGGTGCCTTAATCCATAAAGCAAAATCATAAGGATTTTTCTTTTCTTTATCTACATCTACTCTTGCACCAGCTATTTGTTCATCTACTTTTCTATTAGATAATACAGGGTATTTATCTAATTTTGAAATATCAAAGTAAATTCCCTTACTTGTTTCATAAGCATAACCATTTTTTACTAAACCCTGAACAAATTCTAACATTTCATTAATATGATCTGTAGCTTTTGCAATTATTTCTGGCTTTTCTATATTAAGCCTTTGCATATCTCTAAAGAAAATTTCTGTATAATATTTTGCAATTTCATAAGGATCCTTATTTTCTTTTCTTGCTGCTTTTTCCATTTTGTCTTCGCCTTCATCAGCATCAGACTCTAGGTGTCCTACATCTGTAATATTCATTACGTGTTTTAAATTGTAACCATTATACTTTAAAACTCTTCTTAATGTATCCATAAATATGTATGCTCTAAAATTTCCTATATGAGCATAGCTATATACTGTAGGTCCGCATGAATATATGCGTACTGTTTTACCATCTATTGGGCTAAAATCTTGTTTTTCTCTTGTTAATGTATTATAAAATTGAATTGCCATAAAGCCTCCTTAAGATTTATTTTTTAGTTTCTAAGTTATGCTAGTATTTGTATCAACTATAGTATTACCTTCAGTATTTGTTTGTGTATTATTATCTGGGTCTTCAGGCTCTGGTGGTTCTTCTTCTCCACCATCAATTGGTGGCTGTGTAGTTCCTACATTATTTACTGTAATTATAATTGTAACACCTTTATTAACTACTGTTCCTTCTTCTAAACTTTGTCTTATAACTACACCATTTTCCATGTCTGAATGTGTTTCATAAATTACTTTAATATCTAACCCAGCAAGTAATTCTATAGCTGTTTCTTCTGTAAGTCCTATTACATTTCTAATAGTAATTTGATTTGCTTCTGCTGTGTGTATATTACACTCTTCTTCAGGAACTGTATATTTTTCTTCTGCTTTTGAATTTGTAGGTTTCCAATTTGCATTTCTTTCCTTTTCAGGTTTTGTAGCATATGTTTTCTCCTCTACATCTGTACAGTATTCTGTTGCTACTTTTCCAGATTCTTTACATATTTTTAATGTAACGTGTCCATCACATGCAGTTGGAACTGTTCCTGATACGAAATATTCTGTATATGTATTTTTACATTCATTTGTTGCTAATTTTCCAGATTGTCTACAAATTTTAGCAGTTACAATATTACTTGGTTTTGTAAATCTTTTATTTGATAAATTTTTATGAACATCTTTCATAACATTTGCCCAAATATATATTGCATTATTTCTATCTCCAGCATAAATACTTGTTTTTGAGTTATATCCAAATCCATACCATACTGCTGCACTATAATATGGTGTATAACCACATAGCCATTTATCAACATAACTATTGGTTGTGCCTGTTTTTGCTGCAACATCCATACCTGATATTGCACATCTACCAGCAGTACCTTCTGCGCCTGTTACAACATCTATTAAAATATCTGAAATAATAAACGCATTTGCTTCTGAAATTACTCTTCTTGTTTCTTGTTTTGGTTCTACTACAACATTACCATTTGAATCCTCTAATTTAGTGTAAAAAGTTGGTTCTATATATACACCTTTATTAGCTAAAGCTGCATAAGCTGCTGCCATTTGTAATGTGCTGGATCCATTTACCGCTCCACCAATTGCTAAACTTAGGCCATCTTCACCTTTCACATAAGTAGTTAGTCCAAATTCGTGTAAATAATCTATTGCTTTATTTACACCAACATTTGATATAATTTTTAAGTTTACTATATTTGAAGATCTTTCTATAGCCTTTCTAACAGTACATAAACCATAATAGCTTCCTACATTTCCTGGTGCATACTTACCAAAGTCTGTTGGTGTGTCATCATATACTGTTGCTGCAGTAATAACTTTTTCTTCTAAACCTGAGGCAACATTTGCAAGAGGTTTAATTGATGAACCTGTTTGTCTTGTAGATGTAGCATAATTTGTGCCCATTTGTCCTAGGTCATTTTTTAAATCTCCACCTAATGCTACTACTCTTCCATTAGTATGGTCAATAATTGTCATACCAGCATTTGTTGTAATTTTTACATTTTTAGTTTTTCCATCTTTATCTTTTTCTGTTATAGTTTTAGTTGATAAATATGTATCTTTTTCTAATTCTTTAATAACTCTAGTTTGAATTGAAGTTACTTGTGTTGTATATAATTTATAGCCACCAGATGTTATCATGCCTTTTGCTGCTATATAATCAATATCTTTTTCATCTGCTAAATCTTGTGCAGCCTCACGTATTGCTTCTTCTACAAAATAAGAATAACCTCCAATTTCAATTTTGCCTTGTTTAAATTTTAAGCCTGCATCTACTTTTTTAACTGCTTCATTATATAATTTTTCTGCTTCTTCTGCATTTTCACTAATTCTATTTTGTTCTTTCATAAATCTTAGAACCAATTTTGTTCTATTTTTTATTAATTCAGAATGATCATTTTCTTTATCATATGGGTTATACATATTTGGTGCATTATTAATACCTGCTAAAAATGCAGACTCTGCTAAGTCTAAGTCTTTTGCAGATTTTGCAAAATAATATCTTGCTCCATATTCTACACCATATAATTCATTTCCACCAACGAAAATTTGATTTAAATATTTTTCTAGAATTTGTGATTTTGTAAGCATAGTTTCAACTTGATATGCTCTTGACATTTCACGAATTTTTCTTTCTACACCAGCCATTCCAGAGTCGTCATCATCTTTCATTAAGTTTTTAACTAATTGTTGTGTAATAGTACTTCCTCCACCAACAGAAGAATCTTCTCCACGATGTAAAATATAACTTATTGTAGCATTTGCAGTTCTTAATATATCTATTCCAGAATGTTCTTCAAATCTTTTATCTTCTATTGCTATATATGCATTTGCTGTGTATTTTCCCATTTCGTCTAAACTAATTATTTTTCTATTAGCATCTTCTGTTGAAAGTACAGCAATTAATTTTCCTTCTGAATCATATACTTCGCTATTTCCTTTTGCAATTAAATCTTCTGTAGTAATAGCCCATTTGTCACTAAAGAATATTCCAGCTACAATTCCTACTCCACCTAAGCCTGCTAGCATAACTAATAAAAATAGTGTTAAAATTACTCTTTTTAATACTTTATGTTTTTTCTTCTTTTTTCCTTTAGCTTCTGCTTCTTGATTTTTATTATATCTTCTTGTTTTTTTATTTTCTCTTAACTGATATTGCTTTGTTTTACTTGTATCTTTATTTTTTTCCATTAGGATTTCCTCCTTGGCTAAATTTTAACACACTTATTATATAATATATTATATAAAATGGAAAGTATTTTAATAAATTTTTAATGTTTTTCGTTACTACATATAATTAAAGCTTGAATAATACTAGTTTTGAAGTTTTGAAACATCCCGTTCTGACTTACTTCTTTGAATTTTTCTTGCTGCAACGGGCATTTGAAAAACAAAAAATTAGTATTATTCAAGCTTTTAACTATAAATTTATCCGAATATTCCTTTTTTTCGTACAGGAGGCTGTTCATTCATACTTTTAGCAAGCTGAGTTAAAAGTTCTCTTTGCTCTCCGAGTTAATTTTTTAGGTACTTGTACTTGTACAGTAAATATAAAATCTCCTTGGCTATTATTATTTAAATTTTTAAAACCTTTTCCACGTATTACAAATTTGGTTCCGGCTTGAGTGCCATCTGGGATTATGTATTTTTCTTCTGTTCCATCTACCATTGGTATTTTAAGTTCGGCACCTAAAGTAGCTTGAGTAAATGTAATTGGAATATCACAAAGTACATTATTTCCTTTTCTATAGTATAGCCTATGTGCCTTTACATGTACTAAAATATATAAATCTCCCTTTTGTCCTCCGTTTTCACCAGGCTCTCCTTCACCTCTTAATACAATAGTTTGATTATCATCTACACCTGCTGGAATTTTAACAGATAGTCTTACCTGATTACGTACTGTTCCTTTTCCTTTACAATTTTCGCATGGTTCTTTAATAACTTTACCTGTTCCATGACAGTTTGTACAAGTTCTCATTGTTTGCATTTGTCCTAAAATTGTAGTTTGAACTTGTTTTATTTGCCCTGTTCCATGACACACTGTACATGTTTCTGGATGAGTTCCTGGTTTTGCACCACTTCCATTACAATTTTTACACGTTTCTTTACGGTTTATAGTTATATATCTTTCTGTCCCTAAAAAAGATTCTTCAAAACTAATCTCTAAATCATATTGTAAATCTGAACCCTTTCTTGGACCATTTTGACGATTGCTCCTAGAAGCACTGCCAAATCCTCCTCCAAAGAAAGATGAAAATATATCTCCTAAATCTCCAAAATCTCCAAATCCATCAAATCCTGTAGAATATGTGTAAGTGCCATTTCCGTAAGAGCCTGCACCTCCAAAACCTTGTGGCCCATCTGGTCCAAATTGGTCATACATTTGTCTTTTTTGAGGATTAGAAAGTGTTTCATAAGCTTCATTTACTTCTTTAAATTTTGCCTCTGCTTCTGCTTTATTATCTGGATTAGCATCTGGGTGATATTGTTTTGCAAGTTTTCTATATGCTTTTTTTAATTCATCATCAGTTGCATTTTTACTAACACCCAGAACTTCATAATAATCTCTTTTAGCCATTTTGTTTCCTCCAAATTAAAATGCCTATTTATTATTGTCGTCTTCTACTTTATAATCTGCATCATATACATTTCCATTTTCATCTGCGTGTGGCTCACTTGTATTTTGGTTTGCTCCTGCTTCCGCATTAGCATTTGCACCTGCATTTGCTGCTTGTGTTTGTTTGTATAATTGTTCTGTAATAGAATAGAAAACAGTTGTTAATTTTTCTGTTGCAGATTTAATTGCTTCTGTATCGTCTCCTTCTAATGCTTTCTTTACATTTGCAATTTCTGCTTCTGCTTTTGCTTTTTCTTCTCCGCTAATTTTATCTCCTAATTCTTCCATTGTTTTTTGGCAGTTATATACTAAACTTTCAGCATTGTTTCTAGCTTCAATTCCTTCTTTTCTCTTTTTGTCTTCTGCAGCATGTGCTTCTGCTTCTTTTACTGCTTTTTCAATATCTTCATCTGAAAGATTTGTACTTGCAGTAATTGCTACTTGTTGGCTATTTCCTGTAGCCATATCTTTTGCAGATACGTGTACTATGCCATTTGCATCAATATCAAATGTTACTTCAATTTGTGGTACACCACGTGGTGCTGCTGGAATTCCTGTTAATTGGAATCTTCCTAAAGTTTTATTATCTGCAGCCATTTCACGTTCACCTTGTAATACGTGAATTTCTACACTTGTTTGACCATCTGCTGCTGTTGAGAATACTTGTGATTTTTTAGTTGGAATTGTTGTATTTCTTTCAATTAATTTAGTAAATACACCACCTAATGTTTCAATACCAAGTGATAATGGAGTTACATCTAGTAATACTAAATCTTTTACATCTCCAGATAATACACCACCTTGAATAGCTGCACCAATAGCAACACATTCATCTGGGTTAATTCCTTTATCTGGTTCTTTTCCAGTAATTTTTCTTACAGCTTCTTGAACAGCTGGTACTCTTGTAGAACCACCTACTAATAATACTTTATGCAAATCATTTGCAGTAATTCCTGCATCTTTCATTGCTTTTTCTACTGGTTCTTTTGTTGCTTCAATTAAATCACTAATTAATTCTTCAAATTTTGCTCTTGTTAATGTAACATCCATATGTTTTGGTCCAGTTGCGTCTGCTGTAATAAATGGCAAATTAATTTGTGTTTGTTGAACTCCAGAAAGTTCTATTTTAGCTTTTTCTGCAGCTTCTTTTAAACGTTGCATAGCCATTTTATCTGTACTTAAATCTATTCCATTTGATTTTTTAAATTCTGATACTAAATAATCAATAATTCTTTGGTCAAAGTCATCTCCGCCAAGTCTTGTATTACCATTTGTTGCTAATACTTCAAATACGCCATCTCCAATGTCTAGTATAGATACATCAAATGTTCCTCCACCTAAGTCATATACCATAATTTTTTGATCTTGGTCTTCTTTGTCCATACCAAATGCTAAAGCTGCTGCAGTTGGTTCATTTATAATTCTTAAAACCTCTAAGCCTGCAATTTTACCAGCATCTTTTGTTGCTTGTCTTTGGCTATCGCTAAAGTATGCTGGAACTGTAATAACAGCTTGAGTTACTGGTGAACCTAAATAGTTTTCTGCATCTGCTTTTAATTTTTGTAAAATCATTGCAGAAATTTCTTGTGGAGAAAATTCATCTCCTTCAATTTTTACCTTTCTGTTTGAACCCATATCTCTTTTAATAGAAATAACTGTGTTATCTGGGTTTGTAACAGCTTGACGTTTTGCAATTTGTCCTACTAATCTTTCTCCATTTTTTGAAAATGCAACAACAGATGGTGTTGTTCTGTTTCCTTCTGCATTAGGAATAACAACTGGTTCTCCTCCTTCCATAACTGCTACACATGAGTTTGTTGTTCCTAAGTCAATTCCTATAATTTTTCCCATTTTAAAATTCCTCCTTGTTTGTTGGGGACAGGTCCCTATTAGCTTATTTTTAAGCAGTTAGGGACAGGTCATCCATTAATTTATATATTTTTTAAAATTAAAATCTAATTAGCTACAACCACCATTGAATGGCGAATTACTTTGTTTCCTATCATATAACCTTTTCTAAATTCTTCTTTAACTTCTTTTTCGCCTAAATTTTCATCTGTTACTAAACTTACTGCTTCATGAAGCTCTGGATCAAAAGTTTTTCCGAATAGCTTCTATTTCCTTTACACCATTTGCTTGTAAAACATCTTTAAATTGTTTTAAAACAAGCTCTACACCTTGTTTATAACCTTCATCTTCTGTTTTACTTTCTACTGCCTTTTCTAAGTTATCTATAACTGGTAGAAAGCTAGAAACTACATCTCCCATTATAGAATTATATAGTTCTTCTCTTTCTTTGTTACTTCTTTTTTTGTAATTATCAAATTCTGCAGCAATTCTTTTTAATCTATCTTCTGTTTCTTCAAGCTTTATTTTTAATGTTTCAGATTCTTTTTTTGCTTCTATAATATCATCTTTATTTTCTGTTTCTTTTTTAGCTTCTTTGCTTTCATCTGATGCTTTTATTTCCTCTGTGTTTTCGTTTTCTTGCTCCATTTTGTCACGCTCCAATCTTATAATTTTATTTTATTGTCCATTTAGCTTTTTGCTAATGTATTTCATAACAGAAATTACTTTAGAATAATCCATTCTTTTTGGACCTATAATTCCTATAGTTCCTAAATCTTTATCTTGATAGCGATGCTTAAAAGTAATAATACTAAAATCTTTTAGCTGTTCGTTTTCATTTTCATCTCCAATATACACATTTATATCTTTTGCAAAGCCAGTATTTAGCAAATCTCTTACAACTTCCTTTGTATCTATTAAATTAATAAAATTTCTTGCTACTTCTAAACTTTTAAACTCTGGAAGTTCAAATGCTTTATTAGCTCCCTCTAAGTATAACTTAGATTCTTCATTAATAACTCTATCTAACTGTTGCATAATTGGTTTAATTACATTTAAACTATAATTCATTTCAGAAAAAATGTACTCTTCTAATGGCTTATCTATTTCGTCTAATGGTTTGCCTTTTAATTTATTATTAAAAATAAAATTTAGTGTGTTTACCTGCTCTTCCGTAATGTCTTCGTCAAATTTAATAATAGTTTCTTTAACAATTCCTGTATCTGTAAGAATAACTGCCATTAACATTCTAGTTCCTAGTAAAACAAATTTAACTTCTTCTATGTTTTGAAAATTTGCTCTAGGTCCTATTGATACAGAAGTATAATGTGTAACTTCTGATAATGTACTTGTTGCAATTTGAGTTAGTTCCTCTATTTCGTTAACTTTTGTTTCTAATTTAGATTGAATGTATTTTATCTCTTGAAGACTTATGTCATCTTCTTTAATTAATTCATCTACGTAAAATCTATAGCCTTTAGCAGAAGGTACTCTACCACTTGAAGTGTGTGGCTTTTCTAAGTAGCCTATTTTTTCTAGTTCTACCATTTCATTACGAATAGTGGCGCTACTGCAACCTAGCCTATAATTTTTTTCTATAACTCCCGAACTAACAGGTTCTGCTGTGTTAATATATTCATCAATTATTGCTTGTAAAATTTTCTTTTTTCTTTCTTCTAACACATTTTTCACCTTCTTATTAATTTATATAGGCTTTATTTTTAGCACTCTTCCTTTTTGATTGCTAAACTTTATATATATTATAACCATTTTTAGCAAATGTCAATACAGATTGCTAAAAATTGTGTGAATTTTGTGTGACTTACACAAATTCTTCCCACACAATGTTGGCAAAATCAAGCCCTTTATTGGTTAATTTTATTGTATCTCCATCTATTTCAATTAACTCTTGATTAGTTAACTTTTCTAACTTATCATGATATAAATATATTGGATTTGCCACAAATTTGAGTTTAAACTCTTGAATACTAATTCCATCTAATTTTCTTAGTCCTAACAACATATATTCATTTTGCTTATCTTCTAAAGTTTGCTTTTCATGAAATATTAAGTTTTCTCTTTGCTTGTTTTCTTCTATATTTTTAATATATTGTTCAATAGAATCAATATTAGATACTCTATAAGAATTAATATACGAATGTGCAGCCGCTCCAAAACCAATATATTCTTTTTGGTTCCAGCAATCCATATTGTGCTTAGATTCATAACCTACTTTAGCAAAATTAGATATTTCATAATGTTTATACCCATTTTGCTCTAATATTTCTTTTGCCTTCCAATACATTTTTCTTTCATCATCTTCTGAAGGAAGGCGTATTGTTCCATTTTGAACTCCTTTTTCTATTTTTGTATTTTCTTCTACAATTAGCGAATATACAGAAATATGTTCTGGCTCTAATGAAATTACTTCTTCTACTGAGCCTTCTACATCTAAAATAGTTTGCTCTGGAAGACCTATCATTAAATCTACATTAATATTTTTAAAATCAACTTCTCTTGCTAAGTGATAAGTATCTACAAATTCATAGTAATTATGAATTCTTCCTATTGCTTGTAGCAAATGATTTTGCGTAGCTTGCAAACCTATACTTAGTCTATTTATGCCTGCTTTTTTATAATCTTCTAACTTTTCTAAAGTAGCAGTGCCAGGATTTATTTCTATAGTTATTTCTGCATTTTTATCTATTTCATAATTTTCATAAATTGCATTTAAAATTTCTGTAATATATTTGCTATTTATAAAAGATGGGGTTCCACCACCAATATATATTGTTTTTACAATGCTTGAAAAATTAAATTCTTCTTCGTTTTTCTTTTGTTTTATTTCATTTATTAAACTTTTTATATATCTTGGTACCCATTCATCTTTTTCTGCCGCTGAATAAAAATCGCAGTAATAACATTTTTGCTTGCAAAATGGAATATGCACATAAATTCCTATCTCTTTTGTCATAATATTTAAATTCGTAAAATGTATATACGAATATCTCCCTTCATTAAATTTTAACTATTTCTTTTTTCCTCGGCAATTTTTTGTATTGCTTTAAGTCTATGGTTTACACCTGATTTTCCAATAGGAGTTTTTAAAAGCTTCCCTAATTCTTGTAAAGATGAATCTGGATTTTCTAGTCTTAAAACTGCTATTTCCTGTAAAGCAGTAGATAAGTGTTTAAATTCTCCAATTTCTTGTAAGTAATTAATATCTTCTATTTGTTTAACAGCAGCATTTACTGTTTTGCTTAAGTTTGCTGTTTCGCAATTTACTTTTCTATTAACATGATTTCTAATATCTCTTAAAACCCTTATATCTTCAAAACTAAGTACAGATTTATTTGCTTGAATTAATGCTAAAAAGTTTGCAATTTCATCTCCATCTTTTATATATAAGGAATAATCATTTTTCTTTTTTAATATTTTGGTAAAAATTTGATAGTTTTTCAAAATTTCTAAAACTATTTGTGCATTTTCTTTTGTTTTAAACAATATTTCTAAATGATATGTATTTTTAGGATTAGTAATCGAACCACTACCTAAAAAAGCTCCTCTTACAAATGCTTTTGTTAGCATATCATTATCATTTAGAGCTTTTTTTATTACATTCTCTTTTAAAAATATTTTATTTTCTTTGTATTCAATTTCATCTAATTGTAGAGCAGGAATTGTAATACAAAAATTTTTGCCAACCATTTCAATTTCATAATTTGCATAGTTTAAATTACTAAGTAATTTTCCAAAACGATTAATATTGTATTCATTTTCTGTTGAAAATTTTAGTTTATTTTTTTCTATATTTACATGATTTGTAGCTACATAGCCTAATAATTCATATTTTACTACTTCTTTATTAGCTAAATTACTTAATTTACTTATTTCTTCTTTAACTTCACTTGAAAAAGACATTTTTTCACCTACTTTTTAAAAATAAGAACTCTATCATTTCCGCCTAAATCTTTAATTGCACTTTTGGTTTCTAAAACAAGGTTTTCACTTGATTTATTACTTTTTAATTCATTCTCAAAGTTCTCTTTATATATATTAATAATTTTTTCTGCTTGATTATAGCCAATTTCTAAAATTAAATATCCATCTGGTAGCAAATATTTATACGCATTTTTTAATATTTCTTTATAAAATTTTAAGCCATCTTCGCCTCCATCTAATGCTAGCTTTGGTTCATTTTGTACTTCTTTAGAAAGAGTTTTTATTGCATTTGTTTCTATATATGGAGGGTTTGATACTATATAATCAAATTGTTTTTGGCCAATATTTTCAAATAAGTTAGAAACTATAAATTCTATTCTTTCTTCTACATTATTTAAAATAGCATTCTTTTTTGCTACTTGTATTGCCTCTTTGCTTATATCAACTAACATTACTTTAGTATTTCTAGCATATTTTGCAATAGATATTCCTATACATCCGCTTCCTGTGCATAAATCTAAAACTTGAATTTTCTTATTTTCTTTTGCTTTTTCTGTACCATAGTTTTGTATAGTTTCTTTATTTTTTAAATGTTTTACATCTTCACTTTTTAAATTTCTTTTTTCTATAATTTTAATTGCAGTTTCCACTAAAATTTCAGTATCTGGCTGTGGTATAAGTACATTTTCATTTACAAAAAAATTTAAGCCCATAAATTCTTGAGAATTTGTAATATATTGTAGTGGCTTTCCATTAATTATTTCTTTTAGCTTTTCTTCATATTGTTGTTTTTTTAAGTCGTCTACTTCTTCTAATTCGTTTTTTAAAAGCTCACTATCATTTTGCTTTAAAACAAACTCTAATAACATTTTGGCTTTAATATGTACATCATCTATATTAAATTTTTTTAAAGTGTTTTCGCCTAAAATAAAAAGGTCTTTTTGATTCATTTTTCTTTCCTTTTCTTCTTATTTATACAAAATTATATCACTCTAAAACACAAAGTACAATATTTTTTAAAAGCAAAAAAATACCCCGCCTTAGCCGTAAGGTGAATGAAATTTTAAGGACCTGCTTTCACAGGTGGGTGTCTTGTTGAATGCTCCTGGGTTTCTTATATTATTTAATATAAGCATACACGCCACATTCAAAGGCGGACTCCCTTTTAAAATTTGTTGGTTCTAAAATTCCAGTCTACACGCACTATGCAGGGAAAACTTTTATTTAATTGTTAATATTATATTATCATAAACAATATTTATTTTCAAATATAATTAAAACATATTTAAATAGTTTTAAATAATATATTCTATTTTTTTCTTCGTTTTTCTTAAGTTTAGTATATTATTTAATTTTTAATTATATTTCTTCTATTATAAAATCAATAACATTATCTAAATCTAAAATATGCTCTAACTTAGCTGTTTTATTAGCCTCTAATGATGGAATTATTATTGTAGTTTCAATTTTTTCTCCTGAACTCGTTATTAACGTTAATTTTGCGACTTCACTTGTAAAATTAGTATTACCAACGTTTGTTATATCTGCCACAATTTTGTTTCCAACATTATTATTTTGATATTCAATATTTGTAATTATTAATGTTTTATATGTTTTTACTCTAGAAGTATTATTATTAACAGTTGTATCGTCTGTGTTATTTACATCTGTATTTTCTGTATTATCTGTGTCTATATTGTTAGTATTATCATTGACTGCATTTTGCATAAAATCAGACATATTTTGTGTTTCAGATTCTTGCATATTTTGTGCAGTATCATTATTTTTTGCACCTTTAGATGATTTCATGACTATTACAGATACCATTATAAGAAACATAACTCCTATTAATGTAAAAACTACTTTTCTTTCTTTTGGTGTCATTTGTAACTTCCCCCTTTTTCATTTTTAAGTATATTTATATTAAATCACAATAATTTTAGAAAGTAAATATATATTTTTAATATAGCATTAATTTCCTTTTAAGCATATTATTTGTAAGCTTTCCAACTCCTATAAACTTTTTGCTTACAGTTTGAATTTGATATAATCCATCTTCTAAATCTCTTTGCAATTTTACTCCATTTAATAATAATTCTATTTCTTGATTTTCTAAATATATAATGGGATAATCTTTAAAAAAGTCTTGTATGCTAATAATATGTTTATTTAAAAATTCTTCACTATCTTTATTTTTTTCTAAATCTTCTATAGTTATTGCAGAAGCAATTTCAAAATTTCCTACTTTAGTTCTATTAAGTTCTTTCATATAGCCTACTGTTTCCAGTTTTTCTGCTATTTCTTCGCATAAAGTTCTAATATATGTTCCTTTAGAGCAATGCACTCTGAAGGAAATTGTTTTTAAACTTTTATTTATTTCAATTAATTCCATACTATATATTTCAATTTCTCTTTGTGGAATTTCTACTTGTTTTCCGCTTCTTGCATATTCATATAGTTTTTTGCCATTTATTTTAATTGCAGAATAAATAGGTGGAGTTTGTTTTTGTTTCCCCACCATATTTTGTAATATATTTTTTACATTTTCTATTTGTAAATTATTTAAATTAACCTCTTGTTCTTCAATTACTTCTCCTTGGCTATCTGCTGTAGATGTTTTTTCTCCTAAACTAATTACTGCTTCATATATTTTATTATGATTAATTAAATACTCAGAAAGTTTAGTTCCCTTTCCTAATAAAAGTGGCAGTACTCCTGTAGCCATTGGATCTAGTGTGCCTGTATGTCCAACCTTTACTTTGCATATTTTTTTAACTTTAGCAACTACATCATGTGAAGTAAATTCTTTTGGCTTATTTATAATTAATATTCCATCCATTATTTTAACTATGAACCTTTACAATATTTTTGTTTAAATCTTACAATAGCCTTACTACTTCTTTTAAAATCATTTCTTTTGCTTGTTCTATTGTACCTGGAATAGTACATCCTGCTGCTCTTGGATGTCCTCCTCCTCCAAATGCAACACATGCATCTGAAACATTTACATATTCATTAGAACGAAGTGATACTTTACATCCTTTATCTGTTTGACGTATAAATATAGAAACTTCTACATTTTCAATATCTCTAGCATTTTCTACTATTCCTTCATAATCTCCATTTTCTGCATGAACGCTTTCTTCATCTTCTTTTGTTATATATGTATAAGCAATTTTTCCATTTTCTAAAAATTCTACTCTGTTGTTTGCAATGCGGTTAAGTTCAAAATTTGGTCTTGTTTTAATTTGCAATACTTGCCTATAAAGTTTAGATACGTTTACACCTCTATTAAGAAGCCATGCAACAAATTCAAAAGTTTCTGCTGTAACTCCTTCATATTTAAATCCACCAGTGTCTGTAATAATTCCTGCTAAAATACAAGTTCCAACGTCTTTAGTAATTTCTATTCCGAAATATTCTAAAATAACTAATAAAATTTGACTACATGCTGGTGAATCTGGATTTACATAGTTATAATCTCCAAACATGGTATTTGTACCATGATGGTCAATAGATACTTTTACTTTTGCATTTTCAAAATAATTAGAAAATCCATTTAGCATTTTAATTGTAGCACAATCTAAAGAAATTGCTAAATCATAATGTTCTATTTCACTTTTTGTTTTTATTTCTTCAATACCTGGCAAGCAATTAAATACTTTTGAATATTCAGGTATTATAATATCTGGATTTTTTCCATAAGCTTTTAACGCATGGTACATTGCTAAACTGCTTCCCATTGCATCTCCATCTGGATTTTCATGTGTTAAAATAACAATTTTTTCTGCTTCGTTAATTTCCTTTAAAATATCATCTAAAGTCATTTGATAACCCCTTTACTTTTTATTTTTCATCATCTTGTTTATTAGTATTTAATTCCTTTAATATGCTATCAATTCTTGCTCCGTATTCAAAAGAATCATCTATTTCAAATATTAATTCTGGTGTAATTCTTAAATTAATGTTTTTAGCAACTTGGCTACGAATAAAACCAGAAGATTCTTTTAAGCCTTCCATTGTTTTGCTAACACTTTTAGAATTTAAAATACTTACATAAATTTTTGCATATTTAAAGTCAGGTGTAATTTTTGCTTTTGTTACACTAATTAAACCTGTAACTTTTGAATTTTTAAGTTCAAACATAAGCACATGGCTTATTTCTTTTTTTAATTCTTCATTAACTCTGTTTAGTCTTGCTTCATTTTTTGGCATTTAGCTTTCATCCTTTCTTTTTTATCTAAACCTGTCCCTAAATGCTTGAAAATAAGCAATTGGACCTGTCCCCTATCTCACTTGCTCCATGATGTAAAATTCTAGGTTGTCTTCTTCCTTTACGTCATTATAGCCTTCTATTTGAAGTCCACATTCAAAGCCTTTTGATACTTCTTTAACATCATCTTTGAAACGCTTTAATGAAATAAGTTTTCCATCATGTATAACAACATTTTCACGAATTACCCTTACACCAGCATTTCTTTCAATTTTTCCATCTAATACATAAGCACCTGCAACAGTTCCAACATTAGAAACTTTAAATGTTTGTCTAACTACTGCATTACCGATAATTTTTTCTTCATAAACTGGATCTAACATTCCCTTCATTGCTGCCTCAACATCTTCTAGTGCTTGATATATAACAGAATATTGTTTAATCTCTACATTTTCCTTTTCTGCCATATCTTTTGCAGTATTTACTGGTCTTACATTAAATGCAATAATAATGCAGTTTCCTGCTTTAGCAAGTTGTACATCTGATTCTGTAACAGCACCTGCTACTGCATGAATAACTTTTACTTTTACTTCATCATTAGATAATTTTTCTAATGATTGTTTTAATGCTTGTGCAGTACCTTGAACATCGGCTTTTACAATAATGTTTAGTTGTTTTAAGTTTTCGCTTTCCATTTTTTCAAATAGATTGCTTAATGTTACTTTGTTGTTTTCAGCCATTGCTTGTTCTCTTTCTTGACGTCTTCTTCTTTCTATTAAATGTTTAGCCATTTTTTCATCTTTAACTTCATAGAAAGTATCTCCTGCTTCTGGAACTTCTGTTAATCCCATAACCTCTACTGGTGTAGAAGGACCTGCTTTTTTAACTCTTTGTCCTTTATCATTCTTCATTGCACGAATTCTACCAATAGATTTTCCAACAACAATTGTATCTCCTTCATCAAGTGTTCCTCTTTGTACCAAAATAGATGCAATTGGTCCTTTTGCTTTATCTAGTCTTGCTTCAATAACAGTACCTTTTGCTTGTTTATGTGGGTTTGCTTTAAGTTCTTTCATATCTGCTACTAATAGTACCATTTCTAGTAAATTATCTATATTAATTTTCTTTTTAGCAGATATTGGAACATAAATTGTATCTCCTCCCCATTCTTCTGGAACTAGTTCATATTCCATTAACTCTTGTTTTATTTTTTCTACATTTGCACCTGGTAAATCTATTTTATTTACAGCTACAATTATTGGAATTTCTGCTGCTTTTGCATGGTTAATTGCTTCTACTGTTTGTGGCATAACTCCGTCATCTGCTGCTACTACTAAAATAGCAACATCTGTAATTTGTGCACCTCTAGCACGCATTGCAGTAAATGCTTCGTGACCTGGCGTATCTAAGAAAGTAATTTCTCTATTATTAATATTTACTTTATATGCACCAATATGCTGGGTAATTCCGCCAGCTTCTCCTTCTATTACATTTGTGCTACGAATTGCATCTAAAAGTGATGTTTTACCATGGTCAACGTGTCCCATAACAACAACAACTGGTGGTCTTGGTTCTAGATCTTCTGCTTGATCTTCTGTTTCATCAAATAAGATATCTTCTTCTTTTATTTCTTCTTTTTTGTTTGCAGTTATACCAAATTCCCCTGCAACTAAAAATGCTGTATCAAAGTCTATAGTATTATTAATTGTTGCCATAATACCATAATTGAATAATTTTTTAATAACTTCTCCACTTGTTTTTTTCATTTCTGTTGCTAAATCTTTTACTGTTATTGTTTCTGGTATTGTAATTTCTTTTAATTCAAATATTTTTTGTTTTGTTCTTTCTTCTTCTTTTTGAAATTTACGTTTACTTTTCTTTCCTCTTTCAGTAGTTAAATCATAGTAGTCTAGCATTCCACCATCTTGTTCATTAAACATATGTGATAATCTATCTACTTGTTTTAAATCTTTTAATTTTCCTTCATTAAAGTCTTCACTAAAACGATCGCCTTTTTTAACTTTTGTGCCTTTTTTAGCTTTATTATCTTCATAACGATTTGCTTTTTCTTTATCTATAGCTCTTGTGCTAATATCACGTTTATCTTCTTTTTCTACTATTTCAGATGCCATAATATCTTTAATATTACGGTCTATTCCTTTATTATCTAGTGGTCTGTTATTTCTATTAAATGGTCTTTGATTATTATTTTCATTACGATTTTGGTAACGATTTTGTCCATTTTCATTTTGACGATTTTGATATCTATTTTGGTTATACTCGCCTTGATGATTATTATATCTATTTTGATTATCTCCATTTTGACGATTTTTAAAGTGATTTTGTCCATTTTCATTTTGTCTATTTTGATATCTATTTTTATTTTCATCTTGACGATTACCAAAACGATTTTGATAATTATTATTATCTTTATTATATGCAGGTTTTGCTTCTTCATTAACTTTTTCAGTATTTGAAACAGGTTCTACTATTTTTTCTTCTTTAACAGGTGTAGTAACAACTTTTTCTTCCTTTTTAGTAGTAGCTTGAGGTTCTACTGGGCTAGAAGTAACATTTTCTTCATTTACTTTTTCTTCTTTTTTATTATTTTTTATGCCAAATAATTCACTAACAGTCATTGGCTTCACTGGCTGTTTTCTGTATACAATATTAAAATCTTGGTTTTTCTTTCTTTCTACAAAACCAACATCTTTTCTACTTTCTTTTTCTTCTTTTTTCTCTTCTTTTGGTTCGTCTGCTAAAATAACCTGTCTTCTAATAATGACTGGTGTTGAATCTTTTTTACTATCTTTTTCTTGTTTCTTTTCTTTCTCCATATTTTTCTTCTCTTTTTCTTCTTTCTTTTCTTGTTTTAAATTTTCTTTTTTTGAAAAACTTTCTTTAATTTTTTCTGCTACTTCTTCTTCAACATGACTTAAATGGCTTGTTACATCTATTCCCATTTTTTGTGCTTTTGCTATTATTTCCTTGCTTTCTACTCCAAGTTCTTTTGCAATTTCATGTATTTTAATTTTGGCCAATTACTTCACCCCCATTAATGATTTTTATAATTGATTCTACAAAACCTTTTTCCTTTATGCCAATTACTGCTTTATTTGTTTTTCCACATGCTTTACTTAAGTCTTCTATTTTGCAAATTTCATATATTGGTATATTAAAGTTATTACATTTTTCTTTAAATATTTTTTTTGTTCTGTCTGATGAATCTTCTGCTATTAAAATTAATTTAACACTTTTATTTTCAATTGATTCAATGCATGCATCTGTACCGGCTACAAGTTTTGAAGCTTTAGTTGCAAGCCCTATTAAACCATATAATTTTTGATAATTAATCAATTTTGCACCCCTTAATTTTCTATTGTATTTTTTAATTCTTCATAAATAGTTTCATCTATTTTAGTTTCAAAACATTTTTCTAATCTTTTAGAATTAATTGCCTTTTTTAAGCATTCTATATTATCACAAATATATGCTCCTCTTCCTTGCATTTTACCAGTTTTATCTAAGCTTATCTTTCCTTCTTTGTTTTTAACAACACGAATTAATTCTTTCTTTAATTTTTTTGTGTTACATCCCATACAAGTACGACTAGGTAATTTTTTCAAAATGTACACTTCCTTTATTTTAAATGTATTTATAGATTTTATTCATTATTACTATTATTCTTCTACATTTTGGCTTTCTTCTGATTTTTCTTGTGCTTTAGCAATCATTTCTCTAAACTGTGATTCACTCTTAATATCTATTTTCCAGCCTGTTAATTTTGCAGATAATCTTGCATTTTGACCAGATTTTCCAATAGCTAGAGATAATTGGTCATCTGGTACAATTACTTGTGCAAATTTTTCTTCTTCATTAATATCTACTGCCATAACTTGTGCTGGAAGCAATGCTGCTGATATAAATATAGATGGATCTTCATTCCATTCAATTACATCAATTTTTTCTCCATTTAATTCATTAATAATATTTTGTATACGTATACCTTTTTGACCTACGCAAGAACCAACTGGGTCTATGTTTTCATTTGGAGAATATACTGCAACTTTACTTCTGCTTCCCGCATCTCTTGAAACACTTTTTATTTCAATAACACCTTCATAAATTTCTGGTATTTCTAGTTCAAATAATTTTCTTACAAAATCTGGGCATGATCTAGAAATTGTAACTTGTGGTGAACCCTTTAAGCCTTTTTCTACTTGCAATACATATGCTCTTATTTTGTCATTTACATGGTAATGTTCTGTAGGAATTTGTTCTTTTGCTGGCATAACTGCTTCTAGTTTTCCTAAATCTAATACTACAATGTTGTTATCTGCTTTTTGTACAATACCAGAAACGATTTCACCTTTTCTGTTATAGAATTCATCAAATAATATATTTCTTGATTCTTCTCTTATTTTTTGTACAATAACTTGTTTTGCAGTTTGTGCTGCAATTCTACCAAAGTTTTTAGGTGCAAGTTCTATTTCTGCTTTATCTCCTAAAGCTAATTTTTTATCTAATTTTTTTGCATCTTCTAATAAAATTTCTAAATTTGGATTTTGCACTTCTTCTACTACATCTTTTACCGCATAAATATGAACTTCACCTGTTTCTTTCTCCATAGTAACTTTTACATTTTCTTCTGAATCGAAGTTTCTTTTATAAGCAGTAACTAATGCTGTTTCTATTGATTCTAATAAATATTCTTTTTTAATTCCTTTTTCCTTTTCTAGTTCTTGTAATGCTAATACTAATTCTGTATTATCAATTGCTAGTGCACTTTCCTTTGCTTTCTTTTTCATTTTTTTAATTCCTCCCTTAATTACCAATTATATTTTAATTTCATATTTGCAATATTTTTTCTTTCTATTGTTAGTTCATTGTTTTCTACATTTAATATTATCTGTTCATTAGTAAAATCTTTTAAAATTCCATTTATTTGTTTTTTAGGTTTTTCTTTTTTCTTTTTTGATTTTGTTTCTTCATTTTCATTGGCATTTTCTATACTAATTGGCTTAAAAAGATTTACTGTAATTTCTTTTCCTATATTTTGCTTAAGATGTTTTTCTTTTCTTAAAAGCCTTTCTATTCCTGGAGAAGAAACTTCTAAAAAGTATTGATCTTTAATATAGTTTGCTTCATCTAATAAATCTGAAATAGTATCATTTACCCTTTCGCAGTCTTCTAGGCTAATACCTTCTGGCTTATCTATAAAAATGCGTAAGTAGTAGTCTTTGGCTTCTTTTTCGTATATAACATCATAAAGTTCATAGCCTAAGTTTTCAATTATTGGCTTTAATAAATTTTCAACTTTTTCTTCCATATGTTCCCCTTACTACGATAGAAGAGTGGGATTTGTTCCCACTCTTCTAGTAATTTTTTATGCTATTTAAAATTATACCCTATATTTCCAATAATTGCAAGAGTTTTTAAAATTTTTTTGCAACTTATTATTTAAATCTTTTTCAAACTTCTTGTTATGTTAACCATTATTCTACGACGAGCACAGGGCGGAAGCCTCCGGTTGTTACGCATATTTCCTTCATAACCCATGAAAAAGTATAAACCAGCTTCGGTTTCATAGTTATTATAACCTCCTCGATTGAATACAGTGTAGTTATTGTAAGGAAAGTACGATGAGTCTGAAAACCAAGACAGATCATCTTCCCACGCCGACATACTCGAAGTTTCGAAAACTGCGTCTCCGTATTTATTATTATTCTTTTTATAATTTTCCTCATAGCCATCATTATTATCTGCCTTTTCATATACATCAACAGTATATGGCTTGCTTAAATATCCAGTTACTAATCCTACCGCATCTCCATTATTTTGTAAACTACTATTTTTATTGTCTAAATATGCTGCTACACATTCCCATGCTCCTCCGCTCATATCATATACTCCATAAACATTACCTGTTGTACTTGCTTTTTTTCCTTGACTACTTTTATAGCCATATTGACTTTCAAATGTTTCAGATGTATATGAATAACTTCCTCCGGTTACGTCTTGTCCTATTTTTGGTCCTGCTCCTGTTATATAATTACTACACTCATTTACTCCTACTTCTTTTTTATTTCTTCCATATTTACTTTGTGCTAAATATGCTACCGCTCCCCATTCACTATTTTTCATTAAGTGACTATTTAAATTTGCATTTTTTAATACATTAGTAGCATAATTTTCACATACTGTATATATATTGCTTACTGTTATACTTCTCCAACTTGCTACTCCTGGTTTTACTTGTAAATTCTTTTCTGTTCCATCATATTCACTTTCTGTTTTTGTTTGATTTGCACCTTCTGGGCTCGCTTCAAACTTTGCTACCCAGATTCCAGTTAGTTTTGCATTCCATTCTCCATTTTTATAATTTGTTTCACTTCCATCTTGAAATGCTGGATGTACTACATATTGATTTGCTACTGTACTTGGCCCACTTGAGCCATTTTGTGCTATTGAAGTTAAATTTGCTACTATATTTGTATTATTTCCGTCTATATTATCTGTTTCTTGCAAGAATTTAATATCTATTTCTCCTGCTGTATTTGAGTGATAACCACTTGTTATTCTATATGCGTATCTTGGTATCCATACCCAGTAACT
>CANQUT010000003.1 GCA_947627105.1 uncultured Clostridia bacterium
ACTGTACTTGGTCCACTTGAGCCATTTTGTGCTATTGAAGTTAAATTTGCTACTATATTTGTTCCACTTCCACTTGAATCTTTATTTTCTGTTTTTTGCAAGAATTTTATGTCTATTTCTCCTGCTGTATTTGAGTGATAACCACTTGTTATTCTATATGCGTATCTTGGTATCCATACCCAGTAACTTCCATCTGCTGTTTTTACATTTGCCCAATGGCTACTATTTTCCTTTCCTGATACTGATGTATCTACATAATCATACCATAAATCTACATCAAATTTTTCATTTACTGTTTTATTTGTTAAGTTCGTATAATATGTTACTTCATTTCCACTTTCATCCCAATATACTGGGTTCATTTCAGCTGTTATCTTTGGACTATTTACTCCCTTTTTACTATTAAAACTTCCATCTGCTTTTAGTGCTGGCGTTGGTGTTGGTGGAGCTGGAGGTTCACTAGTTAATATATTGCTTATTTCTTCTACTAAATTTGCTAAATCGCTTTGTGCATTATCTTCTGCTTCTTTTGTCTTTTCTGCTGCTAGTTTTGCTTGGGCTATTATTCCATCTTCTCCTAATACCATTGTTATTGTTACTCCGGCCAATATTAAAAGCACTACTATTGTTACTACTAAAGCTATTAGCGTTATACCATTATATTTATTAATGTTTAACTCTGCTCTGCCTTTGTTTGTATCGAAAAATTTACATTTCATTTTTTTAATTCCTCCTTTTTCTTTAGTTCAAATTTTTCTCATATATATATCAATAACATATTTCGATTTTTTATTCAATACTTTGATTTTTTAAATTACATTTTTTGTAATTAGTACCTTTCTTTTTATTCTCGTATAATGTGCCATTTTTGTACATTTCAGATAACATTGTTACAATTTTATTTCAAAAATATTAAATTTTTATTACAATATTTTATATTTCATTTTTTGTACAATATTTTTTATTGTTTTTATGAATATAGTTTATATTATTGTTAAATTTTAAAACAAAAAAAATATGAACCATTCTTTTTTTGAATAATTCATACTTTTAATTAATTTTTAGTTTACTTTTAATTCTCTTTTATTATTTATGCTTTTTTTGCTACTTCTGCAAGTTTTGCAAAAGCTTCTGGATCTGATACTGCTATTTCTGCAAGCATTTTTCTATTAATTACAACACCTGCTTTTTTAAGTCCATTTACAAATTTGCTATATGTTAATCCATTTTGACGGCTAGCAGCATTAATTCTTGCTATCCATAATTTTCTAAAGTTACTTTTTTTATCTTTTCTTCCAACATAAGCATAATTTCCAGATTTCATAACAGCTTGTTTTGCCATTCTAAATCTATAATGTTTTGCTCCATAATAACCTTTTGCTCTTTTTAATATTTTTTTATGTTTTTTACGTGTAATTCTTGCTGTTTTAACTCTTGCCATTTTTATTTCACCTTCCTTAATAAGTATTAAACTTCTTTAATTACCGTATGGTAACATTTTTTTAATTCCTGCTTCGCAAGTTTTATCTGCATAAGCATCTTGAACTTTTCCTCTAGTTTTAGCTCTACTTGTTTTATTTGCTAAAAGATGTCTTTTATTAGATTTTGTTCTTTTTACTTTTCCTGTAGCTGTATAAGAATATCTTTTCTTTGCTGCTTTATTTGTTTTTAACTTTGGCATTTTAGTTTTCCTCCTTTAATTTTTAGCGTTATGTATTTTACTTATCAGCTTTTTTAGCTAATATAATAAACATGTTTCTACCTTCTAATATTGCACTTTTTTCTGGAGTAGAAATATCAGATAATTCTTCTATGAATTTATGAAGAACTTCTTCTCCTAATTTAATATAGTTCATTTCTCTTCCTCTAAATTTAAGTGTAATTTTTACTTTGTTTCCTTCTTCTAAGAATTTTCTAGTATTTTTTACCTTAAATTCAAAGTCGTGTTGTTCAATATTAGGTGTAATTCTAATTTCTTTTACTTCTAATACTTTTTGCTTTTTACGAGCTTCTTTTTCTTTTTTTGTTTGTTCAAATTTATATTTGCCATAATTCATAATTTTACAAACTGGTGCTTCTGAATTTGGTGATACCATAACTAAGTCTAGTTTTTTGTTATAAGCTAAATCTAAAGCATCATTTAAACTAACTAAACCCTTTTTTTCTCCGGTTTCATCAATTAGTTGCACTTTACTTGCTCTTATTTGTTCATTAATTGGTAAATCTTGTTTAATATAAAACACCTCCATAAGAAAATTGTTTTAGTTTTAAGAATCTTCATATAAATAAAAAAGATTGATTTTTTAAAATCAATCCATTACTCTAAACACATAAATATAATTTATAAATATGTAAGTTTATTTACCTTTTTGCTTAACCAGCTTAAGGTGAGCATGGATTGCTTCTTCTTTTTACATTTATAAATTATACTATGTGTTTAGTATATTTGTCAAGTATTTTTGACTTTTTTATTGTTTTATGCAATAATATGGTTACAATACTATAAGTAAAGTTATTTTTGAAAGGGCTAAAAATTGGAAACGCTTTTAAATAAATTAGAATATAATCAAATTATTCAAATAATTAATGAATATTGTAAAACATATCTTGGAAAAAAACTTTGTAATAGTTTAGTTCCAAGTTTTGAATTTGAGCATGTTAAAAATTTATTAGAAAAAGTAAATCAGGCAACTTCACTTCTTTTTCAAAAAGGAAGTGCTCCACTATATGAAATAGCAGAACTTGAAACTACAATTAAAATGCTAGAAAGCAAGCAAACTTTATCTGCTAAAAGTTTGCTAGATGTTGCACGCCTTTTAAAAATGTCTTCTGAATTACATGATTATTTTTATAATGATGAAAACTTTGATTTATTACCTTTTAATTTAATAGAAGATTATTTTTCTTCATTATATTCAAATTCTAATATTGAAAAAAATATTACTTTAAAAATTTTAGATGAAAATACTATTGCAGACAATAGCTCAAGCAAGCTAAATTCTTTAAGAAAAACTAGGAAGAATCTAGAGCAAGAAGTTAAAGATAAATTAAATTCATATATTCATTCTAGCAAATATTCTAAATACATTATGGAGCCTATTGTAACTATTCGTAATAACCGTTATGTAATACCTGTTAAAGAAGAATATAAAGATGAAGTTAAAGGCTTTATTCATGATACATCAAGTAGTGGCTCTACATTATATATTGAGCCTACCTCAGTTTTTGAAGCGAATAACAAAATTGCACATATTAAAATTGAAGAAGAATTAGAAGTTCAAAAAATTTTAAGTGAGCTTTCTTCTTCTCTTTACCCTTATACAAATGAGCTTAGTAAAAACTTAGATTGTATTGGTGAAATTGACCTTATTTTTGCAAAAGCTACTTATGGTAAAAATGAAAATTGCAATATTCCTAATTTAAGTAATAAAAAAGATATTAATTTTTATAAAGCACGCCATCCATTGTTAGATAAAAAAGTAGCTGTGCCTATTGATATTTATTTAAAAGAAAATAACCCTTGTTTATTAATTACAGGACCAAATACTGGTGGTAAAACAGTAGCTTTAAAAACAATTGGATTGTTGCTTCTTATGGCATATTCTGGTATTCCAATACCATGTCATGAAAAAAGCAGTATTTGTGTATTTTCTAAAATCTTTGTAGACATTGGAGATGAGCAAAGCATAGAGCAATCTTTAAGTACATTTTCTGCTCATATGATGAATATTATAAATATTACAAATAATGTAAATAGCAATAGTTTGGTGCTTTTAGATGAGCTTGGCTCTGGAACAGACCCTGTTGAAGGCTCTGCACTTGCTATTAGCATTTTAAGTTATTTAAAAAATATTGGCGCTTTTATATGTTGCACAACCCATTACCCAGAATTAAAAGAATTTGCTTTAGTAACAGATGGTTTTGAAAATGCAAGTTTTGAGTTTGATTTAGAAAATTTAAAGCCTACATACCGCTTATTAATTGGCATTCCTGGGAAAAGTAATGCTTTTGAAATTAGTAAAAAACTTGGTTTAAATAGCAACATTTTGCAAAATGCTTCTTCTTTTTTGAAAAAAGACAAAGTTTCTATTGAAGAACTACTTAAAAATATATATGATGATAAATTATTAGTTGAAAAAGAAAAAGAAGAAACTGAAAAGAATTTAAATCAAATTTCTAGTTTAAGACAATCTTTAGAAAAAGAAAAAAATGAGCTTGATGAAAAGAAAAAAGAGTTAATTGAAAAGGCAAAATCTGAAGCAAGAGAAATTATATTAGATGCTAAAGAAGAAGTAAATGACATCATTAAAGAGTTAAATAAAGAGCATGTAGATATAAAAACTGCAAATTCTAATAGAGATAAGCTAAACAAAAAAATAAAAGAATTAGTTCCTACGAATAATTTAAGTTCTAATTCTTACGAAAAATTAGAGGCAAATGATGTAAAGCAAGGCTTAAGTGTATGGGTTTCTTCACTTAACTCTGAAGGTACAATATTAAGTTCACATGTTAATAATTCAGGTGAGGTTATGGTTCAAGTTGGACTTGCTAAAATGAACTTAAATTTAAGTCAAATTAGTAAAATAGCTAAAAGTTCTAGTGCTACCTCTAGTGGTCAGGTTCATACAGTTTCTAGTTCTAAAGCTAAAATAGTATCTTCTGAGATTAATGTTATTGGGCAAAATGTTGAAGATGCTGTGTATATAATAGATAAATATATAGATAATTGTGTTTTAGCACATCTTTCCCCTATTCGTATTGTTCACGGCAAAGGTACTGGAAAGCTTCGCGAGGGAATTCATAAATATTTAAAAACCAATTTTCATGTTAAGTCTTTTAGGTTAGGTACTTTTGGCGAAGGCGAAATGGGTGTAACTATTGTTGAATTGTAAAAATGGCTACTTTAAAGCTTGTAATTTAGAAAGGATTAATTTGCATATGAAAAAAATATCAATAATAAATGCTTGTACAGATTTAGGTGTTAATGTAAATGGTGCAGCTCTTGGCCCACAAATTTTAACAAAGGACTTAAATAGTAGTAATATTTCTAATAAATATACAGTAATGCAAGAAAGTAAAAAGCAAACTGTTGATTTTAAAAATTTTAGTACTAATAGGGAAACTATTGATGATTTTGTAAAAGAGTTTAATTCTCTTTTACTTAAAATGCATGAATTGCATTTTGAAAGCAAAATGGATGAAAATGAAATAGATTTGTATAATAAAAAAATGCAAAGTTTAGTGCTAGCTGTAAAGGCATTAGACACCAAATGTGAAAAAAGAAATATGGAATCAATTGATAGATTTAATGAAGAGCTTTACAATGTAGTTTCTAGTGTTCTAGATAAAAATGAATTTCCAATAACTGTTGGTGGAGATCATATTATTGCAATCGCTTCTAGTTTAGCATCTATTAAAAAACATAGCAATTTAGGAATTATTTGGTTTGATTCACATGGAGATTTTAATACATATTCTACTTCTGTTACTGGAAATTTACATGGACTTCCTTTAGCAGTAGCAACTAACTATGAAAAAAATATTTTGTCACCTTTTCATGATGGCGTATTTTATAATCCTAAAAATACTGTTATTGTTGGTGGTAGAGATATTGATCCATGGGAATGGGGTAATATTATAGATGCAGGTGTTACTGTATTTTCTACAAAAGATATTCAAAGTTTAGGTGTAGAAACAGTTTGTAAAAAAGCCTTTGAAATTGCATTTTCTGGCACTAATGGGGTGCATATTAGTTTTGATTTAGACTTAATTGACCCAAAAGTTGCTCCTGGAGTTTCTGTTCCAGCAGAAAATGGAATTAACTTAGAGCAAACTTATGCTTTAGTAGACGAGATTGTAAAATATGCAAATATTATTAAATCTGCTGACTTAGTAGAATTCAATCCTATGTTTGATGAAAACCATGCTACTGAAAATATTGCTAAAAATATTTTAAATAAGTGGGTTGAATTTTTAGGTTAAAATTTGCTAAAGTTTTTGATCAAAAATTAATACTCATATAAAAATAGAGAATATTTTTCCATATAAGTGGTACAATATTCTCTATTTTTGAATTTTAAATTTAAATGTATTTTTTAAATTTCTTCTTATTTTAGTAAACTTTATTTAGTGTATATTTAAGCTTATTTTCTTAGTTCTGCTCCTAAAGATTTTTCTAATTCTGCAATGATTTCTTTCATAACACTATTAATTTCATCATCTGTTAAAGTTCTATCTGGAACTCTAAATTTTAAGCTATAAGCAACACTTTTTTTGTTTTCTCCTAATTTTTCACTTCTATAAACATCAAATAATTGTGCTTCTTCTAATAGTTTTTTAGCTTTCTTTTGAATTATTTTTTCAATTTCTCCTACCTCTATTTCTTCATTTAGTACCATACTAATGTCTCTTTCTACTGCTGGGAATTTAGTAATTTGCACATACTTTTGACTCTTTCTTGCATATTTTGTTAATTTATCTATGTTTATTTCTGCAAGAAGAACTCTTTGAGTTATATCATAATTTCTTGTAAGTAATGGGTTAGCCTCTCCTATTGTAGCAATTACATCAGTTCCAACATTAAAGTTTGCGCATCTTCCTGGATGGTACATTTTATTTTCTTTTTCTTTTCTAACATCATATCTTTGAAGTCCTGCTACTTCTAATAAATTTTCTACTAGACCTTTTAAAGTATAAAAATCTTCTTTTTCGCTATACATACCAATAGTTAAAATATTGCTTTCTTCTGGTAGGTTGCCACTTTCAATTGAACCTTTTTTATTTCTATATACCCTAGATAAATCAAATAATTTTACATCTTTATTTTTATAATTATTGTTAGTTGCTAAAGTTTGCATCATAGTTGGAACAGAAGTAGTTTTCATTACAGTATAGTCTTCACTTAAAGGATTTTGAATTTTTACAGCCTCTGTTAAATATTCATTATCTCCTTCAATATTGCATTTTGCTAAATCTTTTTCACTTAAAAAGCCATATGTACAAATTTCAGATAATCCGCTATTTACTAAGTATTCTGATACACTATCTGCTATTTTTTGTTCTTTATTTTTTCCACCTAAAGTTGTTTCTGCATTTATTAAAGTTATTCCTAATTTATCATAGCCATAAAATCTTAAAACTTCTTCTGCTACATCTGCTAATTGCTCTATATCTGGTCTAAAATATGGTGGTATAACTTCATTATTTTCTACTTTTATTTCTAATTTTTCTAAAGTTTTAATCATTTCTTCTTTAGATAGATTTGTGCCTAATAATAAATTAATTCTATCTACATTTAATGGAATTCTTGCTATTTTTTGTTTAGTTGGGTAAACATCAATTTTTCCATCTACCGCTTCACCAGCACCAATTAATTCTACAAGTTCTACTGCTCTATTTATTGCTCTTAATGCATTTTCTGAAGATAAGCCTTTTTCATAACGACTAGAAGCTTCTGTTCTTAAACCTACTGCTTTAGCTGTTTTTCTAACACTTCCTCCATAGAATACTGCAGATTCAAATACTACAGTTTGTGTTGTAGGTTCAATTTCAGAGTTTTGGCCACCCATAACACCTGCTATGGCTACTGGCTTTTTGCTATCAGCTATTACTAGCATATTTTCATTTAAGTTTCTTTCTTGGTCATCTAGTGTAATAATTTTTTCATCTTTGTTTGCTCTTCTTACTGTAATATGCTTTCCTTCTATTGAATTTATATCAAATGCATGCATTGGCTGACCCATTTCAAGCATAACATAGTTAGTAATATCTACAATGTTATTTATGGCTCTTACGCCACAGCTGTTTAGTCTTTTTACCATCCATTCTGGAGATGGAGCAATTTTAACATTTTTTACAACTCTTGCAATATAGCGGTAGCATAAATCTGGAGCTGTAATTTCTACAGTTAAACCATCTATATTATCTACATCTTTTACGCTCATTTGATCTATATTTTTGCGTGGATTTTTAAAAGGTACATTTAAAGAAACTGCTACTTCTCTACCTAAGCCTTCAACAGAAAAGCAGTCCGGTCTATTTGGTGTAATTTCAAAATCTATAACTGTCTGATTTATTCCTAAAACTTCTTTAATATCTTTTCCAAGTTCTTTTTCTAATTCTGGTTTTAAAATCATAATACCATTTTCAATTTGATCTGGGTAATTATGAATATCTAAACCTAATTCTCCAACAGAACACATCATTCCGCAAGAGTCAACGCCTCTTAATTTACCAGTTTTAATTTCTACTCCTCCTGGCAATTTAGAGCCATCTTTTGCAATTGGAACAACATCTCCTTCTTTAATGTTTTTAGCACCTGTTACAATTTGTAAAATTTCTCCATTTCCTACATCTACTTTTGTTACTACTAAGTGGTCTGAATCTATATGTGGCTTAACTTCTAGTATCTTTCCAACAACTACATTTTGAATATCTTCTCCTTGTGATTCTATAGTTTCTACTTTAGAACCTGTCATTGTTAGAATATCGCCTAATTCTTTTGGCTCTATATTTATATCTGCATATTCGTTTAACCATTCTATACTTGCTTTCATTTAACTTCCTCCCCAACTAAAATTGTTTTAAAAATCTTACATCATTTTCATATAATAAACGCATATCATCAATTCCGAATTTTGCCATTGCAATTCTTTCTACTCCAAATCCAAATGCGAAACCACTATATTCTTCTGGGTCAATTCCGCAATTACGAAGTACGTTTGGATGAACCATTCCACAACCTAAAAGTTCTATCCATCCTTCTCCTTTACATACTCTACAACCTTTTCCTCCGCATACAAAGCAAGATACATCTGCTTCTGCACTTGGTTCTGTAAATGGAAAATGGTGTGGTCTAAATCTAACTAAAGTTTTTTCTCCTAAGCATTTTTTAGCAAACATATCAAGTGTTCCTTTTAAATCTGCCATTGATATATTTTTATCTATTACTAATCCTTCTATTTGATGGAATACTGGAGAGTGTGTTGCATCTACACTATCTGAACGATATACTGCACCTGGGCAAATTATTTTTATTGGTGGTTTTTTAGTTTCCATTACTCTTGCTTGAACTGGTGATGTTTGTGAACGAAGTACAATATCATCTGTAATATAAAATGTATCTTGTACATCTCTTGCAGGGTGATCTGGTGGTGTATTTAATTTATCAAAGTTATATTCTGCAAGTTCTACCTCTGGTCCATCTGCAATTTCATAGCCCATTCCAATAAATATTTCTTTTACATCATTTATAATTTGTGTTATTGGATGTACACTTCCTAGGCTACTTTTTTTACTTGGCATAGTAACATCTATATTTTCTGTTGCTAATTTTTTTTCAATTTCTAAATTTGCAAAATGTTTTTCTCCAGCTTCTATTTTTGTTTCTAATTCATCTCTTACTTCATTTACTAAGCTACCTATTACTGGCCTTTCTTCTGGTGAAAGTCCTCCCATTCCTCTTAAAATTAAGGTAAGTTCACCTTTTTTTCCTAAGTACTTAATTCTTACATCATCTAATGCTTTTGCATCTTTTGCATTTTGTATTTCATTAAGTGCTTTTTCTTTAATTTGTGCAATTTGCTCTTTCATAGTATTTTTCCCCTTTCTTAATATCAAAAAAACCATTTCATCCTTATAATAGGACGAAATGGTTTCGTGGTACCACCTAAATTTATTAATTTATTTTAAAAATTAACCTTATTATAGTTATAACGAAACTAACGCTTTCCCCTAGTAAAATATTAAATACTTTTTCAAGAAAAGACCAAAAAAGTGAAATTTCGAATAAAAAATATAATAATAAACTTTCAGCTAATGTTTATCTCTCTAATATTATAGTTTTTTTACCTACTTTGCTTTTTTATTGGTTATTTGTTTACTAATGTTAATTATTTTAACACCTTTTTATTTTAAAATCAATAGTTTAAATTAATTTTTTCAAAGCTTTTGTTATTATAACATCAAAACTTAAATAGTACTATTTTTCGCAGTTTTGAAAGGTCCCGTTTTGAACCTTCCTCTTTGAAATTTCTTCTACAACGGGCATTTAAAAAACAAGAAAACTAGTACTATTTAAGCGGGTTAACTATAAAACCATTAATTAATAACATATTCAAGAACCAAAATATGACATTTTTCTTAAAAACATATTCCATTTTGCTTAAGAATATAGTATAATAGAATTGTATTTAAATAATATCAGGAGGTATTTTCTATGTGGTATATTTGGTTAATATTAGCTGGTATTTTTATGATTGCTGAAATTATGACAGTAGGTTTTTTAATTTTTTGGCTAGGCCTTGGCAGTTTATGTGCAATGATTACAAGCTTTTTTACAGATAATATAATAATTCAAACTGCAGTTTTTGTTGTAACTTCTACATTATTTATTTTTTGTACAAGACCTTTTGTTAAAAAGCTTACCAAAAAAGATAAAACAGTTGTTACAAATGCTTTTGCTATTGTAGGAAAAAAGGCTATTGTATTAAAAGATATTAATCCTACTGATGGAACAGGTCAAATAAAAGTAGATGGTCAAGTTTGGTCTGCTAAATGTGAAGAAGGAAAAATTATTCCTAAAGATTCAGAAGTTTTAGTTTTAGCAATAGATGGTGTAAAAGCTGTTGTTGCAGATAAATCTTCTAATAAGTTAGAAGCAAAAGGAAATGTTAATTAATACAATTTTCTAAGCTGACAAAAATATTTTTAGATAAATATGCGAATTTACAAATTTCTTAAAATGTAATTATACAATATATAAATTTGTAATACGCTTTTTATATATAATAAATAAAGGAGGAACCTAAATTATGTTATGGGTTTTATTAGTTTTATTAATTATTATTTTAATTATTGCATTTAACACAATTAAAATAGTAAAACAATCTGAAGTATACATTATAGAAAGACTTGGTAAATTTCACAAAGTAGCTGATGCTGGTCTTACAATTATTATTCCTTTTGTAGATCATGTTCGTAGTGTAGTAAGTTTAAAACAACAAACTATGGATATTCCACCACAAGGTGTGATTACTCAAGATAATGTTACTATTACTATTGATACAGTTGTGTTCTACAGAATTACAGATCCTGCTAAAGCAGTTTATGAAATTCAAAACTTAAAGAAAGGTATTGAATATTTAGCAATTACTACTATTCGTGATATTGTTGGTAAAATGGACTTAGATTCTACATTTAGTTCAAGAGATGCTATTAATGATCACTTAAGAGTAATTCTAGATGAAGCAACAGACCAATGGGGTTGCAAAGTAGATAGAGTTGAAGTTAAAGATATTACACCTCCTGCAGACATTCGTGATGCAATGGAAAAACAAATGAATGCAGAAAGAAATAAAAGAGCTTTAATTTTACAAGCTGAAGGTGAAAGACAATCTGCTATTACTCTTGCAGAAGGTAAAAAAGAAGCTGCTATTCTAGAGGCAGAAGCTGATAAAGAAGCTAAAATTAGAAGAGCTACTGGTGAAGCTGAAGCTATTAAAAAGGTTGCAGATGCTAAAGCTCAAGAAATTCATGTAGTATATGATGCTATGATGAAAGCAAATCCAGATGATAAATTAGTTCAATTAAAATCTTTAGAAGCTTTAAAAGAAGTTGCAAATGGAAGCGCTAATAAGGTATTTATTCCTTTTGAAGCAACTAAGGCCTTAAGTAGCTTAGGTACTGTAGCAGAAGTTTTAAAAGATAAAAAGAAAGATTAAAAGATAAAAAGAAAGATAAAAAGAAAGATTAAATTATTGACTATTTTTAATAATGATGCTATAATTTCATCATCTCATTTTAGAAAGGAGTCTCAAAAATGTGTAAAGACAACTCGGGTCTTCATACTTACCCTACTGATGAAGAAATTATTTCTATGTGGGCTGAGTATGAAAGAGAACAGGCTCAGGAACGTGCTCGGCAGGAAGATATTTCCTGGAAAGAGCACAAAGCTAAGTGTGGAGATGATGATTCATCTGAGGACCTTATTTAGTATTTATATGACTCCATGGCTTTGATGATAATTAATCAAGGCACCCCGCAAATTTAACATTTGCGGGGTTTATTTTTAATCTTCGATTGTGTCATCTTTTATATAATATTTTGTTCCAAGCATTTTATCTGGCAAATATTGTTGCTCAACATAGTGTCCTGGAAAATCATGTGGGTACTTATACCCTACTCCATAACCTTCTTTTGCCATTCCGCTCCGCTGGTGCATTTCTAATATGCATTGGTATTGTTCCTGTATCTTTATTTGCTACGTCTTGCAAAGCTTTTTCACCTGCTAAATAAGCACAATTTGATTTTTTAGATGTTGCTACATATACGGTCGCCTCTGCTAAAATAATTCTTGCTTCTGGCATTCCTATCATTGTAACTGCTTGCATAGCTGATGTTGCTACAACTAATGCATTTGGATTTGCCATTCCAACATCTTCTGCTGCACAAAGTACAATTCTTCTTGCAATAAAAACTGGATCTTCTCCTGCATTTAATGCTCTTGCTAAATAAAAAATTGCAGCATCTGGGTCGCTTCCACGCATTGATTTAATAAAAGCACTAATATTATCATAATGGCTATCTCCATTTTTATCAAATACTGCTTTTCTTGTTTGCACACACTCTTTTGCTATTTCATCTGTAATTGTAATTACTCCATCTTTTCCCATTTGAGTAGTTAGTACTGCTACTTCTAAGCCATTTAATGCAGTTCTTACATCTCCATTAGAAGTTTCAGCTATTTTTCTTAATGTACTATCTTCTATTTTAATATTATAATTTTTAAGTCCATCTTCTGCTGTTAATGATTTTTTTAAAACATTAAATATATCATCTTCTGTTAATGGGTTTAAATGAAATACCATTGACCTTGAAATTAAGGCTTTATTTACCTCAAAATAAGGGTTTTCTGTTGTAGCCCCTATTAAAATTACTGTTCCATTTTCTACATAAGGTAAAAGCGCATCTTGTTGCAATTTATTGAATCTATGAATTTCATCTATAAATAAAATACATCTTCCAGATGGATTAAGTAATGTATTTTGAGCTGTTTCTATTGCATTTTTTATATCTGCAACTCCTGATGTTACAGCATTTATTTTTAAAAATTTATATTTAGTAGTATTACTAATTACTCTAGCAAGCGAAGTTTTTCCACAGCCAGGTGGTCCCCATAAGATAATGCTAGAAAGCCTATCTGCTTTAATTGTTCTATATAAAATTTTATCTTTGCCTAATATATGTTCTTGTCCAACATAATCATCTAATGTTTTTGGGCTCATTCTATATGCAAGTGGCTTGCTTAAATCCATGTTTTTTACCTCTTTTATTTTAATTAATAATCCTTTAAGAATTGATAATTATTCTATACTTAAATTCCTCTTGATAAATTTGCTAAACCTTTTCTTATAATATCTTCTATAGATAATGATGTATCTACATCTTTTAGGCTATCTACTATTTCTTTTCTGCTATAGCCAAGTACTTGAAGTGCGCTAACAGCTTCTGATATTTTTTCATCATTTGAAATAACATCTTGTAATTCTGACTTTTCTTCTGTTTCTTGAATAGATATTTCTTGTTCCTTTTTTAATTTATCTTTTAATTCTAGAATAATTCTTTGTGCAGTTTTAGGTCCAATTCCTGGTAGTTTTTTTAATATATTTATATCATTAGAAATAACAGCTAGTGCAAAGCCAGATGGTGTAACATTTGATAAAATTGTAAGTGCAACCTTTGCTCCTATTCCGCTTACATTTAGTAGTAGTTCAAACATACGAAGTTCTTCATTGGTGTTAAAGCCATATAAACTAATATCATCTTCTCTTACTCTCATAAAAGTATGTACTTTTATTGTTTGTCCTATTTCTGGCAATTTTGAAATATCACTTTGTGGCATATAAACTTTATAGCCTATACCGCTTTGACTTTCTATAATAATATAGCCATTTGTTTTTATATCTAAAATTCCTTTAATAAATGCTATCATTTTTTTCTCCTTAATTTTTATACAAAACATATATTCTTATTTTTTAAATTATTTTATCACAAATAAAATAAAATGCAAGTATAATAAATATTTTTATAAAAAGTATTGTTTTTTTTGTAAAATTGTGTTATATTTATAAATAGTCAATTTTAGATTTTGCATATAGGAGGTGCATCACAATGGCAAAATGTGATATTTGCGGAAAATCATTATCTTATGGAAATAAAATTAGTATTGCTCGTTCTCATGTTAGTAGAAGAAGCACTAGAACTTTCAAAGCAAATTTAAGAAGAGTAAAAGCAATTGTTAATGGTGAAACTAAAACAATTCATGCATGTGCAAAATGCTTACGTTCTGGTAAAGTAGTTAGAGCTTAATAATGTTAAGATAATAAAATAAAAATTGAGGCTATTAAAACTAATAGCCTTTTTTGTGTTTCTAAAAATTTAGCTTTTGTCTTATTAATTTACGTTTTTTATGTAAAAATTTTAAAGCTTTAAGACAAAAAACTTTTTCCCTATGTTTATTATTTTTCTTTAATTCCAAATAATAATTTTACAATGCCACGTAGGCATTTTGGAACTTTTTTTACAACAATTGTCATATTTTATTCACTCCTTTTTTATTGTTACTTGCAAGATAACCATATAAGTCCAACTATAATAATTGTTACACCTATGGCAAATAGCCAGCCAGATAAGGGAAGTAATAAAACAAGCAAAATTCCAAGTCCTAATCCAATTAAGCATACCCCAATAGTCTTTTTTAATGCTCCTAACATATTAATCCCCCTATCTATTTTATATTTTTATATATTATATTAACTTTTTTCTTATTTGTTACCACTTTATGTTTTTAATAATTTTATTATTATTCAAGCAAAGCTTAATATTTAATGGCACTTTAAGTTCAGTCATTTTACAAACTTTAAATTTAGTCATTTTACATATCAGTAATTTTACATAAATTGACTTTTGGCTAAAAATTTGTTACAATTAATATATACAAATATTTTAAGGAGGAAAATCCCCATGACAACAGCATTATTTTTTGTAGCATTTATTATTGTCTCCTTTGCGGTCTTCATGAACGGTGTTCTCTTTTCCAGTGTTTGTGGCAACATGGACGAAGATGAAGACGTTCCACCTTTCTATGAGAGGTGGATTAAGACCATCAATGAAGACCAAGACACTCATTCTGGCAAAATACTTATGGCATGTTTCTACTTTATCATCTCCGGCATCGCGATTTTCTCCTATCTTTGCTCGTTAATTCGGGCTAAGAAGAAAAAAGAGCAATAAAAAAACTCTTTCAAGCTCTAGAACTTCTAGGGCTTGTATTTTTTTGTTGAAAATTGTAGATTTTTGTGTTTTAATAAGAATAGAAAGATGTATTTAAAAATGCACTTTTCTGAAAATAATTTAAAAGGACTTAAAAAATATGAAAAAAGATATTGTTATAAAAATTATAGAAAAATTAATAGAAGCTAATCCAGATGCAAAATGTAGCTTAGATTTTAATACTCCATTTGAAATGATGATTGCAGTAATGCTTTCTGCGCAATGCACAGATGAAAGAGTTAATTTAACTACACCTAGCCTTTTTGCTAAATATAATACACCGGAAAAAATGGCAAATGCACCCTTAGAAGAATTAGAAAGCCTTATTCACCCATGTGGTTTTTATAAAAATAAAGCTAAAAATATGAAACTTGCTAGTCAAAAACTTATAAATGATTTTGGTGGCAAAGTTCCAAATAACATGGAAGATTTAATTACAATTCCTGGCGTTGGAAGGAAAAGTGCTAATGTTATTATGCTTGAAGCATTTAATGACCCACAAGGAATTGCAGTAGATACACATGTAAAAAGAATTTCAAATAGAATTGGTCTTTCAAAAGAATCTGAACCAGAAAAAATTGAACAAGATTTATTAAAAGAAATACCAAAAAAATATTATAAAGATGTAAACCATGTTTTAATTTATCATGGTAGACGTATTTGCAGTGCTAGAAATGCTAAATGCAATGAATGTCCTATTTCTGAAATTTGTCAAAAAAATTTATAAATTAGTATATTTTTAAATTTTTATAGCATACTAAATAATCGAGAGGTGATTTGTTTGACAAATATTAATTGTTTGGAAAACTGTATTTATCAAAAAGATGGAAAATGTTCTTTTGAAGATGTATGTAGTCACAAAATAAATACTAAACATCCTTCTTGCGCATATTTTGTTGAAGCAAATACAGAAAAGTCACCTAAACACCTTAAAAAAAATTGATTAGTTTATTATAATATGAATATTCTTGACTTTCTCCTGTATAAGATATATATTATTATATATCTATAAAGGAGGTTTTTTTATGTTAAAAACAAGAAAAGTTATATGCTTATTTTCCATACTATTTTTATTACTTTCTTCTGTTTGTATGGCTACTAATGCAGAGCCTGCTACTCAAGAAAAAGATGATGTTTTAGATCTTCCATTCATTAGCACAGACTTATATTTAGCTAGTAACAATGATACTGTAATTGATAAACCAGTTGATGGAAATGTTTTTTTGTATGGGCAAAATGTTACAATTAAAAGTGATATTTTGGGAGATTTATTTGTTTTAGCAAACAATTTAACAATAGAAAATACAGCTACAATTTCAGGAAATGTTTTTGCTTATGCAAGTAACTTAACTGTAGATGGAAAAGTTACTGATATTTATGCTTTGTCACAAAACTTTACACTTAATGAAACTGCTAACATTTATAGAGATTTAAAATTATATACAGATAATTGTACTATAAATGGTTTTGTTGAAAAAGATGCATACATAGCAGCAAATACTATTAATTTTAAAGATAATACAGAAGGTTTAGTTAAAGGTAACTTTAATTACACATCAGGAACTGAAGCAAATATTCCTGAAAACGCTATTGCAGGAAAAACAAACTTTACGCAATTAAAAAATGAACAACTTTCTGTAAATGAAATTATTAGAAATTATATAATTTCATTTGTTAATGTTTTTGTTTATGCTGTTGTTGTTATTTTATTAATTGTTAAGTTAGCACCTAAAGCAGCAGATAAATTAACTTATTGTTTAAGCAAAAGGCCATTTATTACAGCTGGAGTTGGAATTTTAGGAGTTATTTTAATTCCTATTATTGCTATTTTAGCACTTTTAACAGGATTACTATTGTATTTAGGAATTGCTTTACTTGCTACATATGTTTTAATGTTATCAATTACAATTTCTATTTTAGGAATTGCTGTTGGAAATTATTTTGCTAGTAAATTTAAAAATAAAACAAAAGCAAAAACTATTTTATTATCATTTGCATCTGTTACAGTTATATGGCTATTACAGTTAGTTCCTTATATTGGTACTTATGTATCTACTTTTACAATTGTTTTCGGACTTGGACTTATACTTTTTGCTTTGTTTAGTAAAAAAGCTACAGATAATACTGAAGTTCAAACTGAAAATAATTAAACTAAAAAAAATAATAAACTATATACAGTTATTAAAAAAAAATCGTTTGCTTTGCAAACGATTTTTAATTTTTTAATTTCATAACTACTTCTTTAAAATTATTTGAATTTGTAATGCTACTTCCTGCTACTATAATATTAACTCCGGCATTTCTTAGCATTGCTACATTTTCTGGATTAATTCCTCCATCTGCTTCAATATCTATTTCTAGGTTATTTTTCTTAATATAGTTATTTAAATCTTTTATTTTTTGAACTGTGCTTGGAATTAGCTCTTGCCCACCTTTTCCAGGTTCTACAGTCATTACTAAAACAACATGTATAAGTGGCAAATAATCTATAATTTCTTCTATTTTGGTATTTGGTTTAATAGAAATTCCTACTCTTGTGTTATTTTGTTTAATATAGTTTATTAAATCTAGTAATTCTTCTTTATTTTTTACAGCTTCTAAATGTATAGTAATTATATTTGGTTCAAATACTAAAAAACTATTTATATAATTTTTTATATCTTCTACCATTAAATGAACATCTAATGGTAAATTAGAAATGCTATTTAAATATTCACAGTATTCTAACATTTTGCTTGTAGTATCAGCACTAACAAATTTGCCATCCATAACATCTATATGGAAATAATCTATTCCAGAAGTTTCTAAGTTGTATAATGTTTGAATTGCATTTTCATTTTTCATACTTAAAATAGATGCTGATACTTCTACCATTTATTTTTCTCCTTTTCTTTTAATTCTTCATATATTTTTCTATAGTTTTCATATCTTTCTATTGATATTTTGCTATTCTTTACTGCTTCTTTTACTCCACATTTTTCTTCTTTAATGTGATGGCATCCACCAAATTCACATTCTGATAAATATGGTATAAATTCTATAAAATATTTATCTAGCTCATCTAGCGGAATTTCAGTTAATTCTAGAGTAGAAAAGCCGGGGGTATCTGCAATATATGAATTTTTATTATATTTATATAATGTTACTTTTGTAGTTGTGTTTTTTCCTTTTTTATTTTTACTACTAATAATACCTTCTTGTGTTAATTCTTTTTCAAAAATACTATTTGTTAATGTTGATTTTCCTACTCCTGAATTTCCTGCAAATGCGGTAATATTATTTTCTAAAAATGGTTTTATTTTTTCTATTTCTCCTTTGTCTTTAGCATTTGTTTCTATTACTTCATAGCCTATATCTCTATATATTTTGCTTAGCTTTTCTAATTCCTCTTGTTTTACTAAATCTGTTTTGTTAAAACAAATTATAGTATTTATATTAAGTTTTTTTGCTAAAGCTAATTCTTTATCTAATAGTAATAAGTCTGGAGATGGCATTTTCATTGAAACAACTAGAATAATGCAAGTTAAATTTGCCATTTTGGGTCTTTTAATCTCATTATATCTTGGCAATATTTGTTCAATTATTCCCTCTGCTTTTTCCTCACTTGATATTGTAATTTCTACTTTATCTCCTACTAATACATTGGTTCCATCATTTTTAAATTTTCCCCTAGCAGTGCAATTATATATTTTATTTTCTACTTCTATTTGATATAAATTAGAACTTGCAGAAATAATTATTCCTTTTGGCATTATTTGCTCCTTTTATTAATGTCTTATATAATATAACCTTAATCAATAGTAAGCACTGGATTTTCTACACTTAAGTCAAATTGTCGCATATCTATTCTTACATCATCTACTAAAATTTTAATAGTAACAGTTCCTTTTCCTGAAACATTTGCAGTGATGTTTGTTTCATCTTTACGATGAGTAGAAGAATATACAGTTTCATCATTAACTGTTATTTTTACTGCTACTGTTGGATTAATTTCATTTCCATTTTCATCTATTTCAATAGTTGCCTTGCTTCCTAACAATGATTTTAGGTTTAAATTAATAGTTCCTGTTTTTATAGCTTCTATTTTGTTTACTGTAACAGTAATTTTTGTTTTTTCATCAACTGTTGTACCTGCTTCTATGCTTTGTTTTAATACTCTACCATCTATTTTTGTTGTATCTTCTTCATAAACAATAATTACTTCTAAATCTTTTAGTTTTTTCTTAGCATCTTCTTCTGTATCTCCTATTACATAAGGTACAGATAATTGTTTTATTCCTGTCCCTGTGCTTACAGTAATTTCTACTGTTGAACCTGTTTTTACTTCTTCTCCTTCTTCTGGAGTTTGTTTTATTATAACCCCTGCTTCTACTGTTTTACTTGTTTCTTCTTTTTTCTCTATTTTTAAATGTAATTCATTTTCTATTAATGCTTCTGCTTCTTCAAATTTCATTCCAACTACTTTTTTCATTGTTACCATTTCGGTACCTTTACTAATTTTTACTTTGATGTTGCTATTTTCTTTTACTTGATACCCTTCTATATATGGAGGTTCTTGCCAAAAAATTTTACCTGCTTCAACTTCTTCATTAAATTCTTCTTCAGTTTCAATAGTTATTTTTGTGTCTTTTAATAGTTCTTTTGTTTCTTCATATGTTTTTCCTATTAAATTTGGTAAATTAACATCTTTTGGTTGGCCTGCATCTAAAATTAGCTGTGTGCCAAAAAAGCCTATAATAGGAATTAATATAATAATACAAGCTATAACTACTATCATTAATATTCTTTTAGTTTTTGTAGGTTTTGAAGAAACGTGTCCACCTGTTTTTTCTTTATATTCTGTTTTATTTTCAATACTTTCCATTTTTCTTTCTTCTCCTAGAGTTGGAACTCTTTGTGTATATTGCATACTCTCTGCATTACTTTTAACAAAGTCTCCTTCAGGATTTTTAAGAGCTAAGCTTAAGTCTTTTAATAATTCTGTAGCATTTTGGTATCTTAAACTAATATCTTTTTCCATTGCTTTCATAATTATTTTATTAATTGCAAAAGGAATAGAAGGATTTAGTTTTATTGGTGGGGTAGGTTTTTCTTGCATATGTTTTAATGCAATAGATACTGGCGTATCTGCATCAAATGGAACTCTACCTGTTAGCATTTCGTACATAACTACTCCTAAAGAGTAAATATCTGATTTTGCATCTGTAAATCCACCACGAGCATGTTCTGGTGAGAAATAGTGAACAGAGCCAATTGTTGTACCAAATGCTGTAATAGTAGAATTTGAAACTGCTTTTGCAATACCAAAGTCTGTTACTTTAGCTATTCCATCTTCTGTAATTATAATATTATGTGGTTTAATATCTCTATGAATTATATTGTTTTTATGAGCTGTTTCTAATGCTGATGCTACTTGTATTGCAATGTTTACAGACCATTTCCAAGGAAGAACACCATCTTCATTTATTATTTCTTTTAAAGTTTTTCCTTGTACTAATTCCATAACTATGTAATATATATTTTCTTCATGTCCTACATCAAAAATAGAAACTATATTAGGATGTGTAAGACTTGCAGCTGATTGTGCCTCTGTATTAAATCTTCTAATAAATTCTTCATCTGTTATAAATTCATCTCTTAGTACTTTTACAGCAACATAGCGTTTAAGGATATTATCTTTTGCTTTATAAACTGTTGCCATTCCACCTTCTCCAACTCTCTCTAGTATTTCATATCTGCTCCCAATTACTTTACCTACTATATTCATATGTTTTTCTCTCCCCTATATTATAGTTATAACAGTTATATTGTCGTAGCCACCAGCTTCATTTGCTAAGTTTACTAATTTTTCTGGTGCTGTTTTTGGATTTTCTTTTACCATTTTGTAAATAATATTTTCATCTACCATATTTGTTAAGCCATCTGAGCACATTAATAAAACATCTTGCTTTTCTATGTTCCTTGCTCTAATATCTGGCTCAACATATTCTGTACAACCAAGTGCTTTTAATAACATATTTTTTTTAGGATGGTGATTTGCTTCTTCTCTTGTTATTTTTCCATCTTCAACTAATTGTTGCACATAACTATGATCTTTTGTTAGTTTACGAATTATATCTTTTCTAATAAGATAAATTCTGCTATCTCCAACGTGTCCAATATACACCTTATTATTATATATGAGGCAAATATCTAAAGTAGTACCCATTCCTTGTAAATCTTCTGATGTTTTTGATTTTTCATAAACTACCATATTTGCATACTCTGCTGCATTTTTTACTAATTTTAGTATTTGCTCTTTTTCTGGCTCTATTTGATTAAAGTTATTTTCTATATATTTTCTGGCACTTTCTATTGCTAACTTACTTGCTACTTCTCCTCCGTTGTATCCGCCCATTCCATCTGCTAAAATGTATAGTTCTATATTATTTTCTGGGCTTGAAACATAGTAAGAATCTTGATTCATATCTCTTGCCTTGCCAATATCTGTTTTAGCAAAACCTACCATTTAATTCCTCCTATTTTTATTAATTTTCATTAGTTTCTAAATTTTTTCTTCTAAGTTGTCCGCATGCTGCTTCAATGTCGCTTCCTAGCTCTCTTCTGATTGTTGCTACAATTCCATGGTCATTTAAATAATCTCTAAATTTAATAATATTTTCATTACTGCTTTTTACAAAACTACCATTTTCGATTTTGTTAATAGGAATTAAATTTACATGGCAAATCATTCCTTTTAACAAATTTACCAATGCTTTTGCATCTTCTAGGTTATCGTTGTTATCTTTTGCTAAAGCGTATTCAAACGAAATTCTTTTATTTGTTTTCGCAATATAATATTTACATGCTTTCATAAGTTCTTCTATTGGGTAAGCATTATTTACTGGCATCATTTTGCTTCTTTTTTCATTATTAGTTGCATGAAGCGAAATTGATAATGTACATTGCAAGTCTTCATTTGCAAAATCATATATTTTAGGAACTACTCCAGATGTAGAAACACTTATATGCCTTGCACCAATATTTAAGCCTTTTGGATTATTTAAAATGCGAATTGCTTTCATAACATTGTTATAATTATCAAATGGCTCTCCAATTCCCATAAAAACAATGTTTGAAATACTTTCGCCTATATCTTGCTCTACTGCTAATATCTGTTCTACAATTTCCCCTGCCGTTAAATTTCTAACAAACGCAATTCCTGTAGATGCACAAAATTTGCATCCCATTTTACAGCCTATTTGTGAAGAAACACAAATTGTTTTTCCATGATGATACTGCATTAATACAGTTTCTATAGCATTTCCATCTAGTACATTAAACAAATATTTTTTTGTTCCATCTGATGATTCTTGCTTTTTTAATATTTCAAAATTACACATAGTATAATTTTGTTTTAACTTTTCCCTTAATTCTAAAGAAAGGTTTGTCATGTCATCTATTTGTTTAACTTTTTCTTTATATAGCCAGTTCCATATTTGTTCTGCCCTATATGGCTTTTCTCCTAGGGAAATAAGTTCTTGCTTTAATTCTTCTAAATTATATTCTTTTATATTTTTCATATTTATTTTCTTTTAAAAAGCGCCCTTCCGTAACTCTTTTATGTTTATTTATTTTCATATATACTTTTTCTATTTAATTTATATCATAGTTGAATTTTTTTTTCAATAGTTTACAAAAGTTTGTTGTTTTTTGTGCAATTTTCTGCTATAATTATGTTAATATTGTTAGCTTATGCTAACATTTTAACTTTTTTACTCCTGTTTTTCAGGTTTTATATATACTACATTTGTAAAATTATTATTTTAAGGAGGTTTAATATTATGAAAGAAAAGCGGTATTTTTGCGACTACTTCGATTTTTTAAACACGAGCGCTGTTAAAACCTTGTTGGCAATAATAATTGTTATAGCTATTATTTTTGCCATCAGCTACATTGGTTTAACTGTATCTATGTATGAATATAAACTCGACGTTTACCCTGAAGATGCCTATAAGAAGTTAAATGAAATAGCGGATAATTTAGTAATAGAAGGAGTTGGAATCAACAAAGAAGTGTCATCCAAAATTGATAACTACAACAAAAAAGAACAAAATGATAATATTATAATTACTTATTCAGTTAAGAACAAAACTAATTCGCTTATTTCTCCTTCTAGAGTTAATATGACTTTAAAATTATCAAGCGATTTTCATATTCTTGCAAGAAATCCAGATTTTGCTTGTGAGGAAGACTATTCAAAGCATATTAAGAGTCAGATTGCAGTTGTATCTTTTGCAATTGCCGATTCAATAACTCTTTTTCTTTTCGTTATATGTATTATTTTGCAATTTGAATCTATTAAAAAGAAAAAGAATGATAATAAAAATTCCTAATACCGTGATAAAAATCCTTTCGTAAAAAGCAATGGGAGCTTTGCCCATTGCTTTATTATTTTCCTTTTGCTGCTAGTTCTTTAAACTTTTTATATCTTACTTCATATGCTTCTAGTACTTCTTTTTCAAAGGCTAATTTTGGCTCTTCTACTTTCATTAGATTTAATAGTTTTAAAGTAAATTTTGGATTTAAAATAAGAACAGGTCCTATTATATAAGTTCCTATAAAATTGTTTTTCCTAATTCCTTCTAGTTTGCTTTCTTTATTAATGCCTATTCCCATTTCTACTTTAGAGAAATAATTGTTAGAATTATCTCCATATAACATTGTAAACTGGCTTTTAAAACCTAACAATTCTATATCTTCATAATTTCCTAAAAAGAAACTATTATGTCTATGTAGCATATCTCTTTTAGCATATATATCAAAAATTCCAAGCCCTTCTACTTTACTTCCATCTTCGTTTTCAATGTATTTGCCTAATACTTCTACACTATTTCCTGTAAATAAAAATACTTGCCCATTTTCAATTAATTCTTCTATTTTTTGTTTATATGGCATTAATTTTTTTATTACTATTTCTTGTGAACGTTCAGACAAAGTGCCCATGTATATAAGAGAAATGCTTTCTTGAGTGCAAAATGCTGGTTCTTCATCTATAGCTGTTTCTATAAATTCCGCTTCTGGCAAGCACTTTTTTAAATATTTAACATTGCCCATATCTCCATTTAAATTGCAAAACTCTGGATATAAAATTTCTATTTTCATATTTAATTATATTCCTTTCTAACGCACAAACTTGCCCTAAAAATAATTACAATTTTGGCTTTTATTTTTTCTCATCAATAATTTCTTTTACTTTTTGTTTAATCTGTTTTGTTTCTTCAATAGAATACAAATCATGTAAAATAAATATTTTTTCTAGGTTTTCTAGTTTTAATTTACTTGTAGCTTGTAATATATCTCTTTCATGAACTATTTTTTCTGGGTTTATATCTGCCATTAGAAGTCGTATATATGAATCTAAGTAGCGTGGACCAGCAATTATAATTTGCTTAATAGATTCATCATTTAAAAATTCGTAATCTGCATCATAATGCCATGCTGTATTCTCTGAGCCATTTGCTTCTTCATGTAGGTCATCTAAAATCATAATTACTGCTTTATTTCCTGGCTCTTTTCTAGTATAATTAAATGCTATTGAACAAGCTATTGGGTTCATTCCCTTTGCTAATTGTGTAATAATTTTATAATCTTTATATTGTTCTTCACTATATCTTGTTTCTACAATTTTTATTTTTGCAAAAGAGTCGTTTATTTGTTTTGCAGTTAGGTTTAGCTGTTTTAATACAGCAATAACTGCTAACATATTATAAATATTTATAATGTTACTATTTACTATGTCATATATTTCTTCTGTATCTTTTGATATTACTGTTATTTGCATATTTTTTAAGTCTATATTGGTTATGCGATAATCTACATTTTCTGGACATTTATAACCACAATTTGGGCAATATGCTTTTCCTATATGATGGTATCTAACATAGTCATATTTTAATTTTGTTAAACAGTTTGGACATACTCTAATATCTCTTGTAATGTTTTCACAACTTTTAGTATCTGTTTCAAGTTTATCTATACTAAAATAAATTTTTTTGTTATTTTCTGCAATGTGGCTACATATAATGTCATCTGCATTTTCTATCATAATTGTTTCTTTTGGAATATATTTATTCAAAATATCTGATATAAATTCTGTATGTGCATTTCTCATTAAAGAATCTCTAAATAAGTTTGTACATATTAAATATGTTGGAGTTAAATATGGAAATACTTTATTTGCACTTCTTTCGTCTATTTCTAATACTGCTAAATCTTTTTTAGATTTTCCTAAAAAATTTACTCCTTGAATTAAAGTAGTTGCAATTCCCCCATCAATATTAGAGCCATATTTGTTGTTTATAAAGTCAAAACCATTTTGTTCTAATATATTATTAATCATATTACAAGTTGTAGTTTTTCCATTTGTACCTGTTACGCCAATAATTGTTTTTGGTTTATCTAACATTCCCATAAAATTTGGGCATAGTGTTAAGGCTATTTTACCTGGAAAATATGTTGCATTTCTTCTTAAAAGTTTTAATGTAAATGATGAAAATTTTGCAATCCAAAGTGTAATATAAAATCTTAACGTTTTTTTCTGATTCATAAAAATATATCTCCTAGCTTTTGTTTTTACGCATTTATTCTAACCTTTATTTTTAGTTTTATCAAGTATTTTGTGTAAAAAAATAGCCAGAGATTGTTTTTTATTTTTCTTCTCTGGCTATTTTTACTACATTTTCATTAATTTTTCTTTTAGTATTTGTTCTATGTTTGAAAGTCTTGTCTCAAAAACTTGGTTTGTCATATCACAAATTTCGTTAAAATCTTTAAGTTTTTCAAAATTTCTCATGTTTATTTTGTGATATTGTTCTACATTTTCTGTTAATTTTGTTTGTTCATTTTTTATTTCATTTAATAGTTCATTTACTTCATTTAAAAATTCTTCAATTTTACCATCATTTAGCATACTTCTCCCCCCTTTTTTTGAATTTCTTCTATTTCTTTTTGAGAAATTCCAGTATACTTTTCTATAGTTGAAACAGATAACCCTTGTAATAGCATATTTGTTATGAATTGTCTTTTGGCTTCCTTTATGCCTTCTTTTATGCCTTCTTTTTTTCCTTCTCTTTTTCCTTCTTTTTTTCCTTTTAATTTTTCTTGATCCATTATTACTTCTAATACATTTTTCACTTCATCCACCCCCTTACTTTCAAAACTTGCTATTAGTTTTTCAATAGCTTCCTCTTCTAATGCAGGATTGAATAGATATCTTATTATTTTTTCTAAATGCGTTTTATCTTGAACCTTTAATTTTCTTCCAATTTCAGCTAATGTATCCAGCAACATTGCTTTGGTTTTACTTTTTTCTAATGTCATTGCATATGCTATCATAGTTCTAGTTTTTATTAGGAATTACTTTAGGATATATATTACTATGCCTTATTCTCATATCTTCTTTTATAAGCTCTGTTGTATATTCAAATATTCTATATGGCATATTTGAATCTACTGATGATTGATGTTCTACTAAAAGATATATGGGTTTATCCTTTATTTTAAAAATTATATCAGATTCTAAACCTGAATAGTCTAATTTTATAAAACTTTTATTGTAAGGCTCTAGTATTTCATTTTTTATAATTTTTCCTAATGTATAATCTACAAATACAGCAATAAAATCTTTAAAATCTTCTACATTACTTAAAACTTCTCTAAAAAGTTTATCATGACTATGACTCATTTCATAGATGTATTCCTCTGGTTTCTCCCTTAAAATAGAAATACACTCTTGTATTAAATCATAAGCTGTTTTTTCTTTAAGATACATGTTTACCTCCTGGTTAATATAAGGAATGTCAAAAGAAACCTTATATTAAAAAAAATTTTTTTGAAATAAATTGAAAATAACTGCCGAAATAAATTAAATAGACTTTACCTAACTTTTATTTGAATTAATATGTATATATTATAAAACTTTTGTTTTGGAATTGTCAATACCTTTTTTAATTTTTATAATAAAAATTTTTAGATATATTAAAATGAGAATATAAAAATATATTCTCATTAATAATATTATAAAATTTTTCCACCGCCTAATACAATATCATCTATGTAAAATACAACCGATTGACCGCGGTGTAATTGCTCTTTGTGGCTGTTCAAAAGTTACTTTTGCAATTTTGTTTCCGATTATTATTAACTAATTCTAAATTAGCTTTTGCTTCTTTAGCACGATAGCGTACTTTTGCCATTATATTAATTGGTTTTGATAAGTCTATATCAAGTAAAAAATTTAATTCACTTGCATAAAGCTCACTTGTATAAAGGTCTGTTTCTGGGCCTACAATTATTTCATTTTTTTTCTCGTCTAGTTTTAAAACATATAAAGGTTCTTTATATGCTATTCCTAGGCCTTTTCTCTGGCCTACTGTATAATAAATTAATCCATTATGTTTTCCTAAAACTTCACCATTTTTTAATACAATATTTCCTTGTTTTGGCTTTAAATTTGCTTTTTTAGTTAAAAAATTTCCATAGTCATTATTTGGTATAAAGCACACTTCTTGACTATCTTTTTTATGTGCAACTTTTAATTCATATTCTTCTGCTATTTTTCTTACTTCTTCTTTTGTTTTAAAACCTTCTAAAGGAAATAACATTTTAGGTAATACTTCTTTTGGTATACTATATAAAAAGTAAGTTTGGTCTTTTTTACTAGATTCAGATTTCTTAAGCACATAAGCTTTATATTTTTCAGAATACTCCACTTTTGCATAATGTCCTGTTGAGATATAGTCACATTGTAGTTCTAATGCTTTTTGATAAAATACTCCAAATTTTAAATATTTATTACATTCTATACAAGGGTTTGGAGTTTTGCAATTTTTATAGCAATTAACAAAATCATCTATAACATATTTTTGAAATTCGTCTTCGCAATTTAATGTATAGTGCGGAATACCTAGCTTATCGCATACTCTTTTTGCATCATAGGTAGCGCTAAAAGAGCAGCAACCACCTTCTATTTCAGGGCACTGCTTATCTTCCCATAATTTCATAGTTGCTCCTATTACTTCATAGCCTGCATTTTTTAGTAAAATTGCTGCAGTGGAGCTATCTACTCCACCACTCATTCCTAATAGTACTTTCTTTTTTTCATTACTTGTTTTAGATTTTTCCATATTTAATTCCTATTAATCTTCAACTATTTTTATATGAACATCTTTTAACTGTTCTTCTTTAACTTTGCTTGGTGCTCTCATAAGTAGATCTCTTGCTTTTTTGTTCTTTGGAAATGCTATTACTTCACGAATATTTTTACTATCTGCAACTAGCATTACCATTCTGTCTAGGCCAGGTGCTGCACCTGCATGTGGAGGTGTTCCATATTGGAATGCATTATATAATGCACCAAATCTTGTTTCAACTTCTTCTTCGCTATAACCTGCTATTTCAAATGCTTTTACCATTAGTTCTGGGTCATGATTTCTAACTGCTCCTGATGCAACCTCATAACCATTACATACAACATCATATTGATATGCTAAAATATCAAGTGGATCTTTTGTAAGTAATGCTTCCATTCCACCTTGTGGCATTGAAAATGGATTATGGTTAAAGTCTATTTTTCCTTCATCTGATAATTCATACATTGGAAAGTCTACAATATAGCATAAACGATATACATTTTTTTCTAGTAAATCTAATCTATTTCCTAGTTCTATTCTAATAGCCCCTGCTATTTTTTGCACTTGTTTTAGTTCATCTGCCATAAAGAAAACTGCTGAATTTTCTTTCATACCAATTTGTTCTTCTAAAGCTTTTTGTACATCTTCGGTAATAAATTTTGCAATTCCGCCAGAAACTGCATTTGCCTCATCTACTTTAAGCCATGCTAAGCCTTTTGCTCCTGCTTCTTGCACAGCAAATTCTGTCATTGAATCAAAGAATTTTCTTCCTTGTAAAGCTCCATTTTCCACTACAATAGCTTTAACTACTTTTCCTTTAAATGCGTTAAAGTCTACATTTTCAAATATATTAGTTACATCTTGAATAATAAGTGGGTTTCTTAAGTCTGGCTTATCACTACCGTATTTTTCCATGGCTTCTAAGTATGGAATTCTTTTAAATGGTGCTTCATCTACTTCCCAATTTGTATGTGTTTTGAAAACAGTAGTAAAAATTTCTGCTAATACTTTTAAAACATCTTCTTGCTCTGCAAAGCTCATTTCAAAGTCTAATTGATAAAATTCTCCTGGCGCTCTATCTGCTCTAGGGTCTTCATCACGGAAGCATGGAGCTATTTGATAATATTTATCAAATCCAGATACCATTAAAAGTTGTTTAAATTGTTGTGGTGCTTGTGGTAGTGCATAAAATTCCCCTGGGTGCAATCTGCTTGGCACTAAATAATCTCTTGCACCTTCTGGTGATGAGTTTGCTAAAATTGGTGTCTGAATTTCTGTAAAGCCTAATTCATCCATCTTTTTTCTAAGTGTTTTCATTATTTCACTACGAAGTAAAATAGTATTATGTAATTTTTCATTTCTTAAATCTAAAAAGCGGTATTCTAGCCTTAAATCTTCTTTAACTTCTCCAGCTTTTTCTGAGTTAATTTCAAATGGTAATACATTTTTACATTTTCCTAAAATTTTAATTTCTTTAGCATCTATTTCAATTTCTCCAGTAGGCATTTTAGGGTTTTTGTTAGAACGTTCTATTACAATTCCTTTAACGTAAATAACACATTCTGTTACAATGCTATTTAATATATCTTTATTTATTGAGTTATTTTCGGCAGATATAACAATTTGGGTGATTCCAAATTGATCACGTAAATCTATAAATACCATTGAGCCTAAATTTCTAATTTTTTGCACCCAACCTGCCATGTTTACTTCTTGTCCTACATTTTTTATATTTAATTCTCCGCAATTATGATCTCTATACATATTTTTGTCCTTTCTTAACTAATGTTTAATTAATACATTAGAAATTAGCATTTTATCTTGTTTTTTCTTAAACATTATACACCTATTTTTATTTATAAACAATAGGAATATAAACAATTTTACTTATTTGCGTAAATTTTAGTTGTAGTTAATGATTTTATATTTAATTGCTTAAATAGTACTGATTTTCTTGTTTTTCAAATGCCCGTTGCAGGAAGTCAAGTTCAAAGAAGAAGAGTCAGAACGGGACCTTTCAAAACTGCGAAAAGCAGTACTATTTAAGCTTTAATGCAATTATAACTATTAAATAGTTGCTTAACAAATTACCAAAATATATTGAATTTTGTTGTATTATCTTATATAATTAGGGTATTCTATTAATTAATAAATATTTTCGTTAAAAGGAAGGGATACAAAATGGAAAATGTATTAGTAAAAGATTTATATAGAAATACTGAAAATTATGTAGGTAAAAGCTTACAAGTTTCTGGTTGGGTAAGAACTATTCGTGATTCTAAAAACTTTGGTTTTATTGAACTTAACGATGGTAGCTTTTTTAAAAATGTTCAAATTGTATTTGATACAGAACTTTCTAATTTTGAAGAAGTTAGAAAACTTTCAATTAGTTCTTCAATTATTGTTACAGGAGAGCTTGTAAAAACAGAAAATGCTAAGCAACCTTTTGAAATAAAAGCAACAGAAGTTAAAATATTTAATCAAGCAGATTTAGATTACCCACTTCAAAAGAAAAGACATTCATTTGAATATTTAAGAACAGTTGGACATTTACGTCCTAGAACTAACACATTTAATGCCGTTTTTCGTGTTCGTAGTGTTTTAGCTTTTGCAATTCATAAGTTTTTCCAAGAAAAAGGATTTGTTTATGTTCACACACCTATTATTACTGGTAGTGATTGTGAAGGTGCAGGAGAAATGTTTAGAGTAACTACTATGGATATGGAAAATGTGCCTAAAGCAGAAGATGGAAGCGTTGATTATACTCAAGACTTTTTTGGAAAAGAGTCTCATTTAACTGTTAGTGGTCAATTAGATGTTGAAACATACGCACATGCTTTCCGCAATGTATATACATTTGGTCCTACTTTTAGAGCTGAAAATTCTAACACTGTAAAACATGCTGCAGAGTTTTGGATGATCGAACCTGAAATTTGTTTTGCAGATTTACAAGATGATATGAACTTAGCAGAAGAAATGATTAAATATATTATTTCTTATGTTTTAGAAAATGCTCCTGAAGAAATGGAATTCTTTAATCAATTTGTAGATACTGGACTATTAGAAAGACTACACAATGTAATAAATTCTGATTTTGGTAGAATTAGTTATACAGATGCTATAAAAGAACTTGAAAAGGTAAATGACCAGTTTGAATACCCTGTTCATTGGGGCACAGATATTCAAACAGAACATGAAAGATATATAACTGAAAAAATATTTGGTAAACCTGTTTTTGTAACAGATTACCCAAAAGAAATTAAAGCATTTTACATGAAACAAAATCCAGATGGAAAAACAGTTGCTGCTTCTGACCTTTTAGTTCCTGGTATTGGAGAAATTATTGGTGGTAGCCAAAGAGAAGATGATTTTGAAAAATTAAGTAACCGTATTAAAGAACTTGGATTAAAAGAAGAAGACTACTGGTGGTACTTAGATTTAAGAAAATACGGAAGCTGTGTTCATAGCGGTTTCGGACTAGGTTTTGAAAGAATGATGATGTATTTAACTGGTATGCAAAATATTCGTGATGTGCTTCCATTCCCAAGAACACCAAAGAATTGTGAATTTTAATTAATCATGTGATATTTTCAAAACAAAATATATTATGAATTCGATAGCGCCGCTCTAGCTGCTAAGCGAGAGTATCAAGCATTGGTGCGGAACGCTACTGGAGCAGCCTACCAATCATTGGATTGGCTGCGACAAGCAAGGCGCAAAGAATCATAATATATTTTGTTTTTTACTATTATTTATATTAAAAACTTACATTAATTTTTTCCTTACATATTCATATATAATAATACTTGCTGCAACAGAGGCATTTAGGCTTTCTGTTTTGCCAAGCATTGGTATTTTAACTTTCTCATCTGATAGGTCTTGTATTTCTTTTGAAACACCATTTGCTTCATTTCCAATTATAATTACTTTTTTGTTATAATTTATGTTATAAATAGATTTCTCTGTATCTAAGGAAGTGGCCACTATTTCAAATTTATGTTTCTTAATCATTTGCAAAGTCTTTGCTAAGTTCTCTGTTTTTATTATGTTCATCCTAAATATAGCTCCCATTGTAGAACGTACTACCTTTGGATTATATGGATCTGCCGAATTTTCAGATAAAATAATTTGTTTTAAATTAGCACTATCTGCCGTTCTTAATATTGTACCTAAATTGCCTGGATCTTGAATTCCATCTAATGCTAGAATAATATCTTCTGAATAATTAATATTTTCTATGCTATCTCCCTTTTCTACCACGGCTAATATTCCCTGTGGTGTTTGCACTTCTGAAAGCATATTAAATATTTTTTTAGTAACGTAAATGCATTCATATTTAGCTATTTCATATAGTAAACCTTGTTCAATTTGAGTATTTGGCTTTGTAGCATTTTTTAAGCTTTCTTCTTCGCAGTCTTCACAAATAACAATTGTTTTTATATTTACTTTTTCTTCTATTGCTTCTTTTACTAGTTTAATTCCTTCTACAATGTACTCGTTTGTTTCATCACGATATTTTTTTTCTTTTAATTTTTTAATAGCCTTAATTTGCTCATTATCTTTACTTGAAATAATTTGCATACCCTTTTTTCCTTTCTAAAATTTTAATTTATATATTTACATTTTACTAATTTGTGTTATAATAAAATTATAAAGATGAGATACCACTTTGAAATTGTGGTTGCCATCGAGGGAAAAAATTGCACCTCAATGTCCAGTTAGAGGTGCAATTGCTATTTACTAAGCATAATTATAATAAATATAATTAAGGTAAACACGGTTATTAATAAAAATATAGTGGTGAAAATAAACATATGTAAAAACATTGCTAATATTTCTACCATACCACATCACCTCCTCATCTTTTGAATTGGTGATGGCAACCACAGTTCCTCTATACTATCTCATCTATACTTATTAGTATAAATAAACTTTATTTTAAAGTCAATACATTTTACGAACTCTCATTCTGTTTTCGTATGACAATTTTCGACATTACATAACTAACTCCAAAAATTCTTTTACTTTTGCTAACAATTCTTTGTCTTGTTTCTTTCCAATTTTAAATGTAACATATGGATTAATTCCTTCTGAAAATCTAATTTGAACACCATATTCTTTTAGTAAGCTATTTACCTTTTCTACAGGCATTTTTTCTTTTTTAAAATAAAATACTATAGAATCCGGTCTTTGTGAAATTTTAATAACTCCTACTTTTCTTGCAAGTTCTTTAATTCTAGTTACTTCTAATAAATTTTCAAGTTCTTTTGGAAGTTTTCCATAACGATCTATTATTTCATCTATTACATTTTGTATATCTTCTTCTGTTCTACTAAGTGCTATATTTTGATATATTTCAATTTTTTGACTACTATTTTCAATAAAGCTATCTGGTATATAACTAGATACAGATAAGTCTATTTGAATATCTTGCTCTTCTTCTACTTCTGTTCCTTGCATTTCTTTCATTACATCATCTAATAACTTACAGTAAGTATCATAGCCAACTTGTTCTATATGACCATGTTGCATTTCACCTAGCATACTTCCAGCACCACGAATTTCTAAATCTCTCATAGCTATTTTAAATCCAGAGCCAAACTCTGTAAATTCTTTAATAGCCTTTAGCCTTTTGTCTGCTACTTCTGAAAGAAGTTTATCTCTTCTATAAGTAATATAGCAATATGCTTGTTTATCACTTCTACCTACTCTTCCTCTTATTTGATAAAGCTGTGCTAAGCCTAATCTATCTGCATTTTCTACAATTATGGTATTGGCATTCGGAATGTCTATACCAGATTCTAAAATTGTTGTACATACAAGCACATTTATTTCATGCTTTATGAACATTTGCATAATTTCTTCTAGTTCTTTGCCAGACATTTTGCCATGTGCAAAAGCAACTTTTGCTTCTGGTACAAGCTGTGAAATTTCTACTGCCTTTTTTTCTATGTTTTCTACTTGATTATATAAATAAAATACCTGTCCATTTCTTTCTATTTCTCGTGTAATTGCTTCTTCTATAACTTCTTTATCATATTCTAATACATAAGTTTGAACAGGCTTACGATTATGTGGTGGTTCATATATAACAGACATATCTCGAACCCCTACAATAGACATGTGAAGCGTTCTTGGAATTGGTGTTGCTGTCATTGTAAGTACGTCTACATTAGTTTTTAGTTGTTTTATTTTTTCTTTATCTTTAACACCAAAGCGATGCTCTTCATCTATTATAAGCAAGCCTAAATCTTTAAATTCTACATCTTTGCTAAGTAAACGGTGTGTGCCTATAACAACATCTACTTCGCCTAATTTTAGCTTTTTAATAATTTCATCTTGCTCTTTTTTAGTTCTAAATCTATTTAATAGCTCTACTTTCATAGCAAACTCGCTCATTCTATTTTTAAATTCTTCATATTGTTGGTTTGCTAAAATTGTAGTTGGCACTAAATATGCAACTTGCTTTTGATCCATTACAGCTTTAAAAGCTGCCCTAATTGCTACTTCTGTTTTACCATAGCCAACATCTCCACAAAGTAATCTATCCATTGGAGATGGCTTTTCCATATCTTGTTTTACTTCTTCAATACATCTTAGTTGGTCTTCTGTTTCTGTGTATGGAAAACTATCTTCAAATTGTTTTTGCCAAGGTGTATCTTTTGAAAAAGCAAAACCTTTAACTTTTTGCCTTTTAGCATATAGTTCTACCAAATCTTTTGCTACTTCTTCTAATTGTTTTTTTACTTTGTTAGTAGTAGCGCTCCACTCTTTTCCACCTAATTTATTAAGCCTTGGTGCTGCTTCTCCTCCGCCTATATATTTTCTTACACTATCTAAATTAGTAGTTGGAACATATAAAACATCATCATTTCTATATTTTATTTTTATATAATCTTTAGTTACATTATCTGCTGTAATTGTATTAACACCTAAAAATTGTCCAATTCCATGTGTTTGATGTACTACAAAATCTCCCTGCTTTAAATCTGCAAAAACTATTTTTTCACCTTGTTTAAATGCATTGTTTAGCCTTTTTTTCTTTTTTACAGGTTCTTCTATTCCTTGCTGCATATTAATTACAACTAGATTTAAATCGTAATTTTCAAAACCTGAAGATAATGCACCTATTGTAACTAATATTTCCCCATCTTTTAAATCTTGTGGGCTTTCTTCATATTTGTAGTTTATTTCATTTTGTTTTAAAATTTCACATGTTTTGTTGCTAGTAGCCGTATTTGAATTAAATAAAACTACTTTCTTTTTTGATTTTTGATATGTTTTTAAATTAGAAATTAGCATTTCTAGTTCTGGCTTATAAAAGTTAATTTCTCTTGTTTCAAAATAATATTTAGGCATATTTTTTGCAACATCATTTTGCTCTAAATATATTATTTGCTTTTCATTAAAGTTATATTCAAAATTGCTAATTTCTCTAATTGCTTCTGGCACAAATCTTTCTTTTTCTATTAATGAATCTATTAAATGGTTGTTATCTAATATAATGTTTTCTTGTCTTTGATTTATTTTTAAATTTTCGTCTAAAAAGATTAAATATTCTTTTGATAAATAATCTAAAAAAGATGCCTGATTTTCATAAAATTCATTAAAATATTTATCTATTTTGCTAATATAATCTCCACTTTTTATTAATTCTATGTCTTCACTTTGATCTGGGAATTTTTCTTCTATTTTCTTTAATGCATTTTCTTTATCTTCTATAATAAATTCATGTGCTGGAAATATTGTTATTTCTTTTAACATTTCTGTAGACCTTTGCGAAGAAATGCGGAAATATCTAATAGAATCTACCTCATCGCCCCAAAATTCTATTCTTACGCCAACCGTTTCTGATAAGCCTATATCTACAATTCCACCACGAATACTAAACTGACCTTGATTTTCAATTAGCTCATTTCTTTCATAGCCAAGTTTTACAAATATTTCTTTTAAATCGTCTAAAGAATAGCTATCTCCTACTTTTAAAGCTATTTTATTTTTGTAAAGTTCTTCTTTAGTAATCATTTTTTGCATTATAGCTTCTATTGTAGTTACTACTATAATTGGGTTTAAGTTTGCATTTTCTACTTTATTTTCATAAAGAAACATTTCATTTAAAATAGATATTCTTTCATAAGGAAGGTCTTTACTTTCTGCAATGTAATCATAACTTGCTATTTCTCTTTTTGGAAAATATTTTACTTTTAGCCCTAAATTTTTTAAATCTTGGTATAACTTTTTAGCCTGCAATTCATTGTATGTAATAATACATGCAGGCTTATTTACATTATTTACTATTCCATTTATAAAATGAGATTTTTCTACGTCAACTAAGCCCGATATTGCTACCGGACCTTTTAATTTTTGTATTTCATTTAGAAGTTCTTTAAATTTTTGATTTTGCTCTAATGTATTTTCTAAAAAATTCATAAAGCTTAAATTCCTTATTTAGTTTTTTACCTTAATATTATAACACATATTAGTAAAATTTAAAACTAATTTTTTTGTATTTTAAGATATTAGCCGTAAAATACCCTATACTTTCATATAGGGTATTTTTACAGTTTTGATAACCAAAAATTATCAATTAGATTTTCCTATTAAGGATTATCTTTTAGAAGTGTAACCTCATGAGATAACCTTCATGGTATTATTCTTTTCTAAGCCTTCTTTCCTCATACTTTCTTTTCATAGATTGTCCTCCACGAATATGCCGCTCCGCCTTGTTTTGCATGAGAACTTCTCTTGCCTTCTTAGCCAAATCGGGGTCATATTTAGGAAGCACCTCGCTAATGTCTTTGTGGCATGTGGTTTTGCTTATGTCAAATTCTTTTGCAACTTGTCTTACAGTTGCGTTATGTTCTATAACGTACCGTCCAATTGCTTTCGCTCGCTCAGGAATACCATCATAGCTAAGTAGTATCATAAGATTTCCTCCTTAATAAAATTATTAGCAAAAGTGCTAATATAATATATTATACAACTTTTTTCGAATTTTTCAATACTAACACGCATATATATTATGTAGTGTTATTAATCAGCATTTTTTAAAAAATATATAATATGGAGACTTTTATATGACAAGAGAATTTTCTACTACTTTAGAAGAAATAGACAGATCTAAAAATAATTCTAAAAGTAAAATAAATATATTTGTATATTCTATACGTAAAAACGCAATAGCTATTCTATTTTGCTTATTTTCTATTTGCTTAGTAGTGTTTTCTCAAGCAAATTTAACTGCTGCAAAAAACGGACTTATATTATGGGCAACTGCTGCTATACCTTCACTTTTTCCATTTTTTGTTGCAACAGAACTATTAAGCCATACTAATATTATTTCTACTTTTGGAAAATATTTTAATATTATAATGAGACCTCTATTTGATGTTCCTGGCGAAGCAAGTTTTGCATTTTTAATGGGACTTATTAGTGGCTACCCTGTTGGAGCTAAAATAGTTAGTAATTTAAAAGAAAACGGAATCTGTACAAAAGAAGAAGCAGAAAGAATGCTTAGCTTTACTAATAATTCTGGTCCACTTTTTATTATAGGTACTGTTGGTGTAGGCCTATTTGGAAATGCTAAAATTGGAATTTTGCTGTTTATTACACATGTAACTAGCTGTATTACTGTTGGAATTTTGCTTAATATAGTTTCTTGCTATAAGAAAAAAAATATAAATAAAACCAATAAATATTTTGCTAATAATATGCTTTCTAAAGATAATTCATCATATAAAAATGTTAAGGACAATTCTAATAATATTAGCTTTTCTTCTTTAGGAGAAATTTTAGGGAAAAGTATTACTAATGCTACATCTACTGTTCTTTTAATAGGTGGATTTGTTGTTATATTTTCTGTAATTATATCTATTTTAAATGAAAGCGGTGTTATAAGTATTGTTTCAACTATTGTATCACCTATTTTAGGTATTTTTAAAATTCCTACTACATTTGCAAGTTCTATAGTATCTGGGTTTGTAGAATTAACAAATGGGGTTAGCTTAGTAGCTAATATTAGCGGAATAAATTTAATAAATATAAAAATTATTCTATGTGCCTTTTTATTAGGGTTTGGAGGTATATCTGTTTTATTACAAGTATTTAGTATAATTAGCAAGTCTAATTTATCTATCAAAACTTATTTTATAGGAAAGCTTTTGCAAGGCATTATTGCAGCCTTTTATACATTTATTGCTCTTGAGCTATTTCATGTATCTTTATAAAATTGTATTTATTTTAAAAAATGAATTTGTATTTTACATAAAATTATAGTATAATAATTGTATTACCTTTAAAAAAGGAGGATTCTTTGTGGAAAAAGAATCAAGTAGCAAAGATGTTTTGCATATCGAAATTGATTTGCAAAGCGCAACTGTTGCAGATATTAAGGAGTGCTTAAAAAAAACAATTGAATTTGAGTCTTCCTTAAGGCATGCAATTTACCTTAAGTCTCCTAGAGAGGGGTAAACTATAAAAATTGCTTATATCAAGAAATTTCTGATATAAGCAATTTTTTATATTATGCCTATATTTTGCCACTTTTAGTTATATTTAAATTTCATTTTTGTTTTAAAGTCTTTTTATTTTCTTTTTCTAATTGTTTTAAACTTTTTTGTGGTGTAGGCAAATCTTCTGGCATAGTTCCGTCCAGCTTGTTTAATTGCTTTTCTAACTATTTTCCCAATTTTATTATGAGTATCACAAGCTTTCTTTTCAGTATCAACTTTATCTCTTTTTAATCTTGATTCAGTTTGCGTAATACGAAATAAATTAGCTGCAAGTTCCTCACTTCCCATATTATCTAAAATATCTTCTCTGTATCTTAATCCCTTTCTTTTAGCAATATCATCAGCTCTTTCACCATTATACAAGCCTTTATATCCGCTATTATGGAATTTATCAAAATTTTTTACCCCTGCCTTTTTTGCAGTTTGATTAAGTGAATAGTTTCCTTTTCTTGTTAAATCTCTTTTCATCTTCTGTTAGTATAGTATATTCTTTTTCTGTAATTTCTTGCTTTCTAGTTTGAACTGCAAAATATGTTTGAGCAAGAGCAACAATTTTCAACCTAGGATTTGCATTTTGAGCTATAAGATAACAGGCATATCTTGTTAATTTATAATCTTTTTGTTCTCTTTTTGCACCAGAACCTATTTCTACCATTTTGTTGTCAACAACGAAATGGTCAATGTCAGTTAACTCAGAGTTTTTACAAGCTATTTTCGCTTTTTCAATTACTGCATCAAAATATCTCCAATCTTTATAGCTTAAAACGTTCATTAGTTCTCTAGCATACCAAAATTCAGCACCATTTTCGTCAATATGTTTAATATCTTCAAATGATTTATTATTTTTATCTAATTCTTTCAATAATATCATCTCCATTTTTCAATATATTATTTTAATTATTTAGATATTATTATAAAACAGTTGTTTGATAAAGTCAACTGTTTTCCCCCCTATTTTTAATTTTTAGGATTTAGCTTTAACACAAGTCCTAAACCTCTATGAGTTTTGACCAATGGTACAAAACTCGGAGGATGATGTGGTACATACTAAAAAGATGTAATGCATACTAAAAATAAAACTAATAAAAAAAATACCACCCTTCTACAGAATGATATTTGTGTACTTGTCTGTTCCATTAGTTCGAACAGATACGTCATTGGTAGCGACGGCTTGTAACAATGCTTATATTCCGCCACTTTTGGTGTTTTTGTTTAGTAAATTGTTTACAAAGGCTGAGAATTTTTAGAAAATTTTAAAAAATTTGCATAAATATTTACAAATATTATAAAATTAGCAATAAAATTTAATGTCTTGCCCTTCAAAATAATTTTTCCATTTTTCTAAAATAAAAAAATAATTATCATTTATTAGCCTTTGTATTTTCTTTAAATCCTTTATAGGTATATTACTTTTATTATTAGCAATTATACTTCCGCCAGCTTTTGTAAGCCATACTTTTGTAGAATTTCCTGTTGGTATTCCTTTTGATATATGTATATGAATTGGTTCATTATTTTCATTAGACCAAAAGTATACACTATATCCGCATCATTTCAAATATATTAGGCACTTTCAAGTCCTCCTTCTCTTGCAATTTCAAAAAAATGTGCTGCTCCTTGTTCTACCACCTTTTTGAATAACTCTATTTCTTCTTCTGTATATTTTCCATCTTGTTCTACAATTTTATAGCTTGGTAATTCAAATACCAATGTATCAAATCCGTGTTCTGTTGGTCTTTCAAAAACAACTTTTATTACCTCGTCACCATTATCTCTAGTAATAATATCTGAAATAACTAATTCTGTTTCATCTCCATATTTGCATAATGTATGCATCATTTTTACCACTCTCCTCTACTAATTAGTATTATAACATGATTTAAGTTATTTTACTACTAATTATAAATAAAAAATACCCTTTTTTGGGTATTAATGGTAGCGACGGTTGGACTCGAACCTACGACCTACCGGGTATGAACCGGTTGCTCTAGCCAGCTGAGCTACGTCGCCATATATTTAAGACGTTTTCTATTATATTATCTGTTTTAGTTTTTGTCAAGAGAATTTAGTACAAAACTATAACCAAAGTTAAAGAAAAGCTAAAATTAGCTTTTAGCTTTTCCATATTTTATTATTTATTTTTCTATTTCAATATCTTGTTCTTTACTTTGTTTTTCTTGTGCAGCTTTAACTGCAGCTTTAGTATCAACTGTAGCAGTTGGTACATCTAATTTACTTGATTTACCACCTTTACCTGCTTTATTACTTGTAGAACTTAATTTTTGTTCTAACTTTTCTACCCTTTCTAAAGAAGCTTTTAATTCTTCTGTTTCAGGACCATAACTTGTTGCAGTTTCACTTTCATCTGGGTAGTCAACTCCTAAAGTTACATTCCAAAAATGACTTAAACTTTTAACTAAATTCATATATACTTCTTAAAATAAATTTTAAGAATTTTCACCTCCATAGGTTTGTTTTTCTTAAATACTATTTTATTATACCACGTTTTGTTAGAAAAATCAAGCTTTTTGATAATTTTATATGGTTTTAATAAATTAGCCACTGTCCCAAAGGCGACAAACTGCCTTTTTAACAAACGTCTCCAAAGCGACTAATTCATGTAATCTTTTAACTTTTTACTTCTACTTGGGTGTCTTAATTTTCTTAATGCTTTTGCTTCTATTTGTCTAATTCTTTCACGTGTTACCATGAATTCTCTACCAACTTCCTCAAGTGTTCTTGCTTTTCCATCTTCTAAGCCAAATCTTAATTTTAATACTTTTGCTTCTCTTGAAGTTAGTGTTCCCATAACTTCTTCTAATTGTTCACGTAGTAATGTGTATGCTGCTGAATCTTGTGGTGCGGGGCTATCATCATCTTGTATAAAATCTCCTAAGTGGCTATCATCTTCTTCACCTATAGGTGTTTCTAATGATACTGGGTCTTGTGCTATTTTTTGAATTTCCGCTACTTTTTCTACTGGAATTTCCATTTCTTTTGCAATTTCTTCTTGAGTTGGCTCACGTCCATTTTGTTGTAATAAATGTCTTGATGTTCTAATTAATTTGTTAATAGTTTCTACCATATGAACAGGAATACGAATTGTTCTTGCTTGGTCTGCAATAGCTCTTGTAATAGCTTGTCTAATCCACCATGTTGCATAAGTACTAAATTTGTAGCCTTTTGTATAATCAAATTTTTCTACTGCCTTAATTAAGCCCATATTACCTTCTTGAATTAAGTCTAAGAAAAGCATTCCTCTACCAACATATTTTTTTGCAATACTAACTACTAATCTTAAGTTAGATTCTGTTAATTTTTGTTTAGCGTATTCGTCTCCTTCTAGAATTTTCTTTGCTAATTCTAACTCTTGTTCATAGCTTAAAAGTGAAATTTTCCCTATTTCTCTTAAATACATTCTAACAGGATCATCTATGCTAACGCCTTCTATATTATTTAAGTCTATTTCTTCTAACTTAATATCTTCAACATCTTGTAAATCTTCTAAATCTGGCTCTACGTCTAGGTCATCATCATCTTTTAAAATATTTACACCTAAATCTTCAAATGCATCAAATACTTTATCTATTTGATCTGGATTTGTATCTTCTAATTCTGTAGCTAGTTCTTCATAAGTTATTTTTCCATTTTCTTTAGCCATTTTTAAAATATTTTCTACTTTTTCTTTACTAATGTCATCTATTTTTTTTGGCTCTTTTTCTTCTTGCTTTTCATCTTTTTTAGCAATTTCTTGTTTTTGGCTATTTTCTTCTACTTCTACTTTTTCTTTCTTTATTTTTTTAGGTTCAGCTTTTTCTTTAACTTCTTTTTTCAATTGTTTTTTTGGAGTTTCTGCTACTTCTTTTGTTTTAGATGCTGTAACTTTTGCTTTACTATTTTTTTCTGTTTTAACTTCTTTTTTATTTTTTACTAGCTTATCTTCTTGTACCTTTTTCATTTATGTGAAACCTCCTACTTAATTTTGGCTAATTTTAGAGTAATATCATTTAACTCGTTTTCAATCTTTTTTGTTTCTTGAATAGATAAATTTGAGCTATTTTCTAAGCTTTTTAAAATTTCATCTCTTTTATGTAATAATTTTTCTTTTTCGTAAATAGCAATTAAATCATCAGTTGCTTTATTTATGTCTGCAATTTCAAAGTCTCCTGCCATAATTTCTGTAATATGACTAATCATTTTTTCATCTTCAAACCAATTTAATATGTTATTAGTATTAATATTACCTTTTTCTAGTTCTTCATACAATTTTTTTAAAATTTCTTTATTAAATTCGTTTTTAAAGTCATTAACACTAATTACTTGTTTTAATTTTTCATAAGTTCTTTCTGGTTCATTTATAAGTAAATAAATTACCATGTTTTCTCTTTTTAATATTTCTGGCTTAATTTCAGTTTTAGCAGTTTCAGTTGGTTTTTCTATAGTAACTACTTTTTTTTCTAATTTTTTGCTTCCAGCATTTGATTTAAACATTAATTTATTTACTTCTGCAACAATAGCTTCTTTGGAAATTTTATATTCTTTTGATAATTTATCAATATATATTTCTCTTTCCATTTGATTTGCTATTTTTGCTAGAATTTTAGCCATTTCATTTAAAAATTTAATTTTGTCATTTACATTTTCTATATTTAATTCCTTTTTTAGAATTTTAACTTTAAATTCTACTAAAGAAATGGAATTATCTACACATTTTTGAAATCTTTCTGGACCATATTTTATAACATATTCATCTGGATCTTTTGCTCCTTCTATTTGTAAAACTCTAATATCGCATCCTAAATTTTGCAAAATATCCATTCCTCTTAAAATAGCAGCTTGTCCAGCACCGTCTGCATCATAACCTAAAATAACTTGCTGACTGCTCCTTCTAAGTAATCTGCCCTGTGCTTCTGTCATAGCAGTTCCAAGAGATGCTACAACATTAGTAATTCCTCTTTGGTAAAGAGAAATTGCGTCCATGTAACCTTCTACAATAATTATTCTTTTTGTATCATATTTTTTGGCTACATTTAGTCCAAATAGATTTCTTCCTTTGCTATACACAATGTTTTCTGGCGAGTTTATATACTTTGGTTTGCTGTCATCTAACACTCTGCCACCAAAAGCAATAACTCTTTCTCTAACATCTTGAATAGGAAACATTAGCCTTTTTCTGAAGCTATCTATATATTTGCCATCTTGAGATTTTCTAACTAGGCTAGATGCTAACATTTCTTCTTCTTTAAAGCCTTTTTGTTTTAACATTTGATATAGTTCATCATAGTTTCCAGAATAGCCTATTAAAAAAGCTTTTAAAGTACGATTATCTAGTTTTCTTTTTTTAATATATTCCTGTGCTATTTTTGATGTTGGCTTATATAAATTTTCATGGTAAAATTCAGCGGCAAGTTTGTTAATTTCATATACTTTTGATTTTAAGTATGCAGTTTTGTCATCTTCATAGTTATCTAAAGCAGGAAGTTCTATGTTAGCTCTATTTGCTAATAATTCTAAAGTGTCTTTAAAGTCTAATCCCTCTATTTTGCTAACAAAATGAATAACATTTCCACCTGCACCGCAACCAAAGCAATGAAATATTTGCTTATCTGGTGAAACAGAAAAAGAAGGAGATTTTTCTTTATGAAATGGACACAATCCGAAGAAATTTCTCCCACTTCTTTTTAGTGTAATATAAGTAGATATTACATCTACAATATCATTATTAGACCTAATTTCTTCAATTAACTCTTCACTATATCTTGCCAATTTACAATTACCTTCCTATATAATATATATTATTCGACATAAAGTGTATAAATCCTTCTGCACAATATGACAAATAATTTCGAAGCATGTAAAAAGTACACTTAAAATGTTGTTTTGTAACATTTTAGTGTACTCTAATTTCTTATGTATTTTAAATTAGTTTTCATCAAATGGAATAAATTTATTTACTACATTTGTGTTTAAATCTATTTGATCATGTGGTGCTTTGTATTCATCAAATGATACGTTTATTTTGTTATCTATTAATGCTTCTACTTCATCTTGTGTAGCATGTTCTGCTAAAACAAGTTCACTTACTAAAATTTGTTTTGCATTTGAAAGCATTTTCTTTTCGCCTGTAGATAAGCCTTTTTCTTTTTGTTTAAAACTTAGGTTTCTAACAACATCTGCAACTTCATAAATGCTTCCGCTTTTCATTTTTTCCATATTGTCTCTATATCTCTTGTTCCAATTTTGAGACATTTCTGTTTCATCTTCGCCTAAAATTGAAATTACTTTTTCAGCTTCTTCTTTACCTATTACGTTTCTAACGCCAATTTGCTCTGCTTTGTTTGTTGGAACCATAACTTTAACTTCGCCTGGCATTTTAATAACATAATAAGCTTGGTTTTCTCCTAAAATGTTTTTTTCCTCTATACTATCTATTGTACCGGCCCCGTGCATTGGGTATACAATTTTATCTCCTACATTAAACATGTAAATTCTCCCTCCTATGTTTGCAAACTATTTAATTACAATTAGTTAAGAAAGGTTTTTAGGCTCTTCTTCAAACACAATTCTATTATACTACAAAAAATGGCAAAAGTCAAAACTTTTACCATTTTTTTCTTAGATTTTTTGTTAAATTTTTCTAATATAATTTTAGTATTAATAGTTTAAAATCGCTTAGGGATGCTTATATTCTAGAACTCTTTTATTTGCTAGTAGAGCCAAAGCCTCCTAATCTTTCTCCTTCTGCTGAATCATTATCTACTATATAATATTTTTGAAAAATTGCTTGTCCTATACATTCACCTTTTTTTATTTCTACTGGTTCTGATTTTATATTGTAAAATGCAAACATAAAATGTCCATCATTATCTGGATTTTCGTAGTAATCTGCATCTATAATTCCTACACTATTTGCCATAACTAAACCTTTTTTCTTTGGGTTTGAACTTCTGTTACATAACATTAAGTATTCTCCTTCTGGCATATATGCTTTTAAACCAGTTTTTATTAATGTTGGAGCCTGACCTTTTTCAAATGCTGGAACTACGCAATCTTCTGCTGCTTCTACATCATAACCTGCAGAATATTTTGTTTTACGAACTGGCAAATTAATATTACTATTTTCAAATCCTTTTGCTATTTCAAAACCTCTTACTCTTTCCATGTTTATACTTCCTTATTTTTATATTTAGGTTTTTAAAGGCTACCCATAAACCATTTTTATTATATTATAACTTTTGACAAAAGTCATCCTTTTTTCACATTTTTTTATAGAAAACATAAAATATTATTAAGTTACATTTTTTAAGTATAGTTACAATTCATAAAATTTAGAGTAGCCACAGCGGCATGCTCATATGTTTTTTCGTGCTTTAGTCGAGAAAAAACATATAGCATGCGCAAGCGACGTGGCGAACAATTTTAAGGCTATGAATTTTAACGAAATACAATGGAGGACTAAGATGATATCTACTTTAAATAAATTAAGTTTAAATACAACAGCTAAAATAGAAAGTTTAAATTGCACAGGTTCTATTCACAGAAGATTGCTAGATTTAGGTTTAGTAAAAGGTACAAAAATAACACCTGTTTTAATTAGCCCTAGTGGTGATCCTACTGCTTATGAAATTCGTGGAAGTGTTATTGCCCTAAGAGAAGAAGACAGCAAATGTATAAAAATATTTATATAATAATTCCACTTTTTTTAGATAAAATTTTCTTAATATAAAAACTTAAGTCCCATGTCTAAAGAACATGCTTATATGCATATAATTATAACTAAAGAGGTGATGTTATGGGACTTACTGCAGCTTCTACTGGCGCGCAAGTAAATGAAAAAGATATTTTTGAAAAAGCAATTCGGTTGTGATTACACCATTGCCATTGCTGGAAACCCTAATGTTGGAAAGTCTACTATTTTTAATGGTTTAACTGGAATGCATCAACATACTGGTAACTGGCCACGGCAAAACTGTTGCTAATGCAAGTGGAATTTGCAATTTTCAAAATAAAAAATTTTTGTTAGTTGATATTCCTGGTACATATTCGTTAATGTCCCATTCAGAAGAAGAAGAAATTGCAAGGGATTATATTTGTTTTGGAAACCCAGATGCTACTGTTGTTATAGTTGATGCTACATGTTTAGAAAGAAATTTAAACTTAGTTTATCAAGTTATGGAAATTACACCTAACATAGTGCTTTGCGTTAATTTGTTAGATGAAGCTAAAAGAAAAGGAATTCACATTAATTTTGAACTTTTAGAGGAAAAACTTGGAATTCCTGTAGTAGGAACCATAGCAAGAAAAGAAAAAACATTAAAAAAACTTATGCAAAAAGTACATGATGTAGCAGCTGGAATTATAACTCCAAAGCCTAAAATTGTTAATTATTTAAACGGTATTGAAGAATGTATTTCAATTTTAGAACCACTTATTTTAGAAAAAATTCCTACTGAAAAAGCATATTTAGCAAGATGGATTTCTTTAAAACTAATTGATGGAGATGAGAAAATATTATTCTCTATTAATAAAAATTTAAAATATTCTTTTACCGAAGATTCTGAAATTTCATTAAAAATAATTCAAGTAAAAGCTAAACTTTCTAATGAAAATATTCAAGGTGTAGAAAATTTTAGAGATAAAATTGTATCTACTATTATTTTTTCTGCTGAAAGCTTGGCAAAAGAAGTATGCTCTTTTGATAATAAGTCTTACAATGACAGAGATAGAAAAATAGATAAAATATTAACATCTAAAAAATATGGAATTCCAATTATGATACTTTTTTTAGGAATAATTTTTTGGATTACAATAGTTGGCGCAAATTACCCTTCTAAGGCTTTATCTACCTTGTTTGCATGGCTAGGAGAAAAAATTTTATGGTGCTTAAATGCTATTCATTCTCCTACATGGCTAACAAGTGTATTAGTTGATGGAATTTATACAACACTTACTTGGGTAATTAGTGTAATGCTTCCACCTATGGCAATTTTCTTTCCAATGTTTACTTTATTAGAAGATTTAGGGTATTTGCCTAGAATTTCTTTTAACTTAGACAAATACTTTAGAAAAGCTTGTACATCTGGTAAACAGGCATTAACTATGTGTATGGGTTTTGGTTGTAATGCAGCTGGTGTAGTTGGATGTAGAATTATAGATTCTCCAAGGGAAAAATTAATTGCAATACTTACAAATACTTTTGTACCATGTAATGGTAGATTTCCTTTTTTAATTACTATAAGTACAATTTTTATAGGCTCTGCTGTTGCTAGTGGTTTTTCCGCTTCTATTATTTCTACATTAGTAGTTTTGGCAGTTATTTTACTTGGTATTTGCCTAACTTTACTTATTTCTAGATTCTTATCTAAAACTATTTTAAAAGGTGTTCCTTCCTCATTTATGTTGGAGCTTCCACCTTATAGAAAGCCACAAGTTGGAAAGATTTTGGTTCGTTCAATTTTTGATAGAACTCTGTTTGTTTTAGCAAGAGCTGTATCTGTTGCTGCACCTGCAGGACTCATTATTTGGCTTTTTGCAAATGTTAATATAGGAAATATTAGTCTTCTTACTTACATAGCAAACTTTTTAAATCCTTTTGCTAAATTAATGGGGCTAGATGGCTATATTTTAACTGCTTTTATTTTAGGCTTTCCTGCTAATGAAATTGTGCTTCCTATTATTTTAATGAGTTATATGCAAAAGGGAGTTTTAGTAGATTTAGAAGATACTTTTCAAATTGGCCAGATTTTAATTCAAAATGGCTGGACTTTGCTTACTGCTATAAATGTAATGATATTTACTTTACTACATTTCCCTTGTAGTACTACTTTAATGACAATAAAAAAAGAAGCTGGTTCATGGAAATGGGTATTCCTTTCATTTATGCTTCCTACTGTGTGTGGAATTGTTATTTGTATGCTAACTACTGGCATTTGGAATTTGGTAAGTTTGGTTTTATAACTGCTATCTTATTGTAGCATTAGTTGTTACATTAAGAAAACTAGACAGCAAAAAAAACACATCTCTGTCTGGCCAATAGAGATGTATTCTTAATTTTTAAACAATTTATCTAATGGCACGCCACATTTCTGTGGTCGCTCATTTTCTATAATTATTATACGAAAAAGTATTTAAAAAGTCAAGTATTTTAACGTTAATTATTTCAATTTAATAACTGCAATTTCTGGTCTATTAAATAGTCTTATTCCAATAGGGTAGTTTCCTAAACCGCTTGATACAAAAAGATAAGAATCATTTCTTTTATATAACCCCTTTACACATTTTACGTCTAAATCATTTATATCATTTCTTATTTCTGGAAACCATATTCCTCTGTTTATTACTGCTCCTATAAATGGCAATCTAATTTCTCCTCCGTGGGTGTCTCCAGATAATGATAAGTCCATACCAAATTCTTCAAATTTTTCAAAATTAGAAATATGAGCTAGCAGTATATTATACTCGTCTTTATTAATTTCAAATTCATTTTTTAAGTTAAAAGTTGGAGAATAATACTGATTTGTTATTCCATATAAATTAAATTTTGTATTATTTACTGTAATTTCTTCTTTTTTATAGTCTAAAACATTAACTCCATTTTGCTTTAGCATATCCATAAAGCCATCGCTACTATCATGCTCGCCATTTACAAAATATACTTTATATTTTTTTGCAAGTTCTGTAAGAAGATTAAAAGCTACTTGTTTTCCTTTTTCGTCATTTGCTGTATGCATATCTCCTGTGGCACAAATTATATCTGGATTTTCTTTTTCTATTTTTTTAATTAAATTTTTATTATCTTTTCCAAATGAAACTCCATGTAAGTCTGAAATTTGTACTATTGTTACTTCATCTTTTATTTTATTACTTTCTATTGTTACATAAGTTGTTTTTATTGTATATGTATTAAACCACCATATTAATATAATTAAAGCAATTATGAATAATGCTATTAAAAGTTTTTTTCTTTTCATATTTACCTCTTTGCAAATTGTTTAAATTTAAAAAGCGAATTTTATATTATCATAAGTATAATTTATTAACAATATTTGTAATAAAATCTTAATATAATTTTTTTAACTTAAGTTGCAACCTTTTTCTAGTAATGCTTCGTCTAGCTCGTTTGCTCTTCTAAAAAGAGAAATTAGTAATTTTGATAGTATTATTTTCATATTTTTAATATTTAAATTTATATTTTTTGCCTTGCAGGCTTCTTTCATTTCTTTTAATTCTCTTTTTATAACTGGTATCATTGCTAAAGAAATAGATACTAGTATTTCAATTTGTTTTATATCAATTTTAAAATATTTTAGTGGAGTGCATAGCTTTGAAATTGTTTTTGCAAAGTTTCCGAATAGTAGTAGTTTTACTATAAATAAATGTAATATTACATACTAATAATAGCTTAATTCCAACCCATATTGCATTTATATAATAATCTAAAATACAGTTTATAATTACAGTAAATAATATGAATGGTAAAAAAGCAAGAATATTTTTAATTACATATTTTATATTTATTTTTGCAAGAAAAATAATTGCTATATTAACTAAAAAAGCAAGTAATATAACAATATTATTTGGCATAAAAAATATACTAGTTGCATAGCATAAAAATGCTAAAAATTTAATGATTTCTTTCATATTTACTGCTATTCCTTTTTTTAAACATAAATTCTAGCTAAAAAACTACTTATTAGCCCTTGCATGACTTACTTAAACTGCTAACTAATTGTTCTAAATTATAATCTTCTATATCTATATTTATTCCGTTTTCTTTTAGTCTTGCTATTATTTCAAGAATAGTTGGAAGTTTTATTTCATATTTTTTAAAAATATCTATTTTTTGTAATAATTCATTTTTAGAAATTTCTGATGCTATTTGTCCATTTTTTAAAATTAAAGTTCTATCTGCTAGCAAAATTTCATCTGCTAAATTTGTAATGCAAATAATTGTATAGCCTTGTTTTTTTAAGTTTTTAATAATTTCATAAATTTTTTCTTTTCCTAAGCTATCTATCATGGCAGTTGGTTCATCTAAAATAATATATTTAGGGTTTCTAGCTAAAATTTCTGCTATCATTACTCTTTGCTTTTGGCCTAAAGATAATGTATATAAATCTTTATTTAATGCATCTAGCATATCTACTTTTTTTAATGCTTCTTCTATTCTTTTTTCTATTTCCTCTTTTGATAAATTTTGAAGTGAAAAAGCAATTTCATCATAAATATTGCTAAAAATTATTTGATTTTCCGGATTTTGAAATACAATTCCAACTTTTTGGTTTAGGTCTTTTGCATTTTTAGAAATATCTATATCATCTATTAATATTTTACCACTTTTAAGTTTTAATATTCCTGATATTAGCTTTCCTATTGTAGATTTTCCAGATCCATTTTTTCCAACAATTGCTACAATTTCGCCTTCATTTATTTGAAAGTTTAAATTATTTAATATCATTTCACTTTCTTTATATTTAAAAGAAACATTTTCTATTTTAATCATGTTTGCTCCTCTTTTATATATTTATTGAATGGTTTTCTTAATACTTTTTCTAAGAAGAAAATTACTATAACATGAATTGGTATCATTATAAGCTGTGCTATAGTTCTTGTGCCAAATAGCACTATAAAGGCTTTTTTAGTTGTTATGCTAGTCCACAAAGTATTTAAGCCCATATTTACTATAACTGTAACTAAAGTAGTTGCTATAATTAGCCTTAAAATAAATTCCATATTTGTATATTCTTTGCCTTCTTTTTTGTAAAGAATTATTCCATAAATAAATGCAGCAACTGCTGTACTAATTGTATAGCCTATAAAGTAAGGGCCTGTTGGGAATAAAGTTGCACCTATTATATCTCCTAATACATTTAATAAAATGGTCCATTTTGGTCCTAGCCAAATTGCACATAGCATAGTGGGAACAAAGCTAAAGCTTATTTTTAAAATTGGTGTTTTTATAGATAAAAATCTAGATAATACAATTAACATTGCTAATAATATTGCTGTTAATATTATTTTTTTATTTTTACGCATGATAAAAGCCCCCTTTTTCTTAATTAGAGCTTGCTAAAAAGAAATATTTGACATATTTTATCATATTTTGCGTTTTTTGTATATACTATAATATTAAAATTTTGAGCATTTCTTCTCTTGACTTTTGGCATAAATTAGAGTATTCTATTCTTGAAAAATAAATTGAAAAGGAGATAAATATTATGGATTTAAAAGGTTCAAAAACAGAAGCTAATTTAAGAGCTGCTTTTTCTGGTGAATCAGAAGCTAGAAATAAATACACATATTTTGCAAGTGTAGCAAAAAAAGAAGGATATGAGCAAATTGCTGCAATATTCTTAGAAACAGCTGAAAATGAAAAGGAACATGCTAAATTACATTTTAAATATTTACAAGGAATTGGAGATACTAAATCAAACTTAGCAGATGCTGCAGCTGGTGAAAATTATGAATGGACTACAATGTATGAAGAATTTGCTAAAACAGCTGAAGAAGAAGGATTTTTAGATATAGCTGCTACATTTAGAGGAATTGGAGAAGTAGAAAAACACCATGAAGAAAGATATAGAAAATTACTAGATAATTTAGGTAATGGTGAAGTATTTAAAAAAGGAAGCATTACTGTTTGGAAATGTAGAAATTGTGGACATATTCATGTTGGTCTTGAAGCACCTGCTGTTTGCCCAGTTTGTAAACATCCACAAGCTTACTTTGAAGTAAATTGTGAAAATTATTAAAATAAAATATTTAAATAAAAATAGAGAACTTTTTACTATATAAGTAGTAAATGTTCTCTGTTTTTAATTTAAAAATAGTTTTTTTATAATAATTTTAGAGCATCTTTTAATTTAGCAGTTTTCCTATTAAATCATAATCTTTTACATCTATAATTTTACATGAAGTAAATTTGCCTATTTCTAGACTTTTAGTATTTTCAATATATATAACCCCATCAATTTCAGGTGTGTCCATATAACTTCTTGCAACATAGTATTTTTTATTTTTAGTTATTCCTTCAATTAATACTTCAAAAGTTTTTCCAATATTTTTTTCTAAGTTTTCATGAGATATTTGTTGTTGCAAGCTCATAATTTTATTGTATCTACTTCTTTTAGTAGAAGGATGTATTTGTTCTTTCATATTATATGCAGGTGTTCCCTCTTCTTTAGAATAAGAAAATGCACCTAATTTATCAAATTTTGCCTCTTTCAAAAAGCTATATAACTCATTAAAATCTTCCTTTGTTTCTCCTGGAAAGCCAACCATTACAGTAGTTCTTAAAATAACATCTGGAATTTCTTTTCTTAATTTGCAAATTAGCTTTTTAATGCTTTCTCCATTACTTTGCCTATTCATTCTTTTTAAAACATTGTTTGAAATATGTTGAATTGGAATATCAAAATAATGGCATATTTTTGGATTTTCCTTTACAACTTCTATTAAATCATTTGTAATAGTTTCTGGGTATGCGTATAAAAATCTAATCCATTTTATTTTTTCTATTTTGCAAAGTTCTAAAAGTAAATCTGCAAGCATTGGCTTTTTATAAATATCTATTCCATATTTAGTAGTATCTTGAGCTGTTAAAATTATTTCTTTATAGCCTTCTTCTGCAAGCTTGTTTGCCTCTTGTATAATACTTTCCATTTTTCTACTTTTTATTGGGCCACGTATGTATGGAATTGCACAATATGTACATCTATTGCTACAACCATCTGCTATTTTTATATAGGCATAATTATTTCCTGTTGTAATTACACGATTTGTGTATTCATCAAAAGACTCTTCTTTTTGTTTAGATGATGATAAAATTAAATTTTCAATTTGCTCCCATAATGTATTATAACTGCTATATTTAATGTATAAATCTACTTCTGGAATTTCTTTTTCTAGCTCATTTTTATATCTTTCTACTAAACAGCCCATTGCAATTAAATATTTGCAATTTTGCTTTTTGTATTCTGCCATTTCCAAAATTGTATTAATAGCCTCTTCTTTGGCTTTTTCTATAAATCCACATGTGTTAATTACAATAATTTCTGCCTGTTTTGGATCATTTACAATTTCATAATTATGCTCTTTAAATAAAGCTATTGTTTTTTCTGTATCTACTAAATTTTTATTACATCCTAGTGATATAAATCCTACTTTCATTATTTCTACCTGCCTATTTTTAACTTTTTTAGTTCTTACCTGCCTATTACTTCTTTTAATAATTTTAATCCATCTAATAATTTATTATATGTTTTTTTATCTACAATACTTGTATTTCCACCTGCGTATTCTTTAGCTACACCTTTCATATCTATTAATTCATAACGATTTTTGGCTTTTTCGCCATTATCTAATACATAAATTGGAGTATAGTCAACCTTGCTAAGTACAATTTTTCCATCTTCTCCCCTTTTTCTAAGTTCTATATTAAGCACTAGTTCTACTTTTGAAGCTTCATAATTAATAGAAGAAATGTAATTTCCTAAAGAGTATGCTATAAATACATCACCATTATCAGTTTCTCTTACTTCCATTGGCTGAATTACTGCTGGGTGATTTCCTAATATTACATTTGCCCCATTTTCAATTAAAAAATTAGCTACCTTTTCTTGTTCTTTACTTTGAACAGTTGCGTAATCATCACCCCAATGCATAATTACAAAAATGTAATCTGCATTTTCTTTAGCATATTCTAAGTCTTCTTTAGCAATTTTTTCATTAAATATATTTAAACTTTCTAAATCTTTTTTACTTTTAGAAGATGAGTCTTCTACCCCATATGTATATGATAAAAATGCAATTTTTGCGTCCTTAATTTTTTGAATATTAACTGTTTCTTTTTCTAGCCTATCTCCTACTGTTGAAAAACCTATTTCTTGTAAATATTTTTTGGTTTCTTTTAGTCCATTTATTCCATAATCTAAACTGTGATTTGTACTAATACTTACTAGATTAATACCAGATTTTTTAACAGCCATACCAAATTCCTTTGGACTATTTCTATTGCCATAACCAGAATATGGATTAGCTGTAAAATTAGTTTCCATTGTGCCTAAAACAATATCACTATTTTTTATATAGCTTGTAATATTTTGGAACATATAATCAAAAGTATAAGTATTATCTTTTTGCTTAGCATCTTCTAGCATTTCGCTTCCACATAAAATATCTCCTACTGCTGAAATACGTATAACTCTATCTGGCTTATTACTATTACTATTTATTATAGTTTTCTCGGTTTCGCTAAAAATTTCTTCTATTTGCTTATCTAATTCTTCTTTCTGCTTAGCAAGCATTTCTATATCTTGCTGATTGCGATAACGAATTATACTTGTGCAAGCTATAATAATAAGTACCAAAACTATTACTAAAATTATAAAAGTTTTAAAACTAATATAATCTGTTATTTTTTTACTACCGCTTCTTTTATTTCTTCTATTTCTTGCCATTTGTATCACCTATTAATAATTTATCATATTTTTTTTAATAAGTAAACAAGTGGGTTTATTTTTGCAAAAAATTGTTGTAAATTAGTGGCTTTATACTTAATTGCTTAAATAGTACTATTTAAGCTTTAATATAATTATAAATATTAATTAGTAACAAAAAAGTTGTTGTAAAAACTAATTCTTAATTTAAACTAGGTACTCAATTACGTTTAGAGTAATTTTGTGATAAAATAATCTGGAGTGATAAATTAGTGATAATTTTCGCTGTAAATTGTTTCCATTTTTATGTACTAATTAAGGGGGTATTTTTTTATGGCAAATAAAACCAATTTTTCTGTAAATGGAAAGAAATATTATAGAATTACTAAAACAATTGGAAGGAGATCTGATGGCACTCCTATAAGAAAATCGTTCTATGGCTATGGAATTAAAGAAGCTAAGCAAAAAGCTGATAAGTATATGAACAATTTAAAAGCTGGTTTAATAATAAATAATGGCAAAATTTTGACAATTAATATTTTATTACCTAAATGGTTGTTTCAAGTAAAAAAAATCGAACTGAAGTCATCCTCGCTTCAATCTTACGAAAGTATATATAGGAACTATGTTAAGAATAATTTAATCTCTGATTTACCCATAAATGAAATTAAAAGTTTAAAGGTTCAAGAATACTATAATGAGCTTGTTAAAAAAGGTGTTACTATTAGTAATATTAAAAAAATACATAAACTTCTAAGACAGTTTTTTCGCTATGCTGATAGAGAAGGCTATGTTATAAAAAATCCTTGTGCAAATATTACTTTGCCTAAAGCAAAAAAGGAAAATGCCCAGGTTATTATTCAAAATAAAAAAGCAAATTTTTCATATTTTAATGAAGAAGAAATTAAGGTTTTAAAGCAAGCATTTAAAAACAATAGATATGAAAGCGTAGTATTATTTGCCCTTGGTACTGGTATGAGGCAAGGAGAAATATTAGGTCTTCAATGGGATGACATAGACTTTGAAAATAGAGAAATTCACGTTTTGCATAACCTTAATACTTCTGCAGATATTTCAGAAAATGGTGAAAGATTTTACCAAACTTTATTGCAAGAGCCTAAAACAGAAAATTCAATAAGAATAATACCTATGGCAAATTCTATATATAATTTATTGAAAAGACTCCCCCACATTTCTAATTTTGTGTTTTGCAGAAAAGATGGCAGGTATATTGATGCTAAACATTTACAAAGAGTTTGGAGAAGAATTTTGAAAAGTAAAAATATTACATATAGGAAATTTCATGACCTAAGGCATACTTTTGCAACAATGCTTTTGACCCATGGCGCGGACTTAATAACTGTTAAAGAATTATTAGGCCATAGTAGTATAAAAATTACTGAAATTTACCTTGATGCTTTGCCTAAAACTAAGACAGAAATTATACATAAAATAGATTTTTTACTAAAATAAGAAGTGATAAATAAGTGATAAATTAAGAAACTTTTTAAATTTAGCATTTTAAAAAGTTTCTATTTTTGTGTTTATTAATAGGGTTCTATGTGATTAATTTTAGTTTTGTTTTATGTTTACTGTTAGAACAAGAAGTTCTAGATGTTGCATTAAAAGTAAAAGAAAAGACATATAGTGCAACTAGCACACTTCAAGATGTAATAGCAAACAATGAAACGAGTGAAATTACTTTAAATGTTGTTTCAAAAAATTTAAAAGGAACACTTGACTTTACTTTAACAAGTGTACCTACAGGTACTGTACTTGCAAGTAAAGACGGAATTACAGGAGCAGCAGTTACAAAGACTGGTGAATTAAAAGTAACTGTACCAGCAAAATTAGGAGATTATGCTTTTACATTAACAAATAATAATAAAGTAAAAACAGTTACTGTTCATGTAGTAGATGCAACAATGCCAACAAGCTTTACATTCAAAGAATATAGAGACGAAGATGTAAGCACAATATCAGATATAGATGTTAAAGCAAATACAACTAGTGTAAGAAAAGCATCTAGTCTTGCAAATAATACAGATGCTCCTACATTCCAAGGAAATGTAAACTTAATGAAAGAAACAACAGTAAAAGAAAAAGTAGGAAAATATTATAGAGTAAGAATAGAAGTAAAAGGAATTGACACTGCAGATGTAGTAGCAGTAAACCAAGAAACAAAAAGAGAATATGAAACTACACCAGTAGGAAACAACACAAGTGAAGTATATGTATTATTAGATGCAAATGAAGCAGAAGTAAAATTAGTATTAAAGAATAAAAAAGCATCTAATAAACAAGTAGATAATGCTACAACACATCATACAATAAAATTTGAAAGTACATCAAAAGTATGGTTAAGAAGTGTTGCAGAATGTGCAGATGAATCATTTAAAAACATATCAGACTCTATTACTAAAATAAAAATAGATGAATCTGATAATCATACAATAGATGTTGGTGTTAAACTTGATGAATTAGATGCAGTAAAATTAAATACAGAAGCAAATGGAATAATAAAAGCTGGAAAAGACGAAAATGGAGATAAATGGATTGGATTTGCTGTAAAATTAGCGAAAGATGATGAAACAGAAAAATCTGGAGTAATAGGTGCAGTATATTCAGATAAAGACTATGTAAAAGTTGATAATAAATGGATAGCTTCTTCTGGAGAAATAGTGCTATGGGTAAAAGCAGAAAAAGCAGAAGAACCAATAAACTTTACATTAGTATATAACAAATCAAATGAGCCAAAAGAAGAATTACCAGTAACAGTAGTTTTACATGATTCAAGTGCTCCAATTATAAAATCAGCAACAGCTGGTAGCGATGTAAACAAAAAAGGAATAAAAGTAAACGCTGTAACGACTTATACTCAAGATACTAGTCATGCTGGAAGCAATGGACAAGGAGCAAATAAGATTGTTTCTGGTTATAACATTCCAGTAGACACATATAAATATGGTATGGACAAAGTAACAATGGAAAAGACTGAAGGAAGATGGTATAGTGTAGTGCTAAAAACTAATGTACCAGTTTCATCATTAGTATTCAATAACGGAACTGATAGTAATCCAAAATGGACAGAGTTTCCAAAAGAAGCAATTATTTCAGAAAATGAAGTAGCAATATGGATTAATGCAGATTTAAAAGAAACAAGCGGAAAGAGCACAAAATCAGTTCAACAAACTATAGCTAACAAATATGCAATAGAAGAAGATGATAAAACAGGAGAATATCAAGCTGATAAAGCGACAGCAGAATGGACAGTAGGTGTAACTGTTACTGAAACAGAAAAATCAAAAACAGAAACATATATAGCTGGTCAAGAAATATTTACAGACTCAGTTCAAAAAAATAAAGAACTTGCAGAATTGAATTTAAATAAAAATGTTACTGTTATTGAAAAAATATATGATAATCAAGCAACATTAAAACACAATTTAAATCCTGTAACTCCTATAGCAATAAGTTACGATAGCACACATAGAGTAAATACATTAACAATTAATTCAAGTGACTATAAAACAATAGAGGTTAATGAAACGGAAGGATTATGGACAGTTGTAAATTTTGCAGTTAGAGATAGTTCAAGTTTGGTTGATGGATTAAATATGCCAGACACAATTTTCGTAGACAAGGTAAATGATGGACAATTACTAACAACAAACACAGTAAAAAATGAAAATACAAAAGGTGAGACTTGGGATGTAGTTCCTATGTGGATTAATTTAAGTAGTCCAAAACTTGTTGATTATATTTCAACTAATAAAGCAACTAAAAATGCTGTATTAGAAATACCTTTAATATCAACAAATCCAGCAGAAGAGAATAGCTTGTTTATAAAAATAATAGACGAAAACGTAAACGAACCATTAAAAACAGTTGAGGAACCAAGTGTAGAAACTCCAGAATCATTTAAGAATGAAGATGGAGGAGTAGATAAAGGTAAAGTAAAAGACTACTTAGGATGGGAAAGTACGAATCTTCTAGATAACGATGTTGTAGATGCTTTCATGAACAACCTTGAAATTGCAAATAATGCCGAAAAGACAATTGACCATATAGTAGATAATACTGTATATATGACAGTAAAAGCTGACTTTGGATCTTTAAAAGCAATGGAAAGCAATAGGTATAGATTACCACTTGAATTCGATATCTCATCAATTGGATTGGACAATAGAGATGAACTTGCAATTTATGCAGCATGGTACGAAAAAGAAGGAGAGGCAAATGATTCTTTGACAGAACTTGGTTCACTTGTTGGAACGACTGAGTATGAACTAATGAAATTTAACTTTAGTAAAGAGACTATAGGTAACTTCGAAAAAGGTCAATCACGTACCTGTGAATTATTCTTTATAAATGGAGAGGTCAAAGGTAAAACTAATAGAGCAGAACTTTTAAAAGAAATAGCTGACAAACAATTTATACGTTATGTAGTTACATTTGAACAAGTACAGTAAAAGGACAAAATAAGTGGAAATAAGTAAAAAGACGGATTAAAAAGAAAACACACTTAAAAGAGCTTGAATTTTAAAAATTCAAGCTCTTTTTTAGTTAATATACAAAGATATTTGTACTAGTTTTGTTCAAATGTAACAACATATCTAATATATTTATGTGTGCTTAGACATTTATATAAAGATGTTTCATTATTTATTGTTTCGTCTGCACCTCCAGCATTTTTTGCTATGAAGAATAATTCAACTGTTACTTTGCCAGATTTAAGGTCGTCAATTTGACTTCCTGTTTTAAAGTTAATCTTTATTACACATGTTTTTTTGTCTTCTGCTTTTGTTACATTATCGTTTCCAACCGCGTTAGTTCCACTACCATTAGGTGTTATTCTAGCTATTATTAAGTCTGAGTCTTCCCCGAGTGAACTTACGTCAAATGTTAATGGTACTCTTGTTGTATTTCCATTATCTCCACTTGCTTGTAATTTTCTAAGGTCTGCCTTTACAGAAACATATACTGTATTGTCTACTGTATCTGTTATTTGTATATCAGCATTTTCCATAACTTTCATATTTGCTAGAAGTGCTGCTGCTCTTCCATCTTTGTCTTCTTGATCTGTTGGAGTCCAGAAAAAGTCCTTATATACTTGTTCATTTTTTTCGTTAGTTTCCATATTGTCATATTTGCTAGTGTCAACTGCTATTGGATCACTTGCTTTTACTTCTTCTTTGTTAGGGTTACTATCTAGTACTTTTAAGAAGAAACTGTTTTCTTCTTCAACTGGATTAGATGATCCAAATTTAACTTCTAATGGTGTTACTGTTCCGTTTTCAGTATGTGTTGTTGCAGCTTTTACTGCATCACTTGATAAGTTAATCCATAAAGGAACTATCATATAACCATTATCATTATATTTATCTAGTAATTTTCCATTATCTTGTGCATCAACTATAATTGCTTTTTCATTATTATTTCTGTCTGTAACTGTATCAGTATTTCCTCTAACAGTAAAATGAACTAAAATCCATTTTCCCCATTCTCCATTTACTGAAATTTCTCCTACATTTGCAGAATTTAATTTTACTACGGTTAATTTTTCTTCTCCATTTTCTTTTGTTCTATCAAATTGAATTGGTACCTTTGAGTACTCTAAATTATGTTTTAGAGTTGATATAGAACCCTTTGCACTTGGATCTTCTTTTACTGTAACTCCTGTTAATCCTAAATTGTCTAATCCTGTTGTATTTTTAACACATGAACTACCTACATAAGTGTTCGCTTTTAATTCTGTTTTTGATTTTGGAGTTTCAGCTATAGTAATATCTACACTTTCAGAGTTTGCACTTGATACTACATCACCAAGTGTTACTGCATATCTATTAGCTATTTTTATTCCTGCTGGTGTACTTGTTGAATCAACATTTTTCCAAATTACTAATTGATTTTCTCCTGCTTTCATTCTTTCTGGTATTTCAGCCCAATTTGTTCCATCTGAATATACTAATGAAGATACAGGTACATTTGTTTCTACTATTACACTATACCATCTTCCTTTTGTTGTTCCATGTCCTTCTGGAGCATTTACAACATCCATACCATATTTGTATGAATCTACTAATACCTTTTCTTCTACATTTGTACTAGTAGTTTTCTTAGTTTTTTCAGTAACTACTACACCTTTACTATTTACTTCACCAGCTGTTGCTTTTACTACTTCTGGTTTTGTAGCATCATGTAATACTACTGTTAATGGTAATTCTTCATAAGCTGCTCCTGATCTATATATTAAACTGAAGCTTTTTTCACCTGCTTGATCTGCTTTAACCCAAACTACTACTCTTCCAGAGCTTGCATAATCAACTTTATTTATTTTAATATCTTCACTATCTGAATATGTAGCATTAACTATTGCATTTTGATTACTTAGATTAGAATTTAATGTAATTGCAACTGGAATCCATTTTTCATCTCCTGCTGTTGCTGTAACAGTACCATTAGCTTCTGTTAATTGTACACCAGGCAAATTATTAAATCTTACACCTACATGTATAATATGTTCATCATTAATATCTTTTTCTACTTTAGCTATATTATTTAATACTAATTTTCCATCTACTGAAGATGCAGTTACATCTCTAACCCAAATCTTAGAAATAGAATTAAATTTAACTTCATTTACTAAACTTGCTGGTGCATTTTTTACTTGTTCATCTATTGCACTAACATTTTTTAATACAAGATTTGTTGTTGCTTCGTTTGCATTTAAGTAAATATATAATTCATTAGGTGCTCCTGCTATTGTTTCTGTTTTATATTCTTCTAATGTTGTTTTATTTACAGCTTTTACTTTAGAAACATCTAATCCTGTTACTTTAATTCTTGCTCTATAGAATTTACCTTTTACTCCATTTACTTCTACTTCTTCCATTGCATTAACATTTCCTTTAAATGTAGGATCTGTAACATTTGCTATATTATCTACTAAAGAATCTACTTTTCTAGTATTTTCTCTAATTTTTGCGTCTTCTATTAAGTTAATGTCTTCTTGTTGAGATAATTTTACAAATTCCACTTTTGTAGGCATTGTTACATCTACTACTACAATGTTACCATTTACAGAACCTGTTGATGTTTTAATAGTAAATGGATATGTTCCTTCTTTTGCATTTTGTAAAGTTACTTGTGTTTGTTTAGTTGAACTACTATATTTAGATGTAATACCTTCACCTGTTACTGTATCACCTGTTGCTAAACCTTTTAAGTTAAATGTTAATGTTTCTTTTGCATCAGTACCTAAAACAGCTTTAAGTGTTATTGTATTATTTTCTAATGCAGCAGCTTGAACTTTATTATTGTAACTATATGTTTGCTTTACTAAGCTATATTCTAGAACTTCTTGGTCTGATTGCAGCAAAAGAAAAAGCTAATTTTCGTTGATATATCAATAAATATTAGCTTTTATATTTAAATTATTTTTTAATATTTATAAAATTATTCTATAATCATGTAAAAAGCAATTAAATATAATTATTACTTGAAAATAAAAAATAGCTTAAAATTGATTTTGAAAAGAATTAACTATATTTTAAAAGATATTATTATAACATAAAAATATTTAATTTATGTAGTAATGAAATATTTTAGATATTCTTGCACAATTAAATTAATACTATTCATAATATCAGTATATTCAATGTTTTGAGCATATAAGTGAGCAATTTTATATTTATCCCATTCATTTTGTAAAAGTTCACTTTCTTTAATAAAGTTAAATCTTTCTTCTAATTCGCTTAATATATAAGAACTGTCACGTCTGTTACATGTGTTTTTTATAGCATGTATTACATTATCTTTGTCTAATTTTTTCCAATATTCTTTTATCAATATGTATAAATCATAAAAATCTTTTGCTCTAGTATTTGTTTCAGTATCCTTGATAAGCGTTTCAAATTTTTCAGCAATAATAGTTTCTTTAGTAAAAGCCATTATTTTTATATAGCTATCATCAAATAAGCTCTTATATTGAAATTCAATTTCTTTAGGCGTTATTGGATCTTTAGTCGTAATATCTATAAATAAAGGAACAACTAACCCATCTTTTTTGGCAATTAATTTTATATTAGTTCCACCATAAATATCGTTAATTCTAATTTCTTTCGTTTTTTCTATTTGAAAAGATATGTTATCATCGGTTTTGATGCTAATAACTTCTTGAATTATTTTTAATAATTCATCACTTTCTATATCTATTCCTTTTACCATAGTATCCATATCACTTGTAGTTCTTCTTTCATCACCAAATATTGCCGAAAGTAATAATCCACCTTTCAAAATAAAATTAAACTTATATTTACTTATTGATATCCTATATAGCAATCTTTCAAAGAAGTACATTTGCATCAATTCTTGTGGTTGTGCACCAATTTCTTTTGCTCTATTTTTTATTTTATTTTTTAACTTTTCATCATTCAATTATAATAACACCTCCAAATAGTCATGAATTTCTTTTTCAATTCCTAGCTTTTTAGCATATTTCATAATTTTAAAAGAATCGCTTTTCATATCTTTAAAGTAAATATTAAAGGCTTCTTTTATATATTCAGATGCAATTAAATGCTTATCTTTTAAACAATCACATAAACATCTTTCTATATCATATACGTTAACTTCTTGACCTTGTGGAGTTTTAATTTTTGTTTTCCCTAAATTTAACAAACTTTTATCTACTTTATGTAATAAAACTTTTTTATCTTTATTTAGAACTCCATAGTATCTTTTATCAACGGTAATATCATAAATCATAGGAACTCTATTGCAAATATGATGAAAATACAGAGCTGTCATATGTGAATATATGGCATTTTTTCCATATATTTTATTAAAGTATTCATCACCTAATGTTGATGGAAGAATATAAATACCTTTTTTTGCTCTTTCAATTTGTTTAGTATCTAATAATCTTGAAATAACCTTTTTATCTATTCCCATTTGTTTTATTTCCCTAGCAGTGATTACACCATTATTTTCTTTCATTCTTAAAAATATTTTTTCACTATTTTTCATTTTTTGTCCCCCTACCGCAAATTATTATAACATATTTTTTGCAAATAGGGGACATTTTTTAAAAAAATTTAAAATAAACTTTATAATTTTCAATTTTTTCGCCATTTTTCAACACTTTCAGCGATTTTGCCAGACCAAGAAGTTCCAACCACTATTTTTGTAAATACATTAAATGACTATGATATAGCATTAAGAGCATTATTCCAAGAAAGTAAACTAAATGAAGATGTTTATACAAGACTATCAGAGAAAATTGGAGAAGCTATTTCTAATATTAATGCTGCAAGCACAGAAGAACAAGCTAAAGTATTATATGATGATATGGTAGAAGAAATATTAAAGAAAACTTCAGAATCTGTTGCAAATGTAGATAAAGCAGCACAATTAGAAAAAATAGCAACAAATGAGAAAACAAAAAGAGAACAAAAACAAAAATTAGCTACAGAAATATTCAATAGATTCAAAGAATTAGCAGTTGAAGAAGGAGTTTCAAGTGAACTTAATCCACATATTAACGAAGCATTAAAAAATATTGAAAATGCAAAAACAGCTAAAGATGTAGATAATGAATTATCTGAATTTAGAAGACTATTAAATGCTGATACATATGGAAACTTAAAAACAAAATTTGATGCTCAAGAAGATTTCTTAACAGCACAAAAAGATGCATTAACTGTATTAGATGCATATGAATCAGCTTTAGATGCAATACAAGATTCAAATGTTAAAACAGCAATTGAAAATGCATTAAAATTAGCAAGAGAAGAAATAATGGCTGCTGATGAAGAAGGAAGAGTAAATCAAGTTGTTGGTGCTTTTGAAAGTCAAGTTGTAGCAGAATATCCAAATGCAAAAAAATCTGTTGCTAAAAAATTAGTATCTGATGCACTTGCTGAAGCATTACAACAATTAGAAGCATATAAAACAGGAGCATATGCTGAAGAAAAATTAGTACAATTATCAGCAGGAAAATGGGAAGTTGTTAAACCTGAAAAAACTATTAAACAATTAGCAGATGAAAAAATAGCACTTTTACAAACAATAGCAAACGGACTACTACAGGACAGCGCTATAGACACAACAACTTCTAATAAATCATACAAAAAAGTTAATACTGACTTACAAACATATGTTGATAATATTGATGCAGAAATTGAAAAAATAAAAGACAATATGAGAGAAAATCAAGAAGCATACTTACAAGCATATGAAGAAGCATTAGAAGAATTAGAAATATATGAAGCAAATGCTGAAAAATATGGCTTAACAGGAGAAGCATTAGAATATGTTAAAACTGAAGTAGTTGCAGTAAAAGCAAAAATAGCTAGTGTAGATACTGAAGGAGAAGTAAATGCAGCAATGGGTCTATTTAGAAATGGTATAAAACAATATTCTCCAGAATTTGACGCATATCAAGTTACAGAAACAAGAAAAGCAGTAAAAGAAGCATTAGAGGAATATAAAGAATTAAATGATGCTGATATTAATAACGCAGTCGTTGATGCTGTTGCAGACTTGGAAAAAGCTGGAACAGTAGATGCTATAAAGAAAATAGAAAGAGATGCAATGGAAGCAATTATAGCAGAGATTAAAGACAACGAACTTGCAAGTGCAAAACTAGAAGCAAGAAAAGAATTTCTTGTATTTATAGAAGAAGAAAATAGCCAATATAGTCAATATAGCAAAGAAGTTAAAGAACTTGCATCAGAAGCAATAAGCAAAATAAAAGATGCTTATTCAGTAGCAGATGTTAACACACAAGTAGAAAAATACAGAAGCTTAATTGATAAACAATTAAAATTAGATAATACATCAATGCAAGCAGAAGTTGCAAAAGCAAGAGAAAGTGCATTAAAAGAAATAGCAATATATGAAGAAATAGCAACAGCTGCAAAAGATACAGGAACATTAAATAGAATATCAGCTGCAAAAGCAGCAATTTCAAGTGAAACTGCAACATTAAAGAGCATTGATACTGCAAAATCTAATTTAATAAGAGATATTAGAGCATTAGGATTACCAATTGTAAGTGCTAAAGTAGATGCTATTGATTGGTTAAGAAATATCGGTGCACCAAATTATTATACATATGCATTAAATACTACTAATGTAGGAACATATTTAAAAGACTATACAGAAGGTAGAGAATTAAGCTATAATAAATTAGTAAAAGATGCATATATTAATAGTCAATTTGAAAAAGCATTTAATATGGTTAAAGATGCAGCAGATGTAGATGCTGTTAATGTTCAAAAAAATGGTATAGGTGCTGGAATAGCAGATGAAACACATAGTGGAACTAAGGATAATCCTAAAACAGCTAGAGGTGTAATTGTAAAAGCCGTAAACTCTTTAGTAGTAATGGAAAAAGCAAGAGGTGAAGAATTAGCAAACCTAGATACATTAATGGGAGCATATCCAGAATTAGAAGATCTTTATGAAGCACAAGTAAAAGCTGTTGATATGAATGCATATAATAGCAATCCTAGTATATTTGATGAAATATATGAGAGAGCTGAAATAGCTTTAGAAAATCATGTTAAAGACTTAATTAAATCAGAAGCTCAAGCAAACCTTAATGTTGAAAGTGTAAATGATTCAATAAAAGAAGCAAATGGAGGTAATGATACACTTTTCAATACAAAAATTGATCAAGTTCAAGAAGATGTAAGCGTATCAACTAATAATAATGGTGAAGGAAAAGTTACAGGAACATTACATAAACAAAATAGCACTGATTTTACCCAAAACTTCACACAAAAAACTGGATATTACTTAGTATTATCATTTACATCTGAAACAGCAAAAAGAATCGAATATGAAAGATCAGGTGTTAGTACAGGAAGCGGTGTTTTAGACGAAGACAGAATTTTAGTTATTTGGTTTGAAAATGAAGAAGCACTAGCTAATACAAAATTAGTGATTAGTTTTTATGGGGATGATGAAGAAAATCCTATACAAACTATAACAATAAGTGATTTCTCTGATTTAGACTTAAAACCACAAATAGACTAATAAATAAAGATTTCCAGTTAAAAAATAAAGCATTAATATTGCTTAATAAATAGTATGTTATAAAATTAAGTCTAAAAGTAATATCAACGATTTCAATTAGCAATATTTAATTAATTTTAAAATTAATTAAGTAAAAAATACCATACATTGAAGTATGGTATTTTTGTTAATTTTAGAGAAAAACCACCCGTTTTTACAGGTGTTTTTATTATAGATCTAACTCTAAATTAATAGAATTATTCGCCTTTACCAACATTATAATGTACATCGCCGTCGCCTGTAATAGCTTTATTTGCCTCGCTCAATACCCACATAAATACTTTTCCATTTCCTGTTGGAGTTGGGTCTTCGTCGTCCCAAACAGAAATAGTTAAATCTCCATTGTTTTCTATAACTGAAGTTTCCTTATCCTTTAATAAAGTATAAGCATTAATTGAATTGTCTAGTGTTAGTGAAGCACCTTCGCTTATTGTAATTGTTTTTTCTTCCTCTATGTTGAAGCTTCCAGAAATTTCTAATTGCATTCCTTCTTCAATAACCAAATCTTCTTTTACTTCTAGTTTTTCAGCTTTTACAGATAATGTTCCATCATCATTTACTGTTACTTCTATATTTCCTTCCCATGTTGCTTTTGTTTCTAATTCAGCAGCAATTTTTTGTTCTAACATAGCTTCAATTACATTTAAAGCATCAGTTTTATAACCAGTAATAGTATCTTCGTAATTTACGTCAGCTCTTGTTACTGCGTTAATTTTATCAATATATTGTTGAACAGCTAATTTTAATTGTTCTTCTATATCTTTATTTTCTATTTTTGCATTTATTTCACTGATAGCAGCTTGTGCTTTACTTTCTACAGCTTTTATAGCATCTACAATTTTTTCTGCTGTTCCTGTTTTTGAAGTTGTTAAATCACTTACTATTTTCTCAATTGCTTTTGTTGCATTTGAATCTTCTGGAACTTCTTTTACAGCTTTAATTGCAGCGTCTACTAAAGACTTTAATTCAGTATCAGTATAATAATCTTTATATTTTACTGATAGACCTTCAGTTTCTTTATAAATTGTTTCATATTTTTCTTTTAATACTGCACAACTTTGTGTTAAATAGTTTTCAAACTCTCCCATTAATGAGTTAACATCTGCTTCTGTTGTAGCTGTATCAACAGCATTTCTATAGTTTCTTAATTGAGATAATATAGCTGAACTTCCAACAGCTGTTTCAATATCAATATATTTATCAATATATTCTAATTTTGCTGTTTTTAATTCTCTTAATTCTGTTGATTTTGTTGCTTCTAATTCAGCGACTTTTTCTTTTATTGCAACGCTAGCTGCATCCATTATTGCTTGAACATCATCTGGCGTTTTAAAGTTATTTTTTCCATCATATTTTAATGCAGAAATATTTGCAATAAGGGTAGTAATTTCAGTTTTTAATCCTGAATCTTGTGTTGTAGCTAATAACTCAGTATATGTTGCAACAGCTTCTTGTTTTGCTACTTCTAATTCAATTATTTTATTAAGTTTATCAAGTTCACTCCTTATATCTGAAGCTTTTTTTGTTGGATATTTAGCACCTTCTATAGTGCTTCCAGCTTCATCAATTGCATCTTTTATAGTTTCATTTCCATTATATTTTGTTTTTAATTCTGCTATTGTTTCTTTTGCTGCTGTTTTTGTAGTATCAAAATCTTTTTTACTTGCTGTTTCAGCATATTCTCCATAATAGTTATTTAATGCTGCATTTAATAATGTCATAGCATCATCTATTTCAGATTTTGTATCTGCATTATTTATAGATTCTCTTGTTGCATCAATTAATCCTTGAATTCTTGATACAGCTGTTGCATCTAATTCTAACTCTTTTACAGCATTAGGATCTTTTAATAATGCTTCATATGATTTTAATGTTTCTTCTGCTGCTGCTAAAGCTGAATCGCGTTTTTGTTTGTCTGCTACTTCAAGATCTTTAGCATCATTAACTAATTTCTTTAATGATTTTACATAACCTGCAAAGTTTTTATCATTTTCTTTTCTTGTTTTAGCTGATGCACTAGCGCTATCATCGTATACTGCATAAGTACTAAATTTTCCGGTACCATTTACTAATTTTTCGATAGATGTTATAGCTGTGGTTACAGTTGTTTTTACAGTTGCATTTTTGTTATCATTATATTCTTTTTCAATACTTGCTTTACCTTGTTGAGCTAATTTTTTTACATCAGCATTTGAACTATTTAAATATTCAGCTAATTTAGATATAGCTTCATTATATGCTTCTGTTAATTTATCTTTTTCTATTTTTAATTCTACAGCATCATTTATACTTTCATATTGTTCTTGTTTCATAAAGTTTTCAAAAGCTTTCATTGCTGCATTAACTTCTGTATCAACTTTAGCCTTAGCTACAGCTTCCATAGTTGTATCTATTTGGCCATTGATTAGTTGTTTTTGTGTAGAATTTGTTACATTTGCAGCAACATAATCTCTATATTCTTGCAATCTTTCATATGCAAGACCCTGTTGATCTACTGCATTTCTTATTTCTTTTACTTCTGCTTTTATTTTATCTACGTCATCCATTTCTTTGATTTTTGCTATCTCTTCATCAAGATATGTTTTTGTTTCTGCTTTAGCATCTGCTTTGAAACTAGTTAAAGTTTCAACAGCATCATTTATAGCTTTTGTTAATACTACATCTTTAAATCCTGTTTTCATTAATCCTTCAAATTCTGACATTGCAGTACCTACACCTATTTCTGAATTGGCTACATTAACTTTATCTTTAGCTTCTTCAACTAAGCTTTGTACTCTATCTTTATCAGCTTGTGTTAATCCACTCATTTTTGATAAAGTATCTACATAGTCTTGTAAATCAGCTAATGCTTCTGCTCTAGCTTCTTCAAATTGTGAAATTGCTTCTTCAACTGTCTCGTCAATGCCTCTTAAAGCTTTGTCAAGAATATCTTTAACTCTTTCTTCGGTTGTAGCTTTTTTGATATCAGCAATTGCTTGATTTATAGCTGCTAAGCCACTACTATATTTTGCATTGTTTGAATCTGCCATAAAGTTTTTGTATACTTCCAACTTAGCTACTGCAGCTGCTTTTACAACATCTAGAACTTCTTGTTCTGGCTTGGGCAAAGAGAAATCTTAATTTTTGTTGATATGCCAGCTATTATAGCATTTTATTCATGTATGTTGTTGGTGTGACTTTTAGAAGGCCAAGTTTGAGTTAAGTCACAGTATGCAATCAAAAAGATCCTATATTATAAACCTAAAAAAATATTACATTAAATACATAAAATTAAATACATAAAATTAAATAAAGTACTTGAAAATTATAGAAAATTTGATATACTATTAAAAAATTGATTTCTAAAAATTTCATGTCAAAAATTCTATAATTTTTCTAGCAAGTATTACAAGTGTAACAATTAATATACAAAAATGAATACTTTATAGCAATTTATTAATACTAAATTTTCAATTTTTGCTTGATATATTTATCAAAGTATGTTAAAATGTATTTAAATTATATGAAATAGTATGTAAATTTGAGTACTATTTCTCAAAAGTTAAGTACAAAATAAGAGGTTAGTATGAAAAATTATAAAGAAATGTTAAATCTAAAAGTTTTTAATATGCAAGATATAAATAATTTGACTCATAATGAAAAAACAAGTAAAAGTATAATACAAAGAATGTTGAAAAATGGCTATATAAAAAGAATAAAATATAATTTATATGCTGTATGTGATTTGGAATATGGAGGTGTTATACCAGACCAGTATATGATAGGCTCAAAAATACAAGATGATTCTTTTATATCGTATCATTCAGCATTTGACTATTATGGCGTGAAAAATCAAGTATTTTATTTAGTTTATGTTTCTAGTAAAAACAAATTTAATGAATTTGATTTTGATGGTTATTCATATGCATTTGTAAAGAATAAATACGATTTCGGAGTAATACAGAAGGGTAAAATTCGAATAACAGATAAAGAACGAACTGTATTAGACAATATAAATAGACCAGATTTAGCAGGTGGAAACGAAGAATTAATAATGTGTTTAGAACTAATGACTCAATTGGATAATAACAAAATAATAGAATATTTAAAATATTATAATTCTAAAAAATTATATGCTAAGGTGGGATTTGTATTAGAAAGATTTAAAGAAGATCTTGGAATATCAGAAGAAGTAATACAAGAATGCCATAAGAATATATGTAATACACATTATTATTTTGATAGTGAAACAAAGAAATTAAAAAATAAATTTATTTCGAAATGGAATTTAATAGTTCCAGAGATATATCTAACGAGAGGAGAAGGAATATATTGGTAGAAAATTATAAAGAATATATAGAAGAAACAGCAGAGAAAACAGGATTCATAAGGTCAATATTAGAAAAGGTAGAAAGATTGCTAAATATTTTAGAATGAATTAGCAATAAGGAAGAATTAAAAGATTTATTAGCTTTAAAAGGCGGAACAGCTATAAATACAGCGGTATTTAACTTTCCAAGATTATCAGTTGATATTGACTTAGATTTGACTGAAAATTTAGAAAAAGATGAAATGAAGCAAGCAGTGAGAGAGTATTTAAAAGATATTTTAGTAATTGATGATAATATTCAAGAATTTTATGATAAATTTCACAAAGGAATATATGAACCAGAATTATTATTTGATGATGATGAAATTATAGAAAGAATAAAATTTCACCCTATGATAAATTGGAAATTAAAAAAATAATAATACTAATAGCACAAGAAAATGTCTCAAAATCGATTTTTGAAAGAATGTGATATGATTTTGAACATACTCTTAATATGATTTTATGATTACATTAATTGATTATAATATAAATGCCGGTTTTTACTTGAAATATCAATAAAACTCGACATTTTTCTTTACTCAAGCCAGACCAAGAAGCACTAAATTTAACATTAACCGCCAAAAGGAAGAATACGATACTGAAGACAGCATAATTCAAGC
>CANQUT010000004.1 GCA_947627105.1 uncultured Clostridia bacterium
TTACCAAAAAAGCTCGTATGTCACATATATCAATGTGATACGAGCTTTGATTTTTCTTAAACTGTCAAACTTAGGATATTATCTTACAAAATCGTGAAAAAAACAAGAGTTTTTGGAAAAATACTGCGAAAAAGTTCATATATAATAGTTATAATTACATTAAAGCTTAAATAGTACTAGTTTTCTTGTTTTTCAAATTGCCCGTTGCAGGAGCACATTCAAAGAAGTAGGTCAGAACGGTACCTCTCAAAACTACGAAAAATAGTACTATTTAATCTATTATCTATAAAATCAAGTAATAAAAAAATAGACATTTTAAATTACAGTCATAAAATCTCACTTCTATTAGTATGTATTAAAAGAAAAGTATCACAAGGGGTAAAAATGAAAAATAAAAAACTAAAAAGGCAAAGCTTTATGCAAAGTGTATTAGTATTAATGCTTTCACAAGTATTAGTAAAAATTTTAGGCTTAGTATATAAATTATATCTAACAAATAGAGAAGGCTTTGGAGATAAAGGAAATGCAATTTATAGCAGTGGGTTCCAAATTTATGCATTATTTTTAACTATTTCATCTGTTGGAATACCTGGTGCTATAGCAAAATTAGTATCAGAGCATATTGCCATAGGGGATTATAAAGGAGCACATAAAATTTTTAAAATTGCTCTTGTAACTTTTGGTTTAATTTCATTTTTATGTAGTAGCATTTTATTTTTAGGTGCAAATTACATTGCAAATAATTTCTTACAAATTCCAGAAGCAGAGCTTACATTAGTAGCACTTTCACCTTCCATATTTTTAGTAGCTATATCTTGTGTTATAAAAGGCTATTTTAATGGAATGGAAAATTTAAAAGTAACTGCAAATGCACAAACTTTAGAACAATTTTTTAAAACCGTATTATCTGTTATTTTAGTAGAATTTATCGCTGTAGTTTCAGGAACAGATACTGTAGTTATGGCAGCAGGAGCAAATTTAGCTACAACACTTGCTACATTTCTTTGCTTTTTCTATTTATATAGATATTATAGAGTAATGAAAAAAGAAATTTCTTATGAAATAAAAAACAGCATAAATTATAAGCCAACTAGAATTAGGAAAACACTTAAGCAAATTTTATCTGTATCAATCCCAATGTCTATGGGTGCTATTATAGGAACCATAAACAAAAATGTTGATTCAATGACAGTAGTAAGAGGCTTAAAAAAATTTTTATCAGAAGAACAAGCTAAAATACAGTATGGAATTTTAAGTGGAAAAGTAGATACATTAGTAACACTTCCAATGTCATTTAATATGGCATTTGCAACTGCACTAGTACCTACCATTTCATCAGCAAAAGCAACTGGAGACATAGAAACAGGTAAAAAAAGAATATCATTTTCATTACTTATTACAATTTTAATAGGACTTCCATGTATGGCTTTAATGATAATATTTGCAGAGCAAATACTTAAATTATTATTTCCAAATGCTACATCTCGGAAGCTTTATTTATCAAATAAGCTCTTTAAGTATTATATTTATTGTATTAGAACAAACTATTAGTGGAGCTTTACATGGACTAGGCAAAATGCTAATCCCAGCCGTAGCACTTGGAACAGGTTCAATTATAAAAATTATTTTAAACTGTTATTTGGTACCAATAAATCCAAATGTATTTATATTAGGCGGTACTGCAGGAGCTGCTTTTGCCACAGTAGTATGTCATATAATTTCAGTTTCAATAGAATATAAGGCATTAAAAAAAGAAATAAATTTACACTTAAGTCCTGTAAAATTTGTTATAAAACCTATAATTTCAACAATAATAATGAGCATTAGCTCAATATTATTATATAAAATTTTAATATTAAAAATAAACCAAAAATTGTGCCTTATTTTAACACTTATAATTGGAATAGTAGTTTATTTAATTTGCATACTTATTTTAAAAATATTTTCAAAAGAAGAAATTTTTATGATACCATTTGGAAAAAAGATATATAATTTTATTTCATTAAAAAAATCTTAAAATAACTTGCACTGTATGTTAAACGGTCAAATACAGCAGCGTCAAGAGATACAAGAAATTCAAAACTCAAAAACCTACAAAAAAGCGAGATTTTTTTAAAAAAATAAATAGAAAAAGAAGGATTTTGCAAAAGAATGACGAATAATGATATTAGTAGATAATAAGTCTACATATTTCAAAAATCTTATAGGAGGTAATTTAAATGAACAAATCAGAATTAATCGCAGCTATGGCAGCAAAAACAGGAGAAACAAAGAAAGATGCTGAAGCAGCATTAAACGCATTCGTTAGCGTTGTAACAGATTCTTTAGTAAAAGGAGATAAAGTTCAATTAGTTGGATTTGGATCTTTCGAAGTAAGAAAAAGAGCTGCTAGAAAGGGAAGAAACCCACAAACTAAAGAAGAAATCAAAATACCTGCATCTAAAGCACCTGTATTCAAAGCAGGAAAAGCTTTAAAAGATTTAGTAAACAAAAAATAATTTGTAATTTATATAAATTATATGAATTCATATCTATAAAAGGTGTCCAATTCTAAGTTATATATAATATAATTTAGAATTGGACACCTTTTTGTTTAACTATATAAAATTTTTTAAAAAAGAAAAATATTTTTTGCTAAGATATAAATTAAACTTATTTACTTAAAACCTTTTCTTTTTTTGAATCTTCAGATTCATCTTCTGCAACTTTAATATTTTCAATAGCAAATTTTAAACAATCATTAATAAACTCATTTATAGAAACTAAATTGTTATCATCTACTATTTTCCTAATGTCATCTAATATTTCAGTTTCAATTCTTGCAGTAAATTGAGTGTAATCTTTTTTCCTTCTACTTTTAACTATGAAATCAGACATCTTTCTTCACCTCACTTACATTTTAATATAATAGAAAACATATAGATATGCTCACAAATGAAACTATAAATGAATTTATATTTAACTTTAAAACAAATTAATAAAATACAAAAAATGTAATATAAATATTATATTGAAATATTTTAAATATAAAATAATAAAATTTCTATTATTTTTTTAACAAATAATGACAACAAAAAATAATATGATATAATAAGTAAAGCAAAAAAAAGAAAAGAGGTAACAAAATGTACAGAAATACTTATATTGAAATAAACATTGATAACTTGCAAAATAATGTAGAGCAAGTTATAAAAAAATACCCAGAATATGACTATTATTTTGGTGTTGTTAAAGGTAATGCCTATGGCCATAGCTATAAAATAGCAAAATACTTAATAGAAAGTGGAATAAATTATTTTGCTGTTGCTTCACTAGAAGAAGGGATTTGCTTAAGAAAAGATGGAATAACAATTCCAATACTATGTTTAGAGCCAATTGATGTTAAATATATAGATAAATGTATAGAAAATAATATTACAATTACAGTACATGATTATGAATATTATGAGGAGCTAATGCAAAAAGAAATACAAGAACCTTTAAAGGTACATATAAAAATAGATTCAGGCTTTTGCAGAATAGGCTTATATGATAAACATACAGTAAAAGAAGTAGTAGAAGGCCTACAAAAAAAACATAATATTATTGTAGAAGGAATCTTTACACATTTTGCAACAGATGGAATTTATGATCCATCTTGGGACAATCAAATAGCTAAATTTAAAGAGTTAACCTCAGAAATAGATTTAAGTAAGATTCCTATTGTTCATTTAGCAAGAAGCCAAACAATATTAAATCATGAAAAAATTCCATTTAGTAATGGAGTTCGTTTAGGTATTATAATGTATGGTTATGATACTACACCAAAACCATTACCAAAAGGCTTTTTAAACACATTAAGAAAATGGAAAAGGAAATATTATAATAAAAAGCATAACATTAGTAAAACCATTACAGATGCACACATAGATCTAAAACCAGCATTTTCTTTATATAGCGAAGTAATGCAAGTTAAAAAAATTAAAAAAGGTAGTTTTGTTGGCTATGGAAGGGTATATGAAGCACAAGAAGACATGTATGTAGCAATTATACCAATTGGTTATGCAGATGGCTTTACCAGAAGAAATAAAGGAAGAGATATAATAATTAATAATAAAAGATATCCATTAATAGGTTTAGTTAATATGGGTATGCTTATTGCAAAAGTAGATGAAACTGTTCACATGCATGACAAAGTAACTTTAATAGGAGAGAATATTCCAATGACCGAAGTCGTAAAATACATAGGAACAAGTGTGTATGAAGGTTCTTCTATGTTCAATAACTGGGTACCTAGAGTACTTACAAAAGGTGGCAAAGTAGTAGAAATAGATGAAAGTTACTAAGCAAAAACTGAAAGGAAAATATTTTTATGGAAGAAAATTTTGATGTACTTATTTTAGGAAGCGATTTTAATGCATACTACATGGCAAGATGCTACCATGAGCTATATAATAAAAAAGTAGATGTAATTTCAAAAAAAGCAATGGGGGTAGTATCATATAGTAAAATAGTTAATTTTAAGGAAGTAGAAGATTTTGAAAATCCAGAAATTTTTGTTAACACCTTAAATTCTTATGCTAATAATAAAGAGGTAGAAAAAATAGTCTTAATTGGCACAAGTGATGAGCTAGTTCGCTTAATTATTGAAAATCAAGGTAAGTTAGATAAAAAATATGTACATAACTATCCAAGCCTTGAAATCTTAAATAAATTACTAGTAAAAGATACATTTTATAAGGTTTTTGAAAAAAGTGAATTAGACCTTCCAAAAACATATATTTATCCTTGCGGTAAAAGCGAAAAACTAGATAATGAAAAAATAGAAAGTTTAATGTACCCATTAATTATAAAGCCAGGAAATAACATACAATACCATATACATAAATTTGATGGAATGTATAAAGTATATAAAGTTTTTTCAAAAGAAGAACTAGAAAATGTTATACAAAAAATAGAAAATGCAGGTTATAAAGATAACTTAGTAATTCAAGAATTTATACCAGGAGATGACTGTGCTCTATTTGATAGTGTATTTTATTGTAGTAAAGAAAAGAAAGTTCAGTTAGTTACTTTAGCACAAATAGGTCTGCAAGAAAGAAACCCTGGAGGAATAGGAAATTGCACTTTATTAGTTAATGGTTTCAATGAACATGGCTTTGATGAAAAAATAGTAGAGCCATTAAAAGCCTTTATGGAAAAAATAGGCTACCAAGGATTTGCTGAGTTTGATTTAAAATATGATAATAGAGATGGAAAATATAAAGTACTAGAAATTAATCCAAGGCAAGCAAGAAGTAGCTACTACTTAGCAGCAGCTGGCTATAACTTAGTTAAATATTTAGTAGATGATTTAATATATAAAAAGGACAAGCCATATACATTTATGAAAGAAAAAATTGCTTTAAGCTTTGTTCCAAAAAGTGTTATAAAAAAATATGTAACAAGTATTCCACTAAGAAATGAAGCTATTTCTTTATTAAAACAGGGAAAATTAGTAAATCCACTAAAATACAAAAAAGATAAAAGTATAAAAAGAAATTTATATTTAATAGCAAAAGATTTTAGCTATAAAAGGAAATATAAAAAATTAAAGTGGTAATTACTAATTAATGGCTTTATAGTTAACTCGCTCGAATAGTACTAGTTTTCTTGTTTTTCAAATGCCCGTTGCTAGATAGTTTATTCTAAAGAAGAAAAGTCAGAACGGGACCTCTCAAAACTGCGAAAAATAGTACTATTCGAGCTTTAATTTAATTATAACTATTAACTAGTAAATAATTTTTTTGTAAATGCTATTTAAAAATTAACAATAGCGTGATATAATATATATGTATACTAATTTAAAGAAAGGTTAATCTAAAATGAATCAAATTTTAGTAACAGAAAAATTATATGTTACACCACAAATAAAAAGAAAAAAATTCATTTACAAAATAGAATTCTTTTTATCTGTGTTTTTAGTATGCCTTTTATTTTCTTATTATATTTATGCAGAATATGATAGAAATAAAACAGAACAAGTATCACATACTATATTAGAACAATTAAAATATGAAGAAGATCTTACTGTTAGAAAAACAGCAGCAGAAGATGCCATTATTGTAATTTTAGATGAAGAATATGCAGAGCCAAAAGAAAATCAATCAGAAACTAATGGAAAAGAAAATGACAAAAATAGCACAAAAATAGATACCAAAATATATAAAACAAAAAGTGGCGTAGAATATACAACAGTAGCTATTTTAAAAATACCAGCAATTAAACTTGAATATCCTATAATTTCTTCATCATCTATAGATTCAGAAGATTTTCCAGAAGAATTATTAAATATTTCACTTTGCTATTTCTGGGGTAAAAATGGTCCAAATGAAGTAGGAAACTATTGTATAGTAGGGCACTATTACAGAAGCGGAAAATTATTTGGAAACTTACATAAATTAAAAAATGGAGACATTGCAGAATTAACAGACTTATCTGGAAGAACTCTTAAATACGAAGTATATAATAGAAAAGTCGTAAAACCTACAGATACAAGTTGTACTAGTCAATTAACAAATGGTAGAAAAGAACTTACACTTATAACTTGTACAAATAATGGAAAAGAAAGGCTAGCAGTTAAATTAAAAGAAGTAGATTAAAAATATAAATTATATTATAGACTGTAATAGAATTGTTTTAAATTTTATTGCAGTCTATAAAACTTTTAATTATTAAATGATAAAAAGGAAAAAATAAATGAAACAAGAAATTGAAAATTATTTAAATAAGTTTCAAAGAGCAGTAGAAAATAACTCTTTAGATGCAATAAATATTTTAATGGAAAAATTAGCTCACCCAGAAAAAAAGTGTAAAGTAATACATATTGCAGGCACAAATGGAAAAGGAAGTGTGCTTGAAATGCTAAATAGTATTTTATTAAAACAAGGGTACAAAGTAGGGAAATTTATTTCGCCACATTTAACAGAGTTTAATGAAAGAATTTGTTTAAATAATAAGCCAATTTTAGATGAAGAATTAATAGAAATTATAGAATATTTAAAGCCAATTATAGAAGAATATAATAAAACAAATAATATTCCACTTAGACACTTTGATGTAATTACTGCAATTGCATTTATTTACTTTGCAGAAAATAAATGTGATTTTGTTTTATTAGAAACAGGAATGGGAGGACTTTTAGATTCTACAAATGTTGCAGATGCAATTATTTCAATAATTACAAGCATAGGCTATGATCACATGAAAACTTTAGGAAGTACTCTTAAAGAAATTGCTACTCATAAAGCAGGAATAATAAAGAAAAACTCAGATACAATTTTTTTAGAATTAGAAAATGAGCAAGAAAATATAGATGTATTAAATATTATTAGTCAAAAATGTAAAACTGAAAAAAATAATTTACATTATATCAAAAGAAACAATGTAAAAAATTATAGCTACAATAACAAATATCAGTACTTTGACTATGATAATTATTCAAAAATTGCAATTAATTTAAAAGGAAAAGTACAAATATATAATGCAGCAATTTGTATGAAAGCAGCTCAAATACTTAATACAAAAGGTTATAAAGTAACAGAAGAATCAATTAAATATGGACTAGCAAATACAATCCATCTAGGCAGATTTGAAACTTTACTAGAAAATCCAACTATAATATATGATGGAGCTCATAATACACCAGCAATAGAAAATTTTATTAAAAATATGGAGCAATACTATTTAGAAAAAGAAAAAATATATATTGTTTCTATTTTAAAAAAGAAAGATTATTCTAAAATATTAAAACTTTTAAGCAAAGATGAAAAAAATACAATTTATGTTACAAGCGGAAATGATAAAAACTTATACTGCCCAAAAGAAATTCTTTATGAAGAAGCTAAAAAGTATACGAAAAATGTTAAAAAAATGGAATTAGAGCAAGCAATTTATGAAACTATTAAGCAAAATTCAAATAAAGTAACTGCAATTATTGGTACTTTTTATATTTATGGAGATGTAAAAAAAATAATAAGTAAATTTCAAATTAGCAATAAACCGGAGGAAATAAAATGAAATTAAATATTGTAATGGTTGAACCAGAAATACCACAAAATACTGGAAACATAGCAAGAACATGTGCAGCAATAGGAGCAAAACTGCATTTAGTAAAACCATTAGGCTTTGAAATAACAGATAAATACCTAAAAAGAGCAGGACTTGACTACTGGGACAAACTAGAAATTGAAGAACATGAAAATTTAAAAGCATTTTTAGAAAAATATAGTCCAGAAAATAATAATATGTATTTTGCAACAACAAAAGGCAAACAATGTTATTCTGATGTAAATTATGAAAATTTAGAAGAAGTTTTTATATTATTTGGAAAAGAAACAAAAGGCTTGCCAGAAGGTTTACTTCAAAAATATATTAAAAATACTATTAGAATACCAATGAGAGAACATTTACGTTCTTTAAATTTATCTAATTCTGTAGCAATTATAGCATATGAAATATTAAGACAAGTTGGATTTGATAAATTAGAGCAAATAAGCAGTTATTTTGATAAAAAATAAAACAAAAATTATTTAAAATAGCCTAAAAAAATTATTAAAAATAGCCTAAAAGTATGTACTTTTTGGCTATTTTGTGGTATAATAATAATATAGTGGTTATTAATATTTTAAAAATCCTAAAAGGAGGTTAAAATATGTTTGATGAAGAAATGTTTAAATTTAATATAGAAAATATACAAAACGATTTAGCAATAGAAGGAATGGAAATTACAAAAAATGATATAGAAATGTTTAAAATGTTTGCAAATGAAGAAATTGCAATGCCTGATTTAATTAAAATGATAAAAAATGAGCAAAAATGGTGATAAAAATGGAAAATAATTATGAACCTAGAAATTCAAAATATTGCTATGAAAATAGTGAAGTTTTAATTAATAATTTAAATATAAAAGATGCAAAAAAATTAAGCATATATGAAGCAAAAATAACTGCAGCTAAATCCTTAAGTTTAAGGCAAAAAGGCATAACAGGAAATTTTGATAAAAATCACTTTTTAGAAATACATAAATATTTATTTGAAGACATATACCCATTTGCAGGCAAATTAAGAGAAGAAAACATTGCAAAAGGTGCATTTAGATTTGCTATATGGGAATATATAGAGCCAGAATTAGATAGATTATTAAATAGCCTAAAACAAGAAAATTATTTACAAAGCCTTACAAAAGAAAAATTAGCCAAAAGATTAGCATATTATTTATCAGAATTAAATGTTTTACATCCATTTAGAGAAGGAAATGGAAGAACAGAAAGAGAATTTATAAGACAATTAGCTCTAAAAAATGGCTATGTATTAAATTTAAAAAAGGTAAAGCCAAAAGAAATGCTAGAAGCTAGCATAGAATCTGTTATAGATACTGCTAAATTAGAAAATATTATTAATAATTGTTTAGAAAAGAAAGTTTAATTTTCTTTTCTATTTTTTTGCCATTAAAAAAATTCATTCAATGATACGCTTAAATAGTACTAGTTTTCTTGTTTTTCAAATGCCCGTTCATAGTCAGGCAAATTCAAAGAAGTGCTTCAGAACGGGACCTTTCAAAACTGCGAAAAATAGTACTATTTAAGCTTTAATTCAGTTATAACTATTATATAGTAAAAAAAATTTAAACTTTTTTAAAAAAATACTTGCTATTTATAAATTGTTATATTAAAATATAAATGAAGTGGAGAGAAGTGGTGAAAAGTGGAACAAATAGAAATAGAGGTGAAACAAAGTGTTAATAGGTGAATATGAGCATTCTCTAGATGTTAAGGGCAGATTAATTCTACCTGCAAAAATTAGAGAAGACATGGGAGATAAGTTCATAGTAACTAAAGGCTTAGATGGATGTCTATTTGGATTTTCACAAACAGAATGGGTAAGCTTTGAAGAAAAGCTTAAAACTTTACCACTTACAAACAAAAATGCTAGAGATTTCGTAAGATTTTTCTTATCTGGAGCTACAGAATGTGAAATAGATAAACAAGGAAGATTCTTAATAGCTAGTAACTTAAGAGAATATGCAAGTTTAGAAAAAGATGTAGTAATTATTGGGGTAGGTACTAGAATTGAAATTTGGAACAAAGACAAATGGAAATCTTACAATAGTGATGAAAATATTTCAGCAGATGAAATTGCAGAAAATATGACAATGCTTGGTATATAACTTGCAAAAGTTTATATAAATTACACTTAAGAAAAATTTAAAAAACACGGAAGACAAAATTTAAAAGTACAAAAGATAAAAATTAAAGTTTACAAAAGATAAAATTTTTAAGATTTTACAAAAGAAAACTAAAAATACAAAAGATAAGATTAAAACAAAAGAAAAATTAATTTTAAATCCAAAAGAAAATTATCATGAAATGCAAAAGAAAAAATTATTATTTACAAAAGAAAAATTAATAATATACAAAAGATTTTATTTGAGAAATTCCTACCCTATAAATATTTAAATTACGAAAGAATTAATAAAATAACGAAAGAAAAATTTAACATACAGTTGGTACATATTTGTACCAACTGATTGTGCTATTTAATAAATTAGCCTAGTAAAACTTAATATTATGTTATAAGAAAATAACTGAAAGGGATTTATAACTAATGGAATTTAAACATGAACCTGTTTTATTAAAAGAGTGCATACAAGCTCTTAATATTAAACCAGACGGAATTTATGTTGATGGCACTTTAGGTGGAGCAGGGCATAGCATAGAAATTGCTAAATCTTTATCAAAAAACGGAAAACTTATTGGAATAGATAAAGATAAAGAAGCATTAAAAGCAGCATCTGAAAGACTAAAAAACTACAATAATGTAATTTACGTACATGACAATCATGATAACATACAAAATATTTTACAAGAACTATCTATTTCAAAAGTAGATGGAATCTTACTAGATTTAGGAGTTTCGTCATATCAACTAGATGAAAAATCAAGGGGATTTAGCTACATAGGAGATAGCAAGTTAGATATGAGAATGGATACATCAGCAGGTATAACTGCAAAAGATGTAGTAAACACATATACAGAAGAAAAATTAGCAAATATTATTTGGGAATATGGAGAAGAAAAATTTAGCAAGCAAATTGCTAAAAATATATGCAAATATCGTGAAAATACTCAAATTGAAACTACTAAACAATTAGTAGAAATTATAGAAAATTCAATACCAAAGTCAAAACAAAATGAAGGACATCCAGCTAAAAGAACATTTCAAGCAATTAGAATAGAAGTTAATAACGAAATTAAGCCATTATATCAAACAATAGTAAATTCTATTAATTGTTTAAAACAAAATGGAAGGCTAGCAGTTATTACTTTTCACTCACTAGAAGATAGAGCAGTTAAAAATGCAATGTTAGATATGCAAGGTAAGTGCACTTGCCCAAGCGATTTACCATATTGCGTTTGTGGTGCAAAGTCTTTAGGAAAAATAATTAATAGAAAACCAATTATTGCAAATGAAGAAGAACAAAAGAAAAATGCAAGATCAAAAAGCGCAAAACTTAGAATTTTTGAAAGATACGATAAAGAAAAAAGATAAAATTGCAAAAGAAAAGAGGTGAAATTTATGGCATATAGGCAGGTTAATTATCAATATGAAACCAGTCCTAAAAAAGTAAAACCAGAATATGAACAAAAGAAAAAAGCAAATGCAAAAAAGAAAAAATCCCCTACTTTAAAAAAGAAAGAGCAAAATGTTAAGCTTCAAAGTAAAGATGAAAAAACATTAAAATTGCACGTAAAAACAGCTTTATATATTTTGGTAGGTTTTACTATTTTATTTGCCATAAGTTACCGTAACTCTCTTATTACAGAAAGTTTTAATAGAAAAGAAAATTTAAAAAGCCAGCTTAGCACATTACAAAAAGAAAATGCTCAATTAGAAATAAGTATCCAAAATAGTCTTAATTTAGCTAACATTGAAAAATCAGCTTCAGAATTATTAGGAATGAAAAAATTAGATGAAACACAAAAAATATATGTAACTCTTCCTAAAAAAGACTATGTAGAGCCCGCAAGCGAGCAAGTAATTGTAACAGAAGAAACAAATTGGTTCCAAAAATTAATAGATAATATTATGGAATTAATTAAATAAATTTAATAAATAAAGGGGAAAATTTATGAAAAAATCAGTTAAAATTATTATTGGAGTAATTGTTGTAGTAGCAGTTTTAGCAGTAATTGCTATTGCAGTAATCTTTAGTTCAAAAAATTTAGGGGCAAAAACAAGCCTTCCAGAAATTAATACATCAGAAGACTTAAGTGCATTAATAGAAAAAATTTATGAACAGGTAGAAGAAGAAATGCCTATGTTAGGAACAATTGAAGTTGACTTAGAAGATGCTACTTCTGTAAAATCATTTACAGGACTTGAAGATGGAAGCAATTTTGAACTTTTATCTGTATCTGAACCAATGATTAATGCTATACCATATTCTCTTGTAATTGGAAAAGTTAAAGAAGGCGTAAACGCAAATGAAATAGCAAAACAAATGTCAGAATCTATAGATCAAAGAAAATGGATATGTGTTACAGCAAACGACCTTTATGCAACAAGTAGTGGAAAATGCGTATTCCTTGTAATGGGTGGTAAAGATTCTTCAAAATTGGCAAGCTCTGCATATGAAAATTTTAAAAATATAGCACAAACAGTAGGCAAAGAATATACAAAAAACTTATCAGATGACGAATTGCCAGTAGATCCAGAAGGTTCTGGAATATTCCAAGTGCCAAGCAGTGAACAATAATTTTAAATTATAAAAAGGCTATCTTAAAATATATTGTTTAAGATAGCCTTTATTTTAGGAGTTTTAGGAGAAAAATATATGGTATTTTCAAGCATTCCATTTTTATTTTATTTTTTACCAATTACACTTGGAGCTTATTATATAGTACCAAATAAACTTAAAAATTTGGTGTTATTAATAGTATCTTTTATTTTTTACTATTTTGGGGAGCCTACATACGTATTATTAATGGCTTTTTCAATTTTATCTACTTATATATTTGGAATATTAATAAATAAATACAAAGAAACAAAATATGCTAAAATGTGGCTAATATTAGCACTTGTTGTTAGCATTGGCTTATTAGTTTATTTTAAATATGCAAATTTCATTATTCAAAACATTAACTTATGGCTTTCGCATAAAATTGACTTTATAAATGTAGTACTTCCAATAGGAATTTCTTTTTATACATTTCAGATGATAAGTTATTTGATAGATGTATATCGTGGACAGGCAAAAGTACAAAAAAATATTTTAAAACTTGCAATGTACATTTCACTATTTCCACAGCTAATTGCAGGACCTATTGTAAGATATACAACTATACAAGATCAAATAGAAAATAGAACACATACAATGGAAAAATTTGCTTTAGGCGTTAGAAGATTTATTATAGGACTTTCTAAAAAAGTATTAATAGCAAATTTATTAGGCGAGTTATGTACAACATATTTAGCAACAAAAGAAATAAGTGTATTATATGCATGGCTTTATGGAATCTCAGCAATGCTACAAATTTATTTTGACTTTTCTGGCTATTCAGACATGGCAATAGGACTTGGAAAAATGTTTGGATTTGAATTTTTAGAAAACTTTAATTACCCATATATCGCAAAAAGCATTACAGATTTCTGGAGAAGATGGCATATTTCTTTAAGCACTTGGTTTAGAGACTATGTATATATTCCACTTGGAGGTAACAGAACAAGCAAAATAAAATGGTTAAGAAATATCATGATTGTATGGCTATTAACAGGTTTGTGGCATGGAGCTGCATGGAACTTTATAATTTGGGGTCTTTACTTTGGAATACTACTAATTATAGAAAAACTATTTTTAGAAAAGTATTTAGAAAAAATTCCAAAAATATTTTCACATACCTATACACTAATAATAGTAATGATTAGCTTTATAATATTTAATGGAGAAAATTTAAATCAAATATTAACAAACATTACATCATTAATAGGAATTAAAAATATTCCTTTAATATCTCTTGAAAGCCTATATTACTTTAAAAGTTACTTTATAATTATTGTAATTGGAATAATTGGTGCTACTCCTTTATTAAAAAATATAGCAAATACCGAAAAGTACAAAAAAATAGCAAATATTTTAGAGCCAATTACATTAGTTATTTTATTTATAATTTGCACAAGCTACATTGTAGATGGTTCATTTAATCCATTTTTATATTTTAGATTTTAAAGCTGTATGTTAGGAGGAAAACAATGCAGGAAAAAACAAAAAATAAAATTGTAGTAATCGGTTTTGTAATAATGTTATTTTTATTTTTTACAATTAATTTAATGAAAAAAGATGAACAAATATCTGTAACTGAAAGAAGGAAGCTAGCACAATTTCCAAAAATTACGTTTCAAACTCTATCAAGTGGAAAGTTTTCAAAAGACTTTGAAAACTATACAATGGACCAATTTGTTCTTAGAGATACATTTAGAAGCATAAAAGCCAATTTTAGTAATTATGTTTTAAAACAAAAAGATAATAATGGATTATTTTTATTAAACAATTCTATATATAAAATGGAATACCCTTTAAGTGAAGCTAATATACAAAAATCTGCTACTAAAATAAATAATGTTTATAAAAAATATTTACAAGGAATGAATGTTTATTTTTCAATTATTCCAGATAAAATTTATTATTTAGAAAAAGACTATTTAAAAATAGAGCCATCAAACGTAGCAAAAATAATAAAAAGCGAAGTAGAAAATGTAAAATATATAGATATTACTAAAAGCTTAAAACTAGAAGATTACTATAATACAGATTTACATTGGAAACAGGAGAACTTGCAAAATGTAGTAAGCAAAATACAAAGCGAAATGAACTTAGAAAATACTTCTAATATAAATTATGAAACAAAGCAAATGGGAAATTTTTACGGTGCATATTATGGACAATTAGGAAGAAAAGTATCACCAGATAAACTTAATATTTTAACAAATACTACAATAGAAAACTGCACTACATATAATTATGAAACTAAAAAAACAGGAAAAGTATATGATGAAGAAAAATTTAAAACTTCATCAGATAAATATGATATTTATTTATCAGGTGCTACTGCCATAATACAAGTAGAAAATCCAAATAATAAAACAGAAAAAGAATTAATTTTATTTAGAGACTCTTTTGGAAGTAGTTTAGCACCATTACTATTAGAAAATTACAAAAAAATTACTCTAGTTGATTTAAGATATGTAAATAGCAGTATTTTAGAAAATTACATTAATTTTGAAAATCAAGATGTGCTATTTTTATATAGCACAGTTGTATTAAATCAAAATGTATTAAAATAAGAAATATAATAAATCTGAAATAAAAAGCAAAATATAATGAATTCGAATTCATTATATTTTGCTTTTTAATATAACTTAGTCTTTTTTTATATTTAATGAATACAATAAAAACAAGAAAATAATAGTTAGGAGCATAAAAAATGCGTTATTCAAAAAGAAATATTAAAGAAAAAAGCATAAATAAAAAGGACTTACTAAAATTTAAAAAAAAGAAAAAAGAAGAAGTAATAAACACAAAAAAAGAGCAAAAACTTTTTGAAAAAGAAAAAAAGAAAAAATTTAAACAAGAACTAAAAAATAAAAAAATTAAGCCAGAAGAAAAATCAGGAAATGTAGCAGTAAAAAAGAGAATGAGAAACGAAATTCTTATATTGTGGGCAGTTTTATTAGCATTAATTTTTAGAATAGGATGGCTACAATTAGTACAAGGTTCAGAACTGCAGTCTATGGCTTATGTTCAGCAAACTCTAGATAGAAGTATTAATCCAAGAAGAGGAACTATTTATGATTCTACAGGCAAAACTATTTTAGCAGTTAGTAGTACAGTAGAAACAGTAACTGTAAATCCAGTAAATATAGCAAAAGAAAATAAGGAAAAAGTAGCAAAAGCCTTTAGCGATATTTTTGAATTAGACTATGAAACAATGCTAAAAAGAGTAAGCAAAAAAAGTTCAATAGAAACAATTGCTAGAAGAGTAGAAAAAGAAAAAACAAATGCCTTACGATTATGGATGCAAGAAAATAATATAACTAAAGGAATAAATATAGATGAAGATACAAAAAGATATTACCCATATAATAATTTAGCTTCGCAAATAATTGGTTTTTCAGGGTCAGATAACCAAGGATTAGATGGAATTGAAGCAGTTTATGATGAAGAACTAAAAGGAACTAAAGGAAGAATAGAAAAATTAACAGATGCAAGAGGAGGAGATATTGAAGATTCAAGCGAAAACTACGTTCCAGCAGTAGATGGAAATGATTTAGTATTAACAATAGATAGTACAATTCAAGGAATTGCAGAAAAATACTTAAAAGAAGCTTGTATAGATAATAAATGTACAGATGGTGGCAATATTACTATAATGAATCCTAAAACTGGAGATATATTAGCAATAGCAGGTTATCCAAATTATAACTTAAATGAGCCATTTGAGCCAAGTACAGATGAATTAAAACAAAACTGGGAAAATATGTCTCAAACAGAAAAAAACAATAGTATGATGGCACTTTGGAGAAATAAAGCTGTAACAGATACTTATGAACCGGGTTCAACATTTAAACTAATTACAACATCAGCAGCCCTTCAAGAAGGAATTACTACACCAGATAAACCAGGAGAATTTTGTTGCACAGGTGGCATAGAAATTGCAGGAGTAAGAATTAAATGTTGGAGATATTATAGGCCACATGGAGCAGAATCATTAAGAGAAGCACTAATGAATTCATGTAATCCAGTATTTATAGGGCTAGGACAAAAATTAGGGGTTCATACTTATTACCAATATTTAAATAAATTTGGATTACTACAAAGAACAGGAATAGACCTTCCAGGTGAGGCAAATAGTATATTTTTAAAAGAAGAAAAAGTAGGGCCAGTAGAGCTTGCAACTATTGCATTTGGCCAGAGATTTGAAATAACACCAATTCAGTTAGTTACAGCAGTTAGCACAATAGCAAATGGAGGAACAAAAATTACTCCTAGAGTAGTTAAACAAATAATTAATAGTCAAACAGGAGAAGTTACAGAAATACCAGTAAAATTAGGAGAAAGAGTTATTTCAGAAGAACATAGCAAAGAAATTTTAAGTATGATGGAATCAGTAGTAGCGGAGGGAACTGGAAAAAATGCACAAGTAAAAGGCTACCGTGTAGGTGGAAAAACAGGTACATCAGAAGATGGTGTAAACACAAATAAATATGTTACTTCTTTTATGGGTGTAGCTCCCATATCAGATCCACAAGTAGTAGTATTAGTTACACTATATAACCCAACAGGAGAGGGAGGCCACCAAGGAGGTGCTTGGGGTATTTTAACAACACATATAAAAACACTTAAAACTGCTAAAATTTAGGCAAAATTATTCTACAATCACTATTGATATTAAAAAGGAGTGTAATAAAGAGAGTGTAATAAATTTTTTGGGTAATTTTAAAATATTACATTTTTATAACATTTTTGTAATAAATAAGTTACAAAACTAATAAATATTTAAATTGATGCTCTAAAATGCTTGATACTGTAAGAAAATGTGAATATAATATGAAATCTTGCTTTTATAAAATTAAAAGCAAGATTTTGTCTTGTTTACAAAAAAGCTAATTTATGTTTTATTAAATATAACATCGAAAACAGAATAAAAAATGTAGAAAATGGAAACAATAAACCAAAAGAAAAATATTTGAACAAGTAAGTAGAATAAATACACAAAACTTACATGTACAAATAAAAAGAAGAAGGAGGAAAACTAAAATGACAGCAAACCGTTGTGCAAGTAGAGAGAGAGAGAGAGAGAGAGAGAGAGCTATAATTTAAATAAGAGAGGAGAAATAGGTTTAAATGAAAATAGACCCAATTTTTTAAGCACTGCAAAATACGCTAAAGGTATAACATTAATAGCTTTAGTAGTAACAATAGTAGTGCTTTTAATATTGGCCGGAGTAACCATAACAATGGTGCTAGGAGAAGATGGAATAATAGCACAAGCAAAACTAGCAGCAGAAAAGACAAAAGAGGCAGAAGAACAAGCAAAAGGAGACTTAGCAAATTTAACAGAAGAAATAAGCAATATATTAACTAGTGAACCTCCAGAACCAACAAAACCAACTCCAAGTCCAACGCCAACACCTACACCAACGCCTACTCCAACTCCAACAATAAAAGAAGCAACAAAAGATGGAACAAAATTTGAAAGAAATACACAATTAGAAGATGAGTACGGAAACTCAGTAACAATACCAGCAGGATTTCATATTGTACCACATGGGACAGATAATGTAGAATATAAATATTCAACAGAAAATCCAAGAATACCAACAGTGCAAGATGGAATAGTAGTAGCAGATGAAGATAATAACCAATTTGTATGGATACCAGTAGGAGAAATAAAAGATGATAAAAATGGAACAACTACAACAATAACATTAGGAAGATATGAAGATAATAACTATACAGGAAATGCAAAAGATGCAAAAGATGGAAATTTTGTAATAAATATCTGTTATCAAGAATTAGAAAAATCGGATAAAGGAAATAAGACAGCTAAAAGTATAACAGATTTTGTAAATAACTCTAAATCAAATGGGGGTTATTACTTAGCAAGGTATGAAGCAGGAGTAACAAACTATAATGCAAATAATGGAAAAGAAAAATCAAATAGTGAGAAAAAACCAGACTGGACATGGTATGAAGCAGAAGCAAAAAAAACATTAAAATTAGTAAGTAAGAAAGACCAACAGGTATGGAACTATATAACACAAAATAAAGCATCAGAAGTAGCACAAGCAATGTATCCTACGAATGAAAATTATACAAGCGATTTAACAAATAGTTATGCATGGGATACAGCAATAGTGTTCATACAAAAATATTCAGGAGATGAAGATTATTCGAAAGAAAAAGGACCAACATTTAGTAATAGTTTAAGAAATACAGGAACAACAGAAAAAGACACAGATAAAAGATGTAATATTTATGATATGGCGAGCAACTGTTTAGAATGGACTACGGAAACCTCTGCGGGTTCCGACCGTCCTTGTGTCCTTCGTGGGGGTAATTACACCAACGGCGACTACTTTACAGCTAGTCGTATCATCAACAATACTTCCCATGCCAACAGCAGCGTTTCCTTTAGGCCCATACTGTACGTCAAGTAAAAAAATTGCGCAAGCAAATTTTCATATCCTAAAATAACAAAAGACATACCATGGTATGTCTTTAATTTTGGGAAGATTTAAGCTAATATCATATAGTAGACTAAAGTCTACCTAGTAATGTCTAACCAACAGCTAGTACCTAGTCTTGGCTCTAAAGCAGTAATGTAAGGAGTAAGTGTAGATAAGGGAACATTCGAGCCGAAATGCGAAAGCGTGAAACTGTATAGCTCCGAAATGCCTGAATTAAAATGAAAAGGTTGATACTGTAGTATGGGTAGCAAACAATATTTGATTAGTCGAAATGGTGAGAATAATCAAACTTTTCCGGAGTTAAGAGGTTTGGCGAGTTTAGTAGAGATATGATATTGGAACTTGTTATACTAGAATTAAATAAAATAAAGGGAAAAGAAAAAGTAGAAGGAGAGCTATTAGATTGGCTGTTCTTTATAGATAACCCAGAATCAGAAAGGGTGAAGGAGAAAATGAAAAAGAATAAAGAATTAAAAGAGGCAGGAACAAAGCTAAAAACAATGAGTAGAGCAGAGTACAAGGAAAGAATGGCATGGTTTAGAGAAAAAGCTATATTAGATTACAACACAGGTATGTCAAGTGCAAGAGAGCAAGGAGAAAGAAAGGCAAAATTAGAAACAGCAAAAAAATGTTAGAAAAACACATTCCAATTTCAACAATTTCAGAATTAACTGGATTATCACTAGAAGAAATAGAAGAATGCAAAGTAAATTATTAATTTTATGGTATTACAATTTCTTTTATATTAAATTTTCAATGTACATCCCCTCAAAATATTTACAGTATTAGAAAAATATGTTATAATATTTATGATATAAGTATAAAAGGGGGAGTTTTTGTGAAAAAAAATATAAGTACAAAGTTAATAACTATAATAATTTTTAGTTTAATTTTGTTATTAACAATATTTTTATCACTTGAAAATACCATAAAAAATGTAACTATTGCTAAACAAATTGAAAAAAGCAATATTAAAAAAATGGAAACTACAGAAGATAATTATTACACATCAAAAGTTAACAATAATGAAGATATATATTATTTATCCGATATTAAATATGATGAAAAAGAATCAAAAGTTGAGTGGGGAAGTATTACATTAGATGGTAACTTAGAAACACAATATAATAGCGGTTTAATTACATTATTACTAAATGGAAAGAAAACTCACTTTTTAAAAGGTATATCTGCACATGCTACATCAACACTAATATATGATATTAGTGGTTATAATTATGACTATTTTAGTGCATTTGTAGGCGTAGATGAAAGTCGTGGAACTAATGGAAATGGTGTTAAATTTTCAGTATATACCTCAAACGATAAAGAACATTGGGATTTAAAACAAGAATCAAAAGTACTAAAAGGAAATGACAATGCAGAAATTATAACAGTAAATATTAAAGATGCACATTACTTAAAATTATATTGCCATAATAATGGTAACAATGCATCAGACCATGCTGTTTATGCAAATGCAAAACTATATAAAGAAGGCTTTGTAGAGGAAGAAGCTCAAAATGTGGACTTTATTAAAACAGTAGAAGAATATGATGCAGAATTAAAAGATGCATCTTTAGCAGACCAAATAGATAAATATGAACTAACATTATTAAAAAGAAACTTAGTAAGTAATATTGGCTATAATTTATTACAAGCTATTGTTAATCAAAACAAGGACTATGAAACAGCAGTAAAATGGCTAATGGAAGACGTAAACAATTTAAGATTATATGTGTTAGGTGGTGCACCAGATGGTGGAAGCTACTATAATTCAATAAAAGAACTTTCTAAACTTTATAAAAAATATAAAGATGATTTTACAGATACAACAAAAACAAATAATACATGGTACCCGGATTTAACAAAAGGTGAAGTGTACAAGAAAATGGCAATATCACTTTCTTTAACACACGCAACCAAAGTTGGCTATTGGGCACAAATAGATCACCCAAAAAATAGATCAGATTCTGTAGAGCGTTATAGAATATACAAAAAATTATATGATGAAGGAAAATTTAAAGTATCAGAAAGACAAGACCAAACAAAATGGTATGAAGCACTAACAGTTGAAGAAATGCGTTATGTAATGAACAACATTACAGACGACGAAGAACTTATATGGTTTAATGAATATACACAAAAAAGAATAAATGCACATCCTGGAGAGGAAGAAAAATACTTACAACCACATACATATATTGCTTATGTATGGCCAAACTTTGAAAACCCAATTTACCATGACCCAGATTTATATAATTATTGGGATGAATTATTTGACGGAATATTTAGCATATACCATGTAACATATAGTACTGAAAACGATCATGTATATAAAGCATGGATGAGTATGAGAAATAAATTTGAAACAGGTGCTGTTTGTGGTGGTATTTCAAAATTAGGTTGTCACATTCGTGCAGCTCATGGTATGCCTGCTTCAGTTATAAGTCAGCCAGGACACGCTGCAATTATTTATTATAGAAAAAATGAAGCTGGCCAAGGCTATTGGTCAATGGATAACGACGTTTCAGGTTGGGCACAATCTGGAAAATCAGAAAAAATGCAAACAAGAATGCCTTTAGGCTGGGGAGATGCTAGCTATGTAGAAGGCTGGGCAGCAACATATATGATGTTATCACAAGATGCTATTAACGATTATGCAAACTATGAAAAATCTGAAAAAATTATTATGACAGCTGATTTATATAACGGAAATATAGCAAAACAACAAGAAATATATGAAGAAGCACTAAAAGTACAAGATATTAACATAGATGCTTGGTGGGGCTTAATAAATGCATATAATGCAGACACTACTAAAAAAGAAGAAGATTACTATAACTTAGCAGCAAGATTAGGAAAGGCACTAGTTGCATACCCATTACCAATGAAAAACTTATTAGACCAAATTGGAACAAAATTAACAAGTGTAGAATATTCATTTAAATTTACACTTTTAGAAACAGAATTATTAAATGAAGGAAAAAATTATGACTCTAGCAATAGAGCAAATAAACCAGATATTTCAGGCATTACAAGAACAGTAGCAAACTTTTTACTTGGTCAAACAGATACATCACTTGCAAGTTTTTCATTTGATGGAGCAAATGCAGAAAAAATTGTACTTGCAAGTCGTTATGATAGCACAGGTCTTCGTTGGGATTATAGCTTAGATGGAAGAAAAACATGGAAAACTGTAACATTTAATTCAGACGAACCACATAAATGGAAATTATCTAAAGACGAAATAGAGAGCATTACAGCAGAAAATGATATTTACATTCACATAGTTGGAACAGATTATTCAGATGGAAATGTATATAAAATAGACATAGAAAACCAAGAAATGTTAGCTAATTTATATGCAAACGATTTAGAAAATAGAATAGTAGGCATAGATGTATCAACAACATATTGGCGCTACAATGAAGGTGACGATTGGACACCATATAGCGTATCTTCTCCAGACTTAACAGGAAATAAAACAGTTCAGGTAAGACAAGGAGCAACAGGTACAAAACTTGCAAGCAAAGCATCAGAACCATTTACATTTACAGAAGATAATCAGCCAGATAAAAGAAAATATGTTAGAGTTTCAGACTTAGAAGTTACAGAGTTTTTAAGTGAATCAATAGATGGTAAAAGACCATATTATGCACCAAATGCAATTGACGGAAACATATATACACTTTGGCACACAGACTTTAGATATTCAGTTATAAAAGAAAATACAAAACCATTTATTACTTTAAAATTAAAAGAGCCAAAATATGTATCAGCATTAGAATTTATGCAAACAAAATATAAAAAAGATGACCCTGATAAAATAAAAAATGTAACAGTATATGTAAGTAAAGATGGAAAAGATTGGACTGAAGCTGGAAAAGTAGAAAATTGTGAGACTTATGGTAAATTATATGACATTACATTTAATGAAAGTATATATGCACAATATATAAAATTAGACATAGAAACATACGATATGTTTGCATCAATTAGCATGATAAATGTATATGAAGATTTAAGCAAAGTTGATAGAACTAAACCAACAGCAGGAATTTATTACAGCACACAAGAGCCAACAAATGGCTATGTAATAGCAAGACTTGACAATCCAAGCACAGAAATTACAGTAACAAATAATGATGGAAATGATTCTTATGTATTTAAAGAAAATGGAAAATTTACATTTGAATTTGAAGATAAAGCAGGAAATAAAGGTTCAGCCACAGCAGAAGTTACTTGGATTGATAGTAAAGGACCAGAAGCAAACGTAGAATACGAATTAGATGGAGAAAATAAATTACGTATTTTACTAGAAAGCATTAGTGAAGACGTATATTTACTAGATAATAATAACAATAAAATAAGTTATGTTGAAACTAAAGACGGAAAAGTTTCAAAAATTTCATACTTAAATTCAGAAGGTAATGTATATAAAATTGAAGAATTAGACGAAAAAGGAAATATAATAAAAACAACTTATGAAAATACAACTGGCAAAGTTTCAAAAGTTGATACATATGTAGTTACATCAAAAGATGGAAAAGTTATTAAAGAGTATTTTGATGAAAATGGAATTCAAGTAGGTGTAACAGATGACGAAAAAGAAACTTTAAGAATAGCACTAGAACAAGTTAAAACAAATCCTTTAGAATATACATTTGAAGAGAGCGGAAACTATGAATTTAAACTTCTAGATAAAGCAAGCAATATAGCTTATAAAAGCATAAAAGCAGATTATCTTGAAGACAACAACATTATAGCAAGTGATATAACATACAACATTACAAAATTAACAAATAAAGACGTTGTAGCTACTATTAACCCATATTTAATAAATAACAAAGGCGAAAAACTTGATGTAGAAATTGTAAATAATAGTTCTACAAAAGAATATAAATTTGAAAATAACGGAAAATTTGTATTTAAATATAAAGACGCTTCAGATCCTGATGATTCAGACATAAAAGAACATGAAGCAAAAGTAGACTGGATAGATAAAGTTGCTCCAACAGCAAAAATTAAATATAGCACAAATAAAACTACAAATGAGCCAGTAGTTGCAACTTTAACAGATGAAAGCGAAGAAATAGTAATTACTAACAATAATACAAGTAAAGAATTTACATTTACTGAAAATGGTAACTTTACATTTGAATTTGAAGATGAAGCCGGAAATGAAGCAAAATTAGTAGCAACCGTTGATTGGATTAAAACAGCAAATTCAGAAGAAGCTGAAACAGGAGATTTAAACAATGATGGTAAAATAACATCAACAGATCTTTTATTACTAAAAAGACATTTAGTAGCAGGCGAAAACAAAGAATGGATTTTAACAGAAAATGAATTTAAAGCAGCAGATTTAAATAAAGATAACAAAATAACATCAACAGATCTTTTATTATTAAAAAGACTATTATTAAGTCAGGAAAACACATAATAATATTTTTAAGCTAAATAATATAAAATGAGGAGGAGTGTATGGTTATTTAAGTTATTAAATATATCATACAAGAAAAAATATGAAAAATAGTATAAAAAGTAAAAAAGCAATTTCTATAGTACTAACTGCAATAATTCTATTATTTACAACAAGTGTATATGCAGCAAACGATAGCTTTAAAACAGCTTTAAGTGTAAATAATTCTTCAGTAAAAAAAGGAGAAAATGTTATAGTTACTATCTCTTTAAATAACATTTCTATTGAAAGTGGAGAAAAGGGAATTGGAGCATATACTGCAAAACTAGATTTTGATTCTTCTGTTTTAGAATATGTAAGCACAAATGGTACAGATAAATGGGAAGCACCTTTCTATAGCGAAAAACAAATTACAGGAACAACAAATGATGGTAAGGTGGTAAATACAGATCAAAATATAGGTACTATTACTTTTAAAGTAAAAGAAAATGCTACATTAGGAGAAACTACTATAAAATTAACTAACTTTTCTGGTTCAACAGCAGAAACTGATGTATCATCTGAAGACACTTCTATTAAAATAACAATAGTTGATAATCAAAATGGTGGAAGTTCAAGCGGAAGCGAAGGTCAAAATGGAAATGGCAATACAAATGGAAGTGGAAATACACAAAATGGAGGAAATAGTAACAATAGTTCTAATGGAGAAGATATAAAAGGTGGAAAAATACCAGAAACAGGGTATTCAAATGTAACAATATATATATTAATTGCTATATTTTCTCTAATGGCAATAGTCTTTGGAATTAGAATTAAATTACTAAATAAAAAGAATTAAAAAAACATAAAAAATGAAGATTTTATTAGTAAATGCAATGATAAATAATAAAAAAGTTGCAATATACATAAAAAAATGATATAATATACGGAGTAGCAGTTATTTGCTATAATAAAAGTCAAGTATTTTGACTAAAAAAGGAGAGTAACATGAAAGCAAAAGCAAATCGCAAAAATTCGCGGAAAAGGTTCTCACTAGTCTTTATAGTGAGCCTTCTGACTGCTCTGATACTTATATCAGCAGTCAGTTGTGGAACTTCCACTGCAAGCACAACTCTGGAAATCACCAACAGTGATTTCGAAGAGGAGCATATTGAAAATGATATGCTCGAAGCTGATTCTTACCTGCAGAGCTCTTTAAAATCAGGTTATTCATTTACAAAGACTGAAGACAAGAATCTGCAAGAGGCTGACAATTCGGCTACAGAGCCCGAGGATCAAACCCCGCCGGAGAATGAAAATTCGGCTACAGAGCCCAAGGATCAAACTCCTCCGGAGGATGAAAATTCGGCTACAGAGCCCAAGGATCAAACTCCTCCGGAGGATGAAAATTCGGCTACAGAGCCCAAGGATCAAACTCCGCCGGAGGATGATAATTCAGCTACAGAGCCTGCGAATCAAACCCCGCAGAAGATCGACAATTCGGCTACAGTGCTTGAAATTCAGGCCCCGCTGGAGGCTGATAACTCAGCTACAGTGCCTGAAATTCAGATCCCGCCGGAGGATGATGACTCAGCTACAGTGCCTGAAGCTCAAACCCCGCCGGAGGATGATGACTCAGCTACAGTTTCTGAAGATCAGCCTAAAACTCAGATGCCAATAGGTAGCCCAATTGAACCTCCTAATGTAAAGCCCAAAAAGATCAGTGTTCGTGCAACAGCCTATTGCCCAGAAGCTTGTTGTAATGGCAAGTATGCTCATCAAACAGCATCTGGAGCAGAAATGACATTATGGCATACTGTTGCAGGAAGTGGTGGCGATTCATGTTATTTGCCACTAGGGACTATTCTTTACATACCGTATTTTGCGGATCAACCTAATGGAGGATGGTTCGTTGTAGAGGATCGATTTGGCAGTAAAAAAACTGAATATGCCATAGATATTCTTATGGCAAACGATGATGTTTGCAACGAGTTCGGAACAAGATATCTGGAAGTTTACGTTTATTTTGTGTAACATGTAAAAGGCAAGGAGAAGGCAATGCAATCTCCTTGCCTTCTCCTTTTTATATAATTTTATTTTAAAATTTTTCTTGCAACAACTGCAAATCTACCATCCTTTGTATGATAAGAACAAGTAGAAAGAGTAATTAATTGATCACCATATTTTGCAGTTTTGCCAGTATCATACCTTGAAGCTTTTTTAGCATTTTGCACAAATTCATTATATTCTTTTTCATTTTTTGCATTTACAAAATAATAATATCTAAATACATTTTTTTCAGATGTATAATAAACCCTAGAATAAAAAGCTGCTATTATTTCGTAATTTGCATCCTCCTCATTTGTAGTAAATCTTATATTTGGGTGTTTATTATAAAAGCTTTTATCTTTATATTTTATTATATCTTTAAACAATCTATCATGCCCATACATTAATAAATTGCTACTTGGTGGACTCCAAACATAATCTTTATCTAAAAAAATTGCACCACTTTTTGAATATTTTTTTTGATAATTATGTGTTAAATAATATGAATTATCATCAGCCTGCAAAACAGGGTAATTTATATTTGTGCCTTCAATTTCAACCCATCCAACTATTTCAGAATTTTCTTTCTTAAGTTTTTCTACTTTAAGCATTCTTTCTGTTTTTACTTCTTTTGTAATATCTACTTTAGAATTTTCACTATTTTCAGCATTTTCAATATTCTCAGTATTTTCGATATTTTCAGAAGCAATATCATCAATAGAAATTTCATTTAATAAATTACTTTGCCTTCTTGTAGAATATATATCATAACAATATTTAAAAATATATATAATACTAAAAATCATACATATTTCTAAAGCTATGTAAAATATATTTTTAGCAACTTTTTTCATATCTTCACCACCTAATTATTTAAAATGGCCTACATTATTTATTATTTAGTAATGTAGGCACATTTTATACAAAACTTTTAAAACTTTAAGTTAATAAAATTAATTATCTTTTTTTGCTATAACTACTACAGCTAATACTAATACTGCCATTACAAATACAGGTAATACTAAATCATTTTCTACACCTGTTTTAGGAGTTGTATCTTTCTTAGGTTCTTCCTTTTTAGGTTCAGTATATTTTTCACCAGCAACGTCAACATCGCCTATATCATTACTTGTATATAGAACTTTACCTTCTTTATCTGTTATAACTACTGTATTGCCACTTATTTGAATTTTGTCTTCAGTTCCTTCTGAATTTTCAACTTCAAATTTTTCTAAAGAAGGGTTATTTTCAGCAACATAAACAACATTTTCTTTTTCAGAAGATGTTAATTTACCGTTCATAACTACTGTAGGAACATTTGCTGCGTCAGTAGCAGAACCTTTTGCAATTTCTATACCATTATTATTAGGATTTCCATTTCTTCCTAATGTTAAATTTTTAACTTCAACAGTACCTGCATTTACTAATACAGCACCAAAGTTACAATTGCTAATTGTAACATTATCTAATATAACATAACCTCCGTTATAAGCTTGTACACCATATTTTGCACTATCTTTTAATGTAATATTAGATAATGTAACTTTTGAACCTGCTCCAACTGAAATAAAAGTACCATTGCTTCCAACATTAGCCCATTCAGCATCTTTAGTTATTGTATGATTTTTTCCGTTAATTGTAATATTTTTTGCTGATACTTCTAAAGGTCCTTTTAAGCTAATATTTTCTGTAATTTCAACAGTATCTCCGTTTATAGCTTCGCTTAAGGCAGTTCTTAATGTTTCTTCATCAGCTGCAGTTTTAGTTGCAGCATTTGAAACACCAGTAGTAAAAATTAAGCTAGCAAATAATATTGCTAAAAATAAAATTGATTTTTTAATGTAATTCATAGTATTTACATCCTTTCTAAATAAATTTATACTAAAATACTTATTTTTAAAAATGTATAAAAATAATGTATTTTGTAGTATTTGCTATTATTATGTTCTAAAAGCTAAATTTTATACGGATTTAAAATCAAAGAAAAAATTACCTTTTATTAATTTAATTTTTAAAACAAAATAGTAATAAAAATAAAAAAGAACAATAAAATTAAATTAAATTTATTAAAAGGAAGATAACGTTGGAAAATAGAAGTGTATTAAATAAAAAAGAATTAAATAAAAGAACATTAAATAAAAATATCTTAAATGAATTAGAATTTAAAAATATTACGGTATATTTTGAATACTCTAAAAACAATAAAAAGCTTGAAGAATGTATAGAAAACATTTTAAAAATTAAATAAAAAATAAATTTTACAATAAATTTGTACAACCTTATACTCTAGAATGGAGGCTAAATTGTCAGGAAGAAAATCAAAATATTTATTTAATGAAAATACTAAAGAAGTTTGGAAAACCGCTTTATATATAAGACTTTCACAAGAAGATGAAGAATGTGGAAAGTCTAAGCAAGAAAGTAATAGTATAACAAGCCAAAAAACATTATTAAATGAATATATAAATGAGCATGAAGACTTAACAATTTATAATACCTATGTAGATGATGGCTTTACGGGAACAGACTTTAACAGACCAGCATTTCAAAATTTACTAGAAGATATGAAAAATAAAAAAATAAATTGTGTTATTGTAAAAGATTTATCTAGACTTGGAAGAAATTATATAGAAGTGGGAAATTACATAGAGCAAGTTTTCCCACTTTTTAATATAAGATTTATTGCAATTAATGATGGAATAGATAGTTTTAAAAATAAAGAAAGCCTAAATACAATTTTAGTACCATTTAAAAATTTAATTAATGATGAATATGCAAGAGATACTTCAATAAAAATAAGAACATCTTTAAATGGAAAAAAGAAAAATGGAGAATTTGTAGGAGCCTTTTCAGCTTATGGTTATATGAAAGATCCAAAAGATAAACATAAGCTTATTATAGATGAAGAAGCTGCAAATATTGTTAGAAAAATTTTTGACTTAAATGTTAATTACGGCTTAGGGAAAGTGGCAATTTGCCATAAATTAAATGACTTAGGCATACTAAATCCAACAGGTCATAAAAAATTAGAACTTGGTCAAAACTACAATAATTATGGAATAAAAGAAGATAATTACTTATGGACACCCTCTACAATAAGAAATATTTTAAGCAATGAAATATATTGCGGAAACACTGTACAGGGGAAAAGAAGAGCAAAAAGTTATAAGATTCATAAAGTAGAAAAAGTTCCAAAAGAAGAATGGATTAAAGTAGAAAACACACATGAACCTATTATAGATAAAAATACATTTGAAAAAGCACAAAAATTAAGTAAAATAGATACAAAGGCATCTCAAAAAACAAAAACATTATCAATATGGGCAGGCTTAATAAAATGTGCAGACTGCAAAATGGCAATGAATAAAAAAACTAGTACAAATAAAAGCGGAAATACATATGAATATTACATTTGTAGTACATATAAGAAAAAGTCAAATAAATTATGCACGAAACATACGATAAAAATAGAAAATTTAGAAAATGCAGTATTAAGTGCTATTAACTATCATATTAGCCTAATAACTAATATAGAAGAAATTATAAATAAAGTAAATAAAATTACATATAAAAATGAAAATAATGGTATAGAAAAAAATATATCATATAAGCAAAATGAAATAGTAAGGTTATCTAACTTCAAAATGTCTTTATATGAAGACTTAAAAAATGAGATTATAACAAAAGAAGAATATATAGAATATAAGAAAAAATATGAGAAAAATATTGAAGAGCTAAAAGAGCATATACAAAATTTAGAAAATGAAAAACAAAAATATGAAATTCAAAAAAACGACAAAAACGAATGGCTAGAAAATTTTAAAAATCAGAGAAAAATAACTATATTAACAAGAAATATACTGTTAGAATTAATAAATAGCATTTATGTACATGAAAATGGAGATATAACTATAAAATTTAATTTTGAAAACTAAAAGCCATAACCATTATGATTGTAGTTATAGACATAAAATTAACAATGAAGAATATGTAAATACTCTATTTAAGGAATTTATTAATAATTGCAAATAATAAAATACTGCATATCAAAATTATTCTATTAGGACATAATCATTTCTACTAATTTCTTTGTAGAAAAGCTAGAAATCATATTTTTAGGTAAAACAATTCCAAGACCTCTTGTTGGAATTGTTTCTTTTATTGGTATTTCATATAAAAATTTATTTTCTAATTCCTCTTTTGCAAATTCTTTTGTAATATAAGAAATTCCCATACCTATTTTAGCAAAATCCTTTACCAACGCATAACTAACAATATCAAACTTAGGGTGGAAAGATATATTATTTTTTTCCATTATAGAATTTAAAAATGCTCTTGTATTAGATGGCTCTTTTTGAGTTATAATAGGAAAGTTATTAACCAATTCTTTAAGAGAAATTGGACTATTAATTTGTTTTTTATAATCTAAGTTTCCGGCAAAACAATCATTTAGAACAGCACATTGAGTTATTACCAAATCATTATCATCTATCATTGGAAGATTAAGAATTAATAAATCAAGACTTCCCTTTTTTAAATCAGATATTAAATTATTTGTTAATCCATTTGTAATAGAAATATCAATGTTAGGAAATAAAATATGAAATTTCTCAATAAAAGGAAGTAAAAAATATCGCGTAACAGTTGCACTTGCACCTATTTTTATAATTCCAGTTTCTAAATTTTTTAAAGAAGTTAGTTTATGCTCTCCATTCATAAAACTTTCAACGCCATTTTTAATAAAATTATAAAAGATTTTTCCGTTTTCTGTCAAAGTAACGCCTTTTGGCCCTCTATTAAATAATGTAATACCTAAATCTGTTTCTAATTTTTTAATTGATTTTGTAATAGCAGGTTGAGAAATATATAACGAATTAGCTGCCTTTGTAATACTACCGATAAAGAGCAACTACATAAAATATTTTATAAGACTCATAATTAATATTCATAATATAACCTCCAGTTATAATAAATATAAGAAATATATATTTGAATTATATCACGAAACATATTAAAATGTAAATATCTTAAAAGAAAGGAGTAAAAAATATGCGGATGGATAATTATCTATCGGTATGTATGTTTCAATTAAAAGTTCAACTTGACTGTAATAGCCAAGATGAATATATAATTGAAACAGAAGAACTATCCAGGCAAATTGAAGAAGCTTTTGATATTATCGAAAAGCTAAACCCAGACATATCTTTGTTTCCAGAAATGACTTATATGCAAAGATATGAAAAAAGGTACCAAGAACTTTCAAAGTCAAGAATTATTGTCGCAGGAAGCTATTACAAAGGGGGAATTAACACAACAGTAGTATTTGAAGATTCAAAAAAAGTTGAAATTCCAAAATATTATGCATCAGGTGCAGAACCAATGGCTCGTAAAATAGAATTTATGCCAATAGAAGAATTTTTAAAAACATACTTGAAAAGACATGAGTTTTGGGTAAAAGGAAAGAAAATATACATTTTAAACTGCATGGAATATTACCATACAGCTTACTATTTAGCGAGAAATGAAAAACTTGCCAAAGATTTATTTGGAATTTTTGCTATATGCTCTAATTCTAATACTCGTGTATTTGAACAAGAGACCGAGTGCATACATAATCATAACGAAGGTTTATATACCTTTATGCTTAATTGTGTTAGCACTTATCAGCAAAAAGACTATGGTGACGGGCAAAGTTACATTTATGGTCCAATTTCAATTCATGAAAAAGAATGGTTAAAAAAAGAAGGAATACAAAGCAAACAAAATATATGCCACGTACTTTCTTTGTCAAGAGACATAGCACAATATACTTATGGAATGTTTGTATTTCATGAAAACTTGAGTAGATATGGGAGGAGTGATAAATACTTAAATAACCCCAGAAACATTATATTAGGAAATTTATAGGAGGTAAAAAACAATGAAAAAAAGCATTATCATTACTTCTGGACCAACAAATGAACAAATTGATGCAGTTATGAAAATAACTAACATGTCAACAGGAGCCTTAGGCAGCGTAATAGCAGACACCTTTTTGGAAGACAAATCTGATGAGATTGATACAATTTATTATATCTCAACAAAAATGTCATACAAGCCAAGAACAATGACTTCAAAAGTGCAGTTTATCACGGTTGAATCTACTCAGGATTTAATTAATGCCCTAACAACAATTTTCAAAACTAAAAAAATTGACTTTATTATACATTCTGCTGCAGTAGGAGACTATGCAGGAAAGTATGTTATAAGAGCAGAAGAACTGGTAGATGAAATCTGGGAGACTATTCAGAGTAGCAAAAGCAAAGAAGAAATTACAAAGCAGGTACTTATGGGGATTTTTGAAAATCCCAAAAGTATTTGCAACAATGGCACAAAAATATCTTCATATGAGCCTCATTTAATGACAATGCTTAAGCTTACCCCTAAAGTTATTGGATTAATTAAAGGTATGGATCCAGACGTAACATTAGTTGGATTTAAACTTTTAGAGGGAGTGAGCGAAGAAGAACTTTATCAAGTGGCATCTAGACTAAGAGAAAAAAATAATGCGGACTATATAGTAGCTAATGACCTTGCAAAGATTGGTGGAGGAAAACATTGGGCTATGATTATAGGAAAAGATGGCGTTGTTACACAGTGTCAAACAAAAAAGGAAATTGCAAAATCCCTGGAAAATCTTCTTTTCGAATAAAACTTTATTAAAGTTTTGTTTAGTAGAAGTAGGAAATGTCAAAAAAAATGGCATTTCCTACTTCTATTTTTCCTATAATTATTTAATAATACCACACGCAATTTTAGTTCCAGAATTACCACTAGGCTGACTAGTAAAATCATCTGGCATATCATGAATAACAACTGTTCTACCAATAATATCTTTAATTTTAAATTTATCTATTAATACACTCATATATGCGTATCCATTATTTTCAATTAATGGTGGTAAATCACCTATATGATATGGATGAGGACAATTAGTAGGATTTAAATGTGATTTAGTATTTGCAAATTCATCATTTTCATTTCCTGTACAAGAATTTCCCTCATGAATATGAAAACCAAAAAATCTACCTTTACATTTATCTTTAGATTGTGGCAAATTGTTAATTTTAGCTGTAATTAATACACCATTTTTAGTTTCCCTAAAATAAACAGTACCATTTATTTTAGAATATTTTTTTCCACCTTTTATAATTGCTTTAGCAGTATAAAAAATGTTTGATAGCATAGCATTCACCTCACTTATTATTATATTCCCACAAAAATTAAAATGTTAAAAAGTGTTGCTAAAATAACCCAAGGAGGTGCTGTGGGAGCACCTGTAGGAGGCCAGGTATTATCAGAAGTACTTCCATATTTAGAACTTAAAAAAGATAATGAAAAAGAAGAAGATATAAAAAAACAAGTAGAAGTACCAGATATTGAAGGCTTAACAATAGAAGAAGCTATAAAAGCACTAAAAGATGTAAACTTAGAATTACAAATAAAAGATGAACCAGAAGAATATAATAAAAAAGAAACAATTGTAAAAGAGCAATTACCTAAAAAAGGCATTAGCATATATGAAGGAACAAAAGTAATAGTTACAATTTAAACAAATTTGACAGTATATAACAAAAAACAAAAAAATAACTATACAAAAATTATATTTAGTTATATAATGTATTTGGAAAAATAGAGTAGAATAGGAGAGAAGTATGGAACTTAAAAGTATTTTATCAGGTTTAGAAGACTTAAAGGTAAAAGGAAGTTTAGATATAGAAGTTTCTAAAATAGAAAATAACTCTCAAAAGATAGAAAAAGGAGATATGTTTATTGCAATAGAAGGATTTGACGAAGATGGACATAAATATATTCCAGAAGCAATAAAAAATGGCGCAAAAGTAATTATGGCACAAGCAGATAAAATAACAAAAGAAATGGTAAAAGATTTGCCAGAAGATGTTACTTTTATTTTAACAACCAATACAAGGCATGCAATTTCTATTTGTGCTTGTAATTACTATAAAAATCCTTCTAAAAAATTAAAACTAATAGGAATAACTGGAACTAAAGGAAAAACTACAACTAGTTTTATGATTAAATCCTTATTAGAAAAACAAGGGCTTAAAGTAGGCTTAATAGGAACAATTTGTACATATATAGGAGATAAAAAATTAGCAGATAGTAGCAGAACTACACCAGAAGCATTAGAACTTCAAGCAATTTTAAGCCAAATGGTAAAAGAAAAATGTAATGTTGCAGTTATGGAAGTATCTTCTCAAAGCCTAAAACTAGGTAGAGTAGATGGCTGTGAATTTGATATAGGAATATTTACAAACTTTTCAAAAGATCATATAAGTGCTAAAGAACATTCAAGTATGGAAGATTACTTTGAATCTAAAGTAAAATTATTTAAAATGTGTAAATATGCATTTATTAATTCAGATGATATTTATGCAAATAAATTACCAAATTTAGTACAAAATTGTGAATTTAAAACCTATGGAATAGATAATCCTGCTAATTTACTTGCAAAAGACATAACAGTAACTAATTCGTATGTAGATTTTAAAGTAAAATTATCAGACAAAAATCAAAGAGTAAAAGTTGGAATACCAGGTAGATTTAGTGTTTACAATTCATTAGCAGCAATTAGTGTAGCACTAAAATATGGTGTAACTCCAGAAAACATAGGTGAAACACTTCTTAATATTCGTGTACCTGGAAGGAGTGAATTAGTAAATAATTCAAAAGAGCTAACTATAATGATTGATTATGCACATACTCCAGAAAGTTTAGAAAGCATACTAAGTACAGTAAAAGAATATACACAAGGAAGAGTAATTTTAGTATTTGGATGTGGCGGAGATAGAGATACAGGCAAAAGGCCAATTATGGGATCGATTGCAGGAGATTTAGCAGATTATACAATTATTACATCAGATAATCCAAGAACAGAAAAACCAGAAGAAATAGTAGAGCAAATTGAAAAAGGAATTAAGAAAACAAAAGGAAATTATGAATGTATAATAGATAGAAAAAAAGCAATAGAAAAAGCAGTTAAAATGGCAAATAAAAAAGATATTGTTGTTATTGCTGGAAAAGGCCATGAATTAACACAAGAAATTAATGGCAAAGAATATCCTTTTGATGAAAGAAAAATTGTAAGAGAAATATTAGGAGAAGAGTAAAATAAAATTACATTATAAATAACCCTAACGAAGGAGGAAAAAATGGAATTTCAAACTAAAACTATAATTTTTTCTATAATAGCTAGTTTTGTACTTTCAATATTCATAATACCTATTTTAAGAAAGTTAAAAATAGGGCAAATGGAAAGAAGAGAAGGACCAAAATCGCATCTAAAAAAACAAGGAACCCCAACTATGGGTGGAATTATAATGATTATTACAATTCTATTAATTGGAATATTTGCATTTATAACATGCTACAAATCAGAAAATGAATTAGAAAAACAAGCAGGAATTAATTTAATCCCACTAATTGTTTCAACTATTGGTTTTGGTGTTATTGGTTTAATAGATGATTTAAAAAAATTAATTGGAAAAAATACAGAAGGCTTAAAGCCTTCATATAAAATGATAGGTTTACTTATAGTTTCTGTTGGCTTTAGCTTATATATAACACAATTTTTAAAAATAGGAACAGACATATATATTCCATTTTTTAAAACTTCTATAGTGCTTCCTATTTGGATATATATTCCATTTGCAGTTTTAGTAATGCTAGCTTCTACAAATGCTGTTAATTTAACAGATGGAATTGATGGGTTAGCAACAAGTATTATTACTATAATTATTACATGTCTTACTGTAATTGGATTCATATATGGCTCAAAAGAAATTACTATATTTGGAAGTATTTTAATAGGAACATGTTTAGGATTTTTATTATTTAATCTTCACCCAGCAAAAGTAATGATGGGAGATACAGGATCATTATTATTAGGTGGTGCAATATCAGGTATGGCACTTTATTTAAAGATGCCATTGTTATTGCCTATTATTGCATTAATTCCAGTAGTTGAAACACTTTCTGTAATAATACAAGTAAAACACTTTAAAAAAACAGGAAAAAGAATATTTAAAATGACTCCAATACATCATCATTTTGAATTATCTGGATGGAATGAAAATAAAATAGTATCTATATTTAGTTTTGTTACACTAATATGTTGTGTAATAGGATTAGCATCAATTTAGGAGGATACCAATGCCAAAGAAGGTAAAAAAAATATCAAAATTTATAAATGAGCCATTTGACTTTATACTTTGTGTAGTAGTTTTTATTTTGCTAGCATTAGGTGTTGTTATGGTGCTTTCAGCTTCTGCACCATCTGCACTTGCTGAAGATGGAAAAACCTATACATATGCAAGTAAACAGCTATTATTTGCAATTGTAGGTTTAGCTTTAATGTTTTTTATATCAAAAATAGATTATAGATTTTATAAAAAATTTTATTGGCCAGCTTATGCAGTTTCTTGCATAATATTGTTATTAGTAATAGTGCCAGGTTTAGGTGTTTCAGAAAATGGTGCTACAAGATGGATAAGAGTTCCTGGTATAAGCCAGTTTCAGCCATCAGAGTTAACCAAAATAGGCCTAATTATTTTTTATGCAGGCTATTTATCAGACCACAAAAATGAGTTAAAAGATTTTTGGAAAGGTTTTGTAAAACCACTTTGTTTCTTAATTCCACCAATTGCAATTTTATATTTTGTACAAAACCACTTAAGTGCTTCTTTAATTATTGGAGCAATATCTTGCATTATGATGATAATTGCAGGTACTAGAATGTTATATTTTATATTTTCAGGAATAGCTGGTGGCTGTGGAATAGGTGCATTATTAGTATATAAACTTACATCTGGTGGAGGGTCAGGAGATAGCTTTCGTCTTGGAAGAATTGTTTCATTTTTAGACCCATGGCAAGATAAACTAGGAGATGGCTGGCAAGTTATACAAAGCCTTTATGCAATAGGTTCAGGAGGACTTTTTGGAGCTGGCTTAGGAGAAAGTAAACAAAAATACTTATATATTTCAATGCCACAAAACGATTTCATATTCTCAATTATAGCAGAAGAATTAGGCTTTATAGGCTGTATAATAATCATTAGCCTTTTTGCAATATTAATTTGGAGAGGAATATTAATTGCAATGAAAGCGCCAGATATGTTTGGTAGTTTAGTAGCAGTAGGAATTATAAGTTTAGTTGCAATACAAGTAATTTTAAATATAGGAGTTGTAACATCTTCTATACCAAATACAGGTATATCTTTACCTTTCTTTAGTTATGGAGGAAGTTCATTAATTATTTTATTAAGCTGTATGCGGAATTCTTTTAAACATTTCGCGTGCAGGAAATAAAGTTTAGGAGGAATGTAATGAAAGTAATGATTGCAGCAGCAGGTACAGGTGGACACATAAATCCAGGACTTGCAATTGCAAATAAAATAAAAAAAGAAGAACCAGATTCACAAATTATTTTTATAGGAACTAATCGTGGCCTAGAAAATGACCTAGTACCAAGAGCAGGTTATGAATTAAAAACAATAGATGCTTATGGTTTTGACCGTACAATTTCATTTGACAATATGAAAAAAATATGCAAAACATTTCACTGCATAAAAGTAATGAAAAAAATGATTAGTGAATTTAACCCAGATATTGTAATAGGTACAGGTGGATATATTTGTGTGCCAGTTGGATTAGCCGCTAAATCAAAAAACATACCAGTTGTACTACATGAAAGCAATGCTTTTCCAGGAGTTGCAATAAAAATGTTATCAAACAAAGCAAATGAAATTTTGCTAGGATTTGAAGATGCTAAAAAAAGACTTCCAAAAGCAAAAAATATATGTGTAACAGGAACACCAACTAAAGTAAAAAAATTAACAATATCAAATAATAAAAAACAAGAATTACTAAAACAAAATTGTTTAGACCAAAATAAACCAATTGTACTATTTTTCGGTGGAAGCCAAGGAGCACAAAGTATTAATCAAAGTTTAATAGAAATAATATTAGGCAAAAAAAATAAAAATTACCAAATAATGTGGGCAGCAGGGCCTGCACAATATGAAGAAATAAAATCTAATTTATATAAAAATTTTAATTTACAAATAGATTCTATTCCAGATGTTAAAATAGTGCCATATATATACAATATGGAAGAAATGATGAATATAATAGATTTAGTAGTTTGTAGAAGCGGCGCAATGACAATTACAGAAATTGCAAATGTAGGAAAACCTGCAATATTTATTCCGTTTCCATTTGCAACAGAAAACCACCAAGAATATAATGCAAAAGTGTTAGAAAAAGTTGGAGCAGCAAAAATTATATTAGATAAAGATTTAAACTCAGAAATACTAAATAAGCAAATAGAAGAATTAGTTAAAGATAAAGAACAATTAATAAAAATGGGAGAAAATGCAAATAAAATTTCAATACCAAATGTAGAAGAAAGAATCTATAAAGAAATAAAAAAGCAATTAAATAAGTAGATAATTAAGAATAGAAACAAATGTCATAAAATGTCGAATTTTGGCATACGATTTTTCTTGCTCTTTATAAAATGCTTTGCTATAATTGTTAAGCATATGCTAAAGAGAAAGGGGAGAAATACAAATTATGCTTAACCATACAAAAACTTATGGAAAAACTAAAATCCATGAAGAAAGTGATGATGGTACTCGTACAATTATGCTAAAATATTATAAGACAATATATGGTATGTTTAGTAAAAATGAAAAACACTATGGTGTAGGAGTTATAAAAACAGAAATTGGAAGTAACGAAAGAAATGAAGAAAAACAAGAATTTAATAATATATTTAAGCAAAAATCAGAAGTAGAAAAATTATTAAGTATTTTATTAAGAAACAAAGTAACACCTATTGATCTAAAATACGTATTAGAAGACATGGCATTATAAAAATCAAAATTATTTTATATCTTATATTTTTAGTAATATTAAAACTGTTAATATATTAATTAAACTAATATGTTAGCAGTTTTATTCTTAAACATATACTAAAAAATACTTGCAAAATATAAAAAAGTAAGCTATTATACTATAGAGTTTATAAAAAAGGAGAATAATAATGGCAGATAAGTTAATTATTGTAGAATCCCCAGCGAAAGCAAACACAATAAAAAAATTTTTAGGCGGAAATACAAAAGTAGTAGCATCAATGGGCCATATTAGAGACTTACCAAAATCTAAAATGGGAATAAACATAGAAAAGGACTTTGAGCCAGAATATATTAATATTCGCGGAAAAGGAGAACTTATTAAAAAATTAAAAAAAGAAGCTTTAAGTGCAAAACAAGTATATTTAGCAACCGACCCTGACCGTGAAGGAGAAGCAATAGCTTGGCATTTAGCATACATTTTAGGATTAGATTTAAACAGCAATTGTAGAGTTACATTTAATGAAATTACAAAAGAAACAGTAAAAGAATCTATTCAAAAGCCAAGAAAAATAGACATGAATTTAACAGATGCACAACAAGCAAGACGTGTATTAGATAGAATTGTTGGTTATAAAATAAGCCCAGTATTATGGAAAAAGGTAAAAAGAGGATTATCTGCAGGTAGAGTTCAATCTGTTGCAGTTAAATTAATAGTAGATAGAGAAGAAGAAATAGAGCATTTTATTCCAGAAGAATATTGGAATATTTATGCTACTCTTACTGAAGCCAATTCTAAAAAAGACTTTTTAGCTACATTCTATGGAAAAAAAGGCAAAAAGCAAGAACTTCATACTAAAGAAGAAGTAGATAAAATATTAAATGAAATAGAAAATGGAACATATATTGTAACAAGTGTAAAAACAGGTGAAAAGAAAAGAACACCTGCGCCACCATTTACAACAAGTACAATGCAACAAGAAGCATCTAGGAAATTAGGATTTACATTAAAGAAAACAATGTCTGTTGCACAAGGACTTTATGAAGGAGTTTCAGTAGGTGAACACGGAACTGTAGGTTTAATTACATACATGAGAACAGACTCAACTAGAATTTCAGAAGAAGCAAGAGCTTCTGCAAAACAATATATTACTAAAACTTATGGTGCAAAATATTATGAAAATCGCTATTATAAAACAAAGCAAAATGCACAAGATGCGCATGAAGCTATAAGACCAACATATATAGATTTAGTTCCAGATGATATAAAAAATTATTTAACATTAGATCAATATAAATTATATCGCTTAATATATAATAGATTCATTGCAAGCCAAATGTCACAAGCAATTTATGATACTACTACAGCAGAAATAGAAGTAGAAGATTATAACTTTAGAGCAACTGGCCAAACATTAAAATTTAAAGGATTCATGACATTATATGTAGAAACATTAGATAACGAAAAAGAAGATGATAAAGAAAATTCTATTCCAGAATTAACAGTTGGCGAAAAATTAAAAAAGAAAAAGCTAGAGCCAAAACAAAGCTTTACAGAGCCACCTGCAAGATATACAGAAGCAAGCCTAGTAAAAGCTTTAGAAGAAAAAGGAATAGGAAGACCAAGTACGTATTCTCCAACTATTACAACTATTTTAGAAAGAAGATATATACAAAAAGAACAAAAACAATTAGTTCCAACAGAGCTAGGAAAAATTGTAAATGGGCTATTAGTAGAAAACTTTACAGATATTATAAATGTAGAATTTACTGCAAAAATAGAAGAAGAATTTGATGAAATAGCAGAAGGAAAACAAAATTGGAAACAAACTATTCGTACATTTTATGGTCCTTTTGAAAAAGAAGTAGAAAAAGTAGAAAAAGAATTAGAACATGTTAAGCTAGTAGATGAAGTATCAGATGTAAAATGTGAAAAATGTGGAAGAATGATGGTATATAAATATGGTAGATATGGAAAATTTTTAGCTTGCCCAGGGTACCCAGAATGCAAAAATGCAAAACCAATAGTTGAAACAGTTAATGTGCCTTGCCCTGTATGTGGTGGCACAGTACAAGTTAGAAAAACAAAAAGAGGTAAAAAATACTATATTTGTGAAAACAATCCAAAATCTTGTGAATATATTTCATGGAATGCACCAAAAGTGGGGGAAACATGGTCTAAAGAGCAAGTAGAAAATGAAAAGAAAACTACAAAAAGAAAATCTACAAGAAAAAGGTCTACAACAAAAAAATCAACCACTAAAAGTAAAAAAACAAAAAAATAAATATAAATATGAGGCATATTAAACTAAAAAAATGCCTCATATTTGCTTTTTTATGTAAAATGTAGTATAATTATGTTAATACCTAATATGGTATGTATAAAAATTCCTCTTTTAGAGGGCAAAACTATTTTTACAATATAATTATAGGAGGAAAAACAAATGGCAGCCACATATCCCGCAAACCTTAAGCCCCTGGCAGAACAGATCCGGTGGTTTATAAAGAAGGAAACTGGGGAGTACGTACATCCTGAATGGATTACCATGCTCCCGCCGGTTGGAGACAGCATTGTTGTTTTTGCAGTTCAAACGCAGGGCAACAATACCATCCTTGTCCACTCCGAGAATGGCAAGGACTTCAAGCTCAAGGCTGTAAAGTGGTAAACACCACACAAAAAAATTCTTGCTTTTGCAAGAATTTTTTTGTGTGCATATTAAATGTTTATTACCATTGCAAAACTAAAATTTCTATGATATAATTTTAGATTAGTAAAAATCTGGAGGAAAGAACATGTTAAAAGACCAAAATGAAATTAGAGAAAAAGAAAATCATAGGGTATTTAAGCAATTATTAAATACTTTTGTTAGTTCGCAAAAAAATGAAACAAAAGCAGAAGAAAATCAAGAAGAGTATGTTCAAAATGTTCAAATTATTCCTAAAATTTTTTATAATGAGTTTACAAAACAATTAAAAATAGAATTTAAAATTGGAGATAAACAACTTTATAAAATAAAAAATTTACCAGAATTTTATGAAAGAATGTTAAATAAAGAAACATATAAATATGGAAATAAGTTAAATCTACTTCATCAAGAAGAGTCATTTTCAGAAAATTCTATTTCTATACTTAAATTTTTACTAAAATATGCCGAAATTATGAAGTATCAAAATGAAGTAACAAATGAATATACGTATTACTCTAAAAATTTTGTGCCAGACAGCATTATAATATCTAACACTGGTTTAGATGACTTATTTAATAGCTTACAAGGAAAAGAAGTGTTATTTCAAAAAGCAGATAAAGAAAAAACGATATACTTTTCTAAAGAAGAACCGAAAATTTCATTTGAAATTAATCAAATAGAAAATAAATTTAAACTTAATTGTAACATAGATGTATTTTCATATGACATTTTGCAAGGAAAAGAATATATTTATATATTATTTACAAATGCTATTTATCGTTGCACTGCTGAGTTTAAAGAAACTACTTTAAAATTATTAGAAATATTACGAAAAAATTATACAAATGAAATTATTATGGATGAGTTAGAATTAACTAACTTTTTTGCAATAATTGCTCCTAAAATGGAAAATAAAATAAAATTTGAATCACTTTCAAATAGCATAAAAGAAAAATGCATTCCAAAAAAATTAGGAGTAAAAATGTATTTAGACTATGACATACATAGCAATATAACAGCAGAAGTTAAATTTTGCTATGAAAATCAAGAAATAAATCCATTTATAAAGTCCAACGAAAATTTTGCAAGAAACATTGCATTAGAAAATGAAGCATTAAATAATTTTATACAAACTGGTTTTTTATTAGATAAGGCAAAAGCAAGACTTGTTTTAGCAGATGAAGAAAAGATTTTTTCATTTTTATCAGAAGAAATCGAAACCTACATGAAAAAATATGAAATCCTTGCAACAGATGCTTTTAAGAAAAAACAAATCCATAATTTTCAAATGAAATCTATTGGAATAAAAGTAGAAAATCATTTATTAGAAATAGATTTATCTCAAATTGGAATAGATTTATCAGACTTAAACCAAATATTACAAAAATATAGATTAAAGAAAAAATTTCATAGGTTAAAAGATGGAAGCTATATACAGTTAGAAGAAAATGAAAATATACAATTTTTAGAAGAACTAACTTATAATTTAGATATAGACTATAATGACTTTAAAAATGGCTTTATTAGTATGCCAAGTTATAGAAGTTTATATCTAGAAAAAATGCTAAATAATTTAAAAAATGTTGAGGTAAAAACAGACAAAACTTATAAAACAATAGTAGAAAAGCTAAAGGAAAATCAAAATACTACAGATATATTAATACCAGAAAATTTAAATGCACAAATGAGACTATATCAAAAAGTAGGATATAAGTGGCTAAAATTACTAGATGAATATGAGTTTGGTGGAATTTTAGCAGATGATATGGGATTACGGAAAAACTCTTCAATTACTAGCTGTTGTTTTATCATATGTAAACGAAAATGGAAAAAATGCAAAGCCATCTTTAGTAGTATGCCCAAGCTCTCTTACATTAAACTGGTTAGGAGAATGCATAAAATTTACACCTAGCTTAAAAGCTTGTGTTATTAGTGGTAGTGCTTTAGATAGAGAAAAGAAAATATCAAAAATTGAAAATTATAACTTAGTAATTACTTCATATGATTCATTAAAAAGAGATATCGATTTTTATACTCAAAAATCTTATCAATTTAAATATATGATAGCAGATGAAGCACAATATATTAAAAACAACAATACACAAAACGCTAAAGCAATTAAGCAAATTTCATCAGAGGTAAGATTTGCATCAACCGGAACCCCTATTGAAAACTCACTTTCAGAATTATGGTCAATATTTGATTATATTATGCCAGGCTATTTATTTAAATATCGTAAATTTAAAGAATTATATGAAACACCTATAGTAAAAGATAATAATCAGTATAGAATGAACCAATTAAAAAGGATGATAGAACCATTTATTTTAAGAAGAGTTAAAAAGGAAGTACTAACAGAGCTTCCAGATAAAACAGTTACAGTATTATATAATGAAATGCAAGAAGAACAACAAAAAATATATTTATCATATTTAGCAAGAGCTAAAAAAGAGGTAGCAGAAGAAATTAAATTAAATGGTTTTGAAAATAGCCAAATTAAAATCTTAGCATTACTTATGAGATTAAGACAAATATGTTGCCATCCAAGTCTATTTTTGCAAGATTATAGTGGAGAAAGTAGTAAATTAACTCAATGTATAGAAGTTATGGAAGATGCAATTGCAAGCGGTCATAAAATATTATTATTTTCAGGCTATACATCAATGTTTGAAATGATAGAAAAGCAAATAAAAAGTAAAGGCATACAATATTTAAAATTAACAGGTCAAACAAAAGTTGCAGATAGAATAAATTTAGTAGATAAATTTAATGAAGATGAAAATATAAAAGTATTTTTAATTTCTTTAAAAGCAGGTGGAACAGGGCTAAACTTAACAGGCGCAGATGTAGTAATACACTATGACCCATGGTGGAATGTTTCTAGCGAAAATCAGGCGACAGATAGAACTTACAGAATAGGCCAAAAAAATAATGTACAAGTATATAAATTAATTACAAAAAATTCTATAGAGGAAAAAATTTATGAACTCCAACAAAAAAAGGCAAAACTTATTGATAACATGTTATCAACTCAAAGTACATTTATTAATCAATTATCAAAAGAAGATATTATGGAATTATTTGGCTAAAAATGCAAGCATAAATATTGTGCTTTTCAAATAGAACAAGAGGGGAATGAATTTTAAAATGAAAGATTATATAACTGTAATTGGTGGAGGGTTAGCTGGCTCAGAAGCTGCATACCAAATTGCAAAAAAAGGAATAAAAGTTAAGCTGTATGAAATGAAGCCAGTTAAATATTCACCAGCACACAGTAATTCTAATTTAGCAGAAATTGTTTGTAGTAATTCTTTAAAATCAAACTTGCACACAAATGCTTGCGGATTATTAAAAGAAGAATTAAGAAAGTTAGATTCTTTATTAATTCGTATTGCAGATGAAACAAGCGTGCCAGCGGGTCAGGCTTTAGCTGTGGATCGAGAAGAATTTTCTAAAAAGGTAACTCAAGAATTAGAAAAAATGAGAAACGTAGAAATAATACGAAAAGAAGTTGGAATTCAGTACATAAATAGTGTTGGAGATATTGTAATAGAAGAAGGAACTACAAGTGATTTTAAAGAGATGATAGAAGATGGAATTGTAATAATTGCTACAGGACCGCTCACATCAGATAATTTATCAAAGGAAATAACTAATTTAACAGGAGAAGATAAATTATATTTCTTTGATGCAGCAGCTCCAATTATAGAAAAAGATTCAATAGACATGAATATTGCCTTTTGGGGGAATCGCTATGATCAAGAAAGGCAAAAAGAAGAAACTGTAGAAGCTTGGCAAGAAAGAATAAAAAATATTTTAGAAGAAGGCTATATAAACCTTCCAATGAATAAAGAAGAATATGAGGCTTTTTTCACAGAGCTTGTAAATGCACAGGTAGTTACTTTACATGAATTTGAAAAGCGAGAAATTTTTGAAGGATGTATGCCAATTGAAATTATGGCTAAAAGAGGTGTAGATACATTAAGATTTGGACCATTAAAACCAGTTGGATTTACAGATAAGAGAACTGGAGTAAGACCGTATGCGGTAGTTCAATTAAGACAAGATAACAGCATGGGCAATCTTTTTAATATGGTTGGATTTCAAACAAATTTAAAATTTGAAGAACAAAAAAGAGTATTTCAAATGATACCAGGTTTAAAAAATGCAAATTTTGTAAAATATGGAGTAATGCATAGAAATACATATATAGATTCTACAAAATTATTAAATAATACATATCAAATGAAAAATAATCCAAATATTTATTTTGCAGGGCAAATAACTGGTGTAGAAGGGTATGTTGAATCTATTTCTTCAGGCTTAGTATCTGCTTTAAATGCAGTAGAACAATTTAATGAATTAAATAAAAATAAAAAGCTAAAAAATAAAAAACTAAATTCAATGGGAAAACAAATTAATAAATTAAAAAATAAAATTATTTTTCCAAAAACTACTATGATAGGAGCTTTAGCTAATTATATTTCTACTGAAAATAAAGAGTTTGAACCAATGAATGCTAATTTTGGCATTTTACCAGAATTACCAGAAAAAATAAAAGATAAAAAGCTAAGATATACAAAGTTAGCAGATAGAGCCATCCAAGATTTAGAACAAATATTACAAAATAATAACAATTGTATTAAGTTTTAATTACAATTAACACAAAAGCATTAATATATAGTAAAATAAGAGTGTATAAGTAGTTTTATAAACATAAAGATTACATAATGTGTTGCAAAAATGCAAAATATATGTTATAATAAACATATATTGGAAAAAATAGGGGGAAAATTATGAGTGATATAAATATTGAAGAATTAAGAAATCAATTACAAGAAAGATTAAACGCTATACAAATTGATGAAATACAAACTACAATTAATATGGATGATGTTCAAGTTGGAATAACAGATACAAGAAATCCAATAGAACAAAGAAGAACATATAGTAATGATTTAGAAGGAGAGTTACTTCAAAGATTTGATGAAACTAAAGATTATGAAACAAGAATGAAATTGGCTGAACAAATAAAACAAGAACGTGAAAGAAAATCAATGGAAAAAGTAATGGAAGCACAAAGAAAACAACAAGAAATCAAAGATGAATTTGTTTCAGAATTAAAAGATAAGCAAGCTGAACTTAGTAAAAAAATAACAGAATTACAACAAAAAATTATAGCTGCAGAAGCTGCAAGAGTAAAAATTGAAGATCAAATGGAAGAACAACAAAAAATAGTTATTAAAGGTGTTAAATCTGTAGGAGAAAAGGTATACAAAGCAGCCCAAGATGAAATTAATAGAAATAGTAGAAGTGTAAGATCTAGAATGGCTAGAATAAGAAAATTAGAAAGCCAAAGAGCAGAAGCACAAGCAGATTTTGATAACTTAGATGCTTATATAAAAGAAATATCTTTAGAAGAAAGAGGAGATCAACAACAGGAAATTGTACTTGGAGAAAGTGGAGATCAACAACAGGAAATTGTACTTGGAGAAAGTGGAGATCAACAACAGAAAATTATACTTGGAGAAAGAGAAGATCAACAACAAGAAGTAGCAGTTGAAGAAGATTTAGTATCTGCACAAGAAGATGAAATGTGGGCAGAGTATAGAAGGCAAGCTGCTATACGAAAGAAATTGGAAGAAGAAGGCAGTTGGATAGTTCATAATGTATTAGAAAGTATTGATGAAGAAATAGTAGCAGAAAGAACAGAAAAGGAAAAAAGGGCATATTATGATGAGCAAGATAAAATAGAGCAAGATGAAATAGAACAAGGTAAAGCAGAAAAAGATAAAGTAGGACAAGATGAAACAGAGCAAGGTAAAGTAGAAAAAGATAAAACAGAATTAGATGATGAAACATTTAAAAAAATACAAGCTATTTTTGATAGAAAACAGCAAAAAACATCGACTCAAGTAGTAACTGTAAAACCTACACAACCAGTTACTTCAAAAGAACATACTACAAGCTCGCAATCAAAAACAACTACTAAAACTCAAAATAATAATTCTATAGAAGGAGTAAGATTTTACATTGTAAATGGACAACCAATTTATGAAGTAGCTATTAGTACAGAAGGAAAAAATATAGAATATGCTCAACTTTTTGGATGGAATAAAATTAAAGAAACAAAGCCAAGCGAATCTCAAAGATTGCTAAAAGAAATAGATAATCCAGATAAATACTATGACCAAAACATAGCAAGTATATTAGAAATTGTAGATAAAAAATATGGTACTAATGGATTAGCACAATATGTTGAATTATTAAAAACAAAACCTATAAAAGATGGATCAAAAGTGGATTTAAATATAGCTTATTATTTTGATAATTCAGATAAAATTTCAAAAGAGAATAAAGGAATAAAAAGATATATTAAAAGATTAGCAAAATCAAACTCTAAGTTAGGTAGAGTTTCTTACGAAAAATCACCAAATATATTCAGAAGATTGTGGAATAAAATAAAAACATTAAAATTAGATTCTGGAGAAATGGAAAGAAATATTCCTATAAGAAATGATGAATATACTCAAATGAAAATGATGGAAGGTTTAAACTCTAATCCAACACATGACAATGTAATTGAAGCATTAAGATCAGGTGTACAAGATCAAAACTTTAGTATTTCAGAATTTGCAAAAGCATATAAAATATCTGAAGAAGAAGTTAGAACATATATGGAAAACCCTAAAATTATGGGTATAAATAGAAGTGAAGCATTTAGATTAAGTCAAAGAATAGATAGGCAATTATTAGACCATCAAGAATCTGGAGAAGATTCAGGGGAGTATGTAGAAGAAGTTGAAGCTGAACTAGTAACAGATCGTAGAGGAGATAGATAATATCCAAACAAACTTATCAATTTATCTTGACTTTTGTTAGTAAAAATGATAAAATATTAACCGCTAGTGTAAAGTACGTAAATAACGTATTTCCCTAGCGGTTAATTCATGCAATTAACAGTTATATTACAAATTTATTACAAGAAAAGAGGTGAAATTTAAGTGCCAACAATTAACCAATTAGTAAGAAAAGGAAGAAAAAGCTCTAGCGATAAATCAAAAGCACCAGCATTACAACATGGTTATAACTCTATGAATAAAAGAGTTACTAACAGAAGATCACCACAAAAAAGAGGTGTATGTACTGTTGTAAAAACTGTAACGCCTAAAAAACCAAACTCAGCTTTAAGAAAAGTAGCCAGAGTAAGATTATCTAATGGATATGAAGTAACTTCATATATTCCAGGTATTGGACACAACTTACAAGAGCACAGTGTTGTTCTAATTAGGGGCGGAAGAGTAAAAGACCTTCCAGGTGTTAGATATCACATTATTAGAGGAACATTAGATACAGCAGGTGTTAAAGACAGAATGCAAGGTCGTTCTAAGTACGGAGCAAAAAAACCAAAAAAATAGAATTTTAATGAAAAGCTTCGTCTTGCGTTGTCAAGCTACACAAAAAATTTTTTAGGTATCCAAGCGTATAATTTCAAAATTTTTTGTTTGCTTTAACTTGCAATACTCGCTTTTGATTAAAATTCAGAAATTAAAGAAGTGCTATATTACTTACTAATTTAAGGTACTTAAATTTATAATAGATTATATAGCACTATACGGAAAAACAAAAAAGTTTTTCAGAGTACCAAATTCATACTCTATAGTATGAAATTATTAAAAGGAGGGAAGAATAGTGCCAAGAAAAGGATATATTGCAAAAAGAGAAGTTTTACCAGATCCAATATATAATAGCAAAGTTGTAACAAAATTAATAAACAATGTTATGTTAGATGGTAAAAAAACAGTTGCTCAAGGAATAGTATATGATGCATTTGACATCATTAAAGAAAAAGAGCAAAAAGATCCACTAGAAGTTTTCCAAGCAGCACTTGAAAATGTAATGCCAGTTCTTGAAGTAAAAGCAAGAAGAATTGGTGGTGCAACATATCAAGTTCCAATTGAAATTAGACCAGAAAGAAGACAAACTTTAGGTTTAAGATGGCTTGTTACTTATGCTAGAAAAAGAAATGAAAAAACAATGGCTGAAAAATTAGCCAATGAAATCATAGAATCTATAGCAGGAAATGGTGGAGCATTTAAGAAAAAAGAAGATATGCATAAAATGGCTGAAGCAAACCGTGCTTTTGCTCATTACAAATTCTAAAATTTTAATGAAAAGCATCGTCCTGTCAGTCTAAGCGTCGCAAAAAATTTTTCGATATACAACTCGTATAATCTCAAAATTTTTTGCTAGCTTAAACTTACATTACTCGCTTTTGATTAAAATCAAATAAAATAATAAGGAGGATAAAATAGTGGCTGGAAGAGAGTTTCCTTTAGAAAAAACAAGAAATATAGGAATAGTTGCCCACATAGATGCAGGAAAAACTACAACAACAGAAAGAATACTTTTCTATACAGGTAAAACCCACAAAATAGGAGAAGTTCACGAAGGTGAAGCTACTATGGACTGGATGGTACAAGAGCAAGAAAGAGGTATTACAATTACATCAGCAGCAACTACTTGCCAATGGCTAGGAAATCGTATTAATATCATAGATACACCAGGACACGTAGACTTTACAGTTGAAGTACAAAGATCTTTAAAAGTACTTGATGGTGCAGTTACAATTTTAGCAGCAAAAGGTGGAGTTCAACCACAAACAGAAACAGTTTGGAGACAAGCAGATAAATACATGGTACCAAGAATGGTATATGTAAACAAAATGGACACTACAGGTGCTGACTTTATGCTTTGCGTTGAACAATTACGTAATCGTTTAAAAGCAAACGCAATTCCAATTGAATTACCAATAGGCAAGGAAGAAAACTTTCAAGGTATTGTAGATTTAGTTAAAATGAGAGCATTTATTCACAAAGACGATTTAGGAAAAGAAATCGAAGAATGTGATATACCAGAAGACTTAAAAGCTGAAGCAGAAGAATACAGAGCAAAATTAGTAGAAGCTGCTGCAGAACAAGATGATGAATTAATGATGAAATATTTAGATGGTGAAGAACTATCTGAAGAAGAAATTAAAAAAGGTATTAGAATTGGAACAATTGCTAATAAAATAGTTCCTGTATGTTGTGGTTCTTCTTATAAGAACAAAGGTGTACAAGAATTACTAAATGCAGTTGTAGATTATATGCCTTCACCAATTGATATTCCACATATCAAAGGTGTAGATGAAAATGGAAATGAAGTAGAAAGAAAAACTGATGATAACGAACCATTTTCAGCTTTAGCATTTAAAATTGCAACAGACCCATTTGTTGGAAAACTTTGCTTCTTTAGAGTATATTCTGGTACACTAGAAGCAGGATCTACAATTTTAAATACAAATAAAGATAAAAGAGATAGAATGGGAAGAATTCTATTAATGCATGCAAATCACAGACAAGATATAGATAAAGTATATGCTGGAGATATTGCTGCAGCAGTTGGATTAAAAGAAGTATCTACAGGTGATACACTTTGTGATCCAGCACACCCAGTTATTCTAGAATCAATGGAATTCCCAGAGCCTGTTATTGATATAGCTATTGAGCCAAAAGATAAAGCTAATAGCGAAAAAATGGGTATTGCACTTAGCAAACTTGCAGAAGAAGACCCAACATTCAAAACATGGACAGACCAAGAATCTGGTCAAACTATTATTGCTGGTATGGGTGAGTTACACCTAGACATTATAGTAGACCGTTTAAAAAGAGAATTTAAAGTAGAATGTAATGTAGGTAAACCACAAGTTTCTTACAAAGAAACAATTAGAAATAAAGTTAAAGTTCAAGGTAAATTTATTCGTCAATCTGGTGGTCGTGGTCAATACGGTGATGTATGGCTAGAAATGGAACCATTAGAGGCAGGTAAAGGAATTGAATTTGAAAGCAAAATCGTTGGTGGTGTTGTTCCAAAAGAATACATTAAACCAATTGAAGATGGTGTTAGAGAAGCAGCTCAAAGTGGTATATTAGCAGGTTACCCTGTTATAGACTTTAAAGCTACATTAGTAGATGGTTCTTACCATGAAGTTGACTCTTCAGAAATGGCATTCAAAATTGCTGGTTCTATGGCTTTCAAAGAAGGTTGTAAACAAGCAAAATCAGTTATTCTAGAGCCAATTATGAGAGTTGAAATAACAGTTCCAGAAGAATACATGGGAGATGTTATTGGAGACGTTAACTCTAGACGTGGTAAAATGGAAGGAATGGAATCAATACAAGGAAATCAAGTTATTCGTGCATTTATTCCATTATCAGAAATGTTTGGTTATGCAACAGACTTACGTTCAAAAACACAAGGTAGAGGTACTTATTCAATGGAACCAAGCCATTATGAAGAAGTTCCAAAATCAGTATTTGATACAATTGTTGCATCAAGAGCTAAAAAGCAAGATTAATTTATAAAAATACTTGATTTTATAGTAAAAATATTATAGAATACAAGTGTTACTAAACTAGATTTTAATATTAAAAAAATAAATACAAGTAGCAATAGTATGAGTTAAAAAGCTTAATTCATCTAAAAGCTAACTTAAAAACAAGGAGGAATTTAAAAATGGCTAAAGCAAAATTTGAAAGAACAAAGCCACACGTTAACATTGGTACAATCGGACACGTTGACCATGGTAAAACAACAACAACAGCAGCTATTACAAAATACCTAGCATTACTAGGAAAAGCTCAATATGAAGCATACGATCAAATCGATAGTGCTCCAGAAGAAAAAGCAAGAGGAATCACAATTAACACAGCTCACGTAGAATATGAAACAGAAAAAAGACACTACGCACATGTTGACTGCCCAGGCCACGCAGACTACGTAAAGAACATGATTACTGGTGCAGCTCAAATGGATGGTACAATATTAGTTGTATCTGCAGCAGATGGACCAATGCCTCAAACAAGAGAGCACATCTTATTAGCAAGACAAGTAGGTGTTAAATATATCGTAGTTTACTTAAATAAATGCGATATGGTTGATGATCCAGAATTATTAGAATTAGTTGAAATGGAAGTTAGAGACTTACTTACAAGTTATGATTTCCCTGGAGACGAAATTCCAATTATTAAAGGTTCTTCATTAAAAGTATTAGAGAGCACATCTCAAGATCCTAACGATCCAGTATATGCTCCAATTAGAGAATTATTAGACGCAGTTGATAGCTATATTCCAACACCAGACAGACCAACAGACCAACCATTCTTAATGCCAATTGAAGACGTTATGACAATCAGTGGTAGAGGTACAGTTGTTACTGGTAGAGTTGAAAGAGGTGTTGTTAAACTACAAGACGAAGTTGAAATCGTAGGTCTTTCAAAAGAATCTAGCAAAACAGTTGTTACTGGTGTAGAAATGTTTAGAAAAACATTAGACCAAGCTGAAGCTGGAGATAACATTGGTGTTCTATTAAGAGGAACACAAAGAAACGAAGTTGAACGTGGTCAAGTATTAGCAAAACCAGGATCAATTCATCCACATACAAAATTCAAAGCGCAAGTATACGTTCTAACAAAAGAAGAAGGTGGACGTCATACACCATTCTTCAATGGATATAGACCACAATTCTATTTCAGAACAACAGACGTTACAGGTGTTATTGAATTACAAGCTGGTACAGAAATGGTTATGCCAGGTGATAACGTAGATATGACAATCGAACTTATTACTCCAATCGCTATCGAAAACGGATTAAGATTCGCTATTCGTGAAGGTGGACGTACAGTAGGTTCTGGTGTTGTATCAGAAATTATTGCTTAATTTAAAATTTAATAAAAAAGAATTCCTTTCAATTGAAAGGAATTCTTTTTTTAAGGAAGAAGCAAAACGAGAATAATTGTTACTAATAGCATAGATATATAAAAAGTCAAAATATGTAAAATTATATTATAAAAATAATAAAATATATTGTAGAATAATTGACATTTTTGAGGTTTAATTATATACTTTAATTGCAACAAATGACATATACAAAAGTACCAAAATAAAGGAGAAATTTTTTTATGAGAAGTCTAAAGAAGCTAGTTTTAACAGGTGCACTTACAGGAATGGCAATTTGTACAATGACTATTTGCTCAAATGCAGCAACTGTTAAAGTTACAGCAGAAACTTTAAACGTAAGAAAAGGACCATCTACTACTGCAGAAGTAGTAGCCATGTTATCAGAAGGTGTAGAATGTGAACTATTAGGAGAAGAAGATAACTGGTATAAGGTAAAATATAAAAACTATACAGGATATGTCAGCAAAGATTATGCAAAATTAATTGGCGATAATAATGAAAATCAAACAAACAATCAAAATACACAAACTGGAAATGATAATAATTTAGATTCTAATCCAGAGCAAGAAAATAATTCACAAGAAGAAAATAACACACAGACTAATCAAAATAATAACTCACAAGAAAATAGCAATGATGAAGATGAAATTACAATAACTTATAAAAAGTTTAATAAAAATACGGATGTTAAATTATTACCATTAATTCATTCAAGCAAAATAGGAAGTATGAAATCTGGAACACAAGTAATATTTATTACTGAAACTTCAGGTTGGTCTTATGTACAAACAGATTCTATTAGTGGATGGGTTAGAAGTGACACTCTTTCAGAAGGAAAAGTAGTAACTGGTAGTAGTTCACAAAATAATACGGGAAAAACAGCATATGTAAATGAAAGCAGAGTTAATTTAAGAACTGGTGCTGGAACTAACAATTCTATTATAAAAGTAGTAACACTAAATACAGAAGTTACTATTATACAAGATGAGGGCGAGTGGTGTAAGGTAAAAGCTGGAGATGATACAGGGTATATATTAAAAGAATATTTATCAAGTTCAAAAACAGTAACATCAAGAAATAGTGCAGTGTCAAGAATAGAAGAAACAGAAAAAGTAGCAGAAACTACATCTAAGCAAGAAAATAATAATGAAACTACTACTAAAAAAGAAAGCACTAATACTTCAAATAAAACAAGTACTACGGCTACAAAAACAAATACAAATACAGCTACAAATACAACTTCAAGTGATAAAAAAGAATCAAATACTAGTGTAGAGTCAAAAAATTCTAGTACTACAAACAATAAAACCGAAACAGAAAGTAATAAAACTAAAGGTACAGATATTGTTGCATATGCACAAAAATATCTAGGCTATAAATATGTATATGGTGGAGACGGTTCAAATAATACATTTGACTGCTCAGGCTTTACAATGTATGTATTCAAACATTTTGGAATTAATTTAGCACATGGTGCAAATGCACAGTATAATAGCGGAAAAGGTAAAAAAATAAGTAAGCAAAGTGATCTTCAAGTAGGAGATATAGTATTTTTAACAGATTATGAAACAGGAAAAGGAATAGGGCATTGTGGAATTTATCTTGGAAATGGAAACTTCATACATGCTTCTACAACAACATATACTGTTACAATTTCTAGTTTAAATACAATGTACAAAGGAAGATTCTATGCAGGACTTAGATTAATATAAGGAAAACTAAACTAAAAGCACACTTAGTAAATAAAAAATGGGGGCAAATAGAAAGGATTAATAATGAAAGTATTTTTAATTGCCTCTATTGGAACTATTTTAGGAATTATTATGGGGTTATACTTAAAAAGTATAACTCTTTTTATATTGTTTTTTATAATTTGCATATTGCTATGTATTATCACAAAAAAATATAAATACATTTTTTCATTTTTTATTTTCTTTATATTATTTTATACATACACTGTAATAGTTGAAAATAACTATAAAAACATATATGAAACTTATGAAAATAAAGAAATAAAAATTCAGGGCATTATAGTTTCTAATCCAGAAGAAAAAGAATATAAGAATGTATATAAAATTCAAGTTACAAAAATAGAAAACATTGAAACCAAAGAAAAATATACTAAAAATTTTAATCTACTATGTAACGTAAAAAAAGAAAATGATATTTGTTTAGACTATGGAGATGAAATTGAGTTTATAACTACATATAAAGTTCCATCTGTTAGTAGAAATGAAGGTGGATTTGACTATATGCAATATTTAAAAACTAAAAAAATAGCAGGAACAGTAGATGTAAATGCAAAAGAAATTATACTAATAGCAAAAAATAAAGCCACATTTATTAAAAGCATAATTAATAAATTTAAAAATAATTTAATACAAAAAGTTACAACAATATTACCAAAAGATTCTTCAGGAATATGCATAGGACTCTTATTAGGAGATAAAAGCTTAATTTCAGAAGAAATTCAAAATAATTTTAAGCAAAGTAGCCTTTCACATATGCTTGCTATTTCTGGAGCACATGTGTCATATATATTATTAGGAATTACTACTTTTTTGGGTTTTTTCAAGTTACACAAAAGATGGAGCAAAATTATAGTAATTGTATTTTTAATATTCTTTATGGCTTTAGTAGGGTTTAGCCCATCTGTTACAAGAGCATGTATAATGTCTATTATTTCGTTATTTGCAAGTATATTATTTAGAAAATCAAATATATATCAAAACTTAGCAATTAGTAATATTATAATTTTACTTATAAATCCATATTCTTTGCTAGATATTGGTTTTCAGCTTTCATTTGGGGGCACAATAGGAATTATATTATTTATGCAAAATAATGAAAAAAGCAGGCTAGAAGTAGAAAAAGATGAAATAAAAGAAGTAAAAAACGAACTAGAAATAGTAAAAAATGAAGGAAAAGCAAAAGAGAAAAAAGAAAATGTAGTTTATAAAATTCTTAACTACATAAAACAAATTATATTAGTTTCAATTTCAGCAAACTTAATAATATTTCCAATAATGATATATCACTTTAATACAATTTCAGCTACATTTTTAATTTCAAACATTTTAGCTTCACCAATACTTGCAATTAGCCTAATATTAGGAATGATTTTTATAGTATTTATATTAATATTTAAACCTATTGCAATTATTATTTCATACATTTTAAATCCAGTTTTGCAAATTTTAATTCAAATTACAAATTTTACAAGCAAACTTCCATATTCTCAAATTTTAATTTCAACACCTAAACTATGGCAAATAGCACTTTACTACTTTATTTTACTAACTTATAAACTAAAAAATATAATGCAAAATAAAAGGTTAACTAATAAAATCATAGCCGAGCAAAACTTAGAATCAATAAGCAGTAAGCAAGATTATAATTTAAAAGAAAAAGCTTTTTCAATAAAATATAAAAAACTAATTTTAATAATAGAAATTTTACTTCTAATATTTCCATATTTTATAAAGTTTCCAACATCAAATGTAAATATATATTTCATTGATGTTGGCCAAGGAGATAGCATGCTAATAGAAACACCATCTAGAAAAACAATTTTAATAGATGGTGGAGGGAGTGAATTTGGTAGTTTTGATGTTGGAGAAAAAACATTACTGCCATTTTTACTAGATAAAAATATAATGAAAATTGATTACATTATGTTTTCACATTTTGATTCCGACCATTGTGGCGGTTTATTAACGATATTAGAAAAGATAAAAGTAAATAACATTATTATAAGTAAGCAGGGAAAAATTTCTAATAATTTTAAGCAATTACTAGAAATTATAAAAAATAAAAAAGTAAACGTTATTGCTACAAAAGCAGGAGATACCATAAAAATTGACAAGGAATGTTATTTTAATATTTTATTTCCAGAAAATAACTTAATTTCTGAAAATACACTAAATAATAATTCGATTGTTGCCAAATTTTGCTACAATAACAGCTTTAGTATGTTACTTACAGGAGACGTAGAAAAAATAGCAGAAAATAGGCTAATAGAACTCTATGAAAACACTAATATATTAAATTCTACTATCTTAAAAATAGCACATCATGGATCAAAAACATCTTCTGCAGAAGAATTATTAAAATTAGTAAATCCTAAAATTGCATTAATTGGAGTTGGAGAAAATAATAAGTTTGGGCATCCAAGTAATATTACGATACAAAATTTGAAGAATTTACGGCTCAATAATATATAGAACAGATGAAATGGGAGAAATATCAATTACTGTAAATAAAGATGGAAAAATTAAAACTAAAAAACAAATAAATTAAAAGTATATCAAAAAAACTTACAACTAAAATTTGGTTGCAAAATAAACTATTAAGGAGTATAATATATGAGTAAAAAAGATAAACTAGTAAAAAGATTAAAATCTAAGCCAAAAGATTTTACTTATCAGGAAGCAAAAAACTTATTAGAATTATTAGGTTTTTATGAATTTAATAAAGGAAAAACTTCAGGGTCTAGGGTTGTTTTTATACATAAGCAAGAGGATAAATTAAAAATTAAATTACATAGACCGCATCCAAATAATATATTAAAAACATATCAATTAGAAAATATATTAGAAGGCATAAAGAGATTGGAGGAATTGAAATGAAAAATATTATGAAATATAAAAATTTCTATGCAAGCATTCATTATGAAGAAGAAACATCAACATTTTGGGGAAGAATAGAATTCATAGAAGACATTATTACTTTCGAGTCTGATTCATTAGAAGGACTAAAAAAGGAATTTAAAGAAGTAGTAGAAGAACATCTTGAAGAATGCAAAATCCTAAACAAGGACCCTTATAAACCATATAAAAGGAATTTTAATATACAAGAGGGTCGCAAAAAAACTTTACTATTGAATATATAACAATTATATGATATATTATTAATAATCTATTTTATAAATTTGCAACTGTATATTCCTACAAATTATCATTTAAGGAGGACAATATGATATGAGCAAAACTAGTTTAGAAGCAAAAACTCCAGTGATTGATAGTAAAACTCAAATTTATATGGAAAGGGCAAAGCAAAACGCGCATATCGACCGTAAATCAACCTGTTTTAAAGGAGTGGGGACTATTTCAAAGGAGAAATTAGCCCAAAATATGTGGTTAGCCCAAGAAAAAAGTAATGAGGAGTATATTTAACAATGCAAAAAGGAGATGTGGTAGTATCATATCTCCTTTTAATTTGTGTCAAAATAACAAAAGCAAATGAACCAAAACTTGCAACTGAAAATTAGTTGCAAAATAAGGTGGTGAGGAGTATAATAATGGGTAGAATTGGAGGAAAATAAATAGAAATGGCAAAATATTCAAATCAAAAAAATAAAATAGTAGAAGAAGAAATAGCAGAGGCGGCACAAGAAATAAAAAATGGAAATTTAGTATTATTTCCAACAGAAACTGTTTATGGAATAGGTGCAAATGCATTAGATGAAGTTGCAGTTAAAAAAATATTTAAGGCAAAAGGTAGAGCGGGAGATAATCCTTTAATTGTACATGTTTCTAATATAGAAATGGTAGAAAACATAGTAAAAGAAATAACAAATGTGGAAAGAAAACTAATAGAAAAATTTTGGCCAGGACCTCTTACTATTATTTTTGATAGAAAAAGTGAAAAAATAATACCAAATGCAGTAACTGCAAACTTAAATACAGTAGGAATTCGTATGCCAAGTAATAAAATTGCTAAAGAATTAATAGAAAAATCAGGCGTACCAATTGCTGCACCAAGTGCTAACGTATCTGGAAGACCAAGCGGTACAAAGGTCGAAGATATTATAGAAGAATTACAAGATAAAGTATCATATATTTTAGATGGTGGCTCTTCAGATATTGGACTAGAATCAACAGTAATTAGAGTAAATAATAATCAAATTAATATTTTAAGACCTGGAAAAATTACAAAAGAAGAATTAGAAGAAGTTATAAAAGATGTAAATGTAGATACTCATGTACTAGGCAAAGTACAAAAAAATGAAATAGTTACATCTCCAGGCATGAAGTATCGTCATTATGCACCAAATACAAAATGTATGATGGTTTATAGCAAAAATAAAGAAAAAATGATTAATAAAATAAATGAAATAACAAATGATATAAATAAAGAAGGAAAAAAAGTATTAGTACTAGGAGAAAAAAGTAATTTAGATAAATATATTTCGCAGAAAAAGTGGAATATAGGAGAAAACTTAAACGAAATTGCAAAAAATATTTTTACACTTTTAAGAAAAGTAGATAAAGAAAAGGTTGATTTAGTTATTATAGAAGGAGTAGGAGAAGAAGGTTTAGGACTAGCTATTACTAATCGTCTAATACGTGCTTGTGAATATAATTACATAGTTTTATGAATAAAATTTGTTAAAATTTCTCATACTAAATTTAAACTAATTACTAAAAAGGAGGATAAATTTAGTAATGAGAAAAGAATGGATAATTGGAATTATTGCAGTTATATTATTAATTATAAGCATCTTTTTAGGAATATATGTATATAATATGAAACATACAAAAGATAGTAATATGTTAGATAATATACAACTTGCAAAAATATATAATCAAAACAGTTTACAAAATGAATTAATTTCTACTTCTTCTTTAGAAGAAAGAATATCGCCAAATGGAGTTATTATAGAAAAGCAATATTTTAAAGATTGCGATCATATTATAAGAAATGAAATTCCGGCAGAGGAAAATTTAATAAATTGTACTAAAGAAGAGTTAGCTAAAAAATATAGCGGTTGGGACATAGAAGAATTTACAAGTAATAAAGTTACTGTGTATAAGGAAAGCGAAGGCTTTTGCCCAGAACATTATGTTATAAGAGAAAATAATGGTGTACTTGCGGTATATACAATAGATAAAGATGGATTAGAAACACTAAAACAAGAAACTGAAATTCAAACAATGTATTTACCGCCAGAAGATATAGAAAAATTTAAACAAGGTATGCAGGTAGTAGGAAGTAGTCAGTTATTAGACGTACTAGAAGATTTTGAGTAATTGGGGACAGGTCCAATTGCTTGTTTTTAAGCACTTAGGGACAGGTCTAAAACCAAAAATTAAATATTAAAAAAAGTGATAAATTATTTAAAATAAAAATTTATCACTTTTTTTAGTTATTATTAATTATTATTAATTTTTAAATTTTCTTTTTTCAAATAACCTTGTTTATAAAAAGTTATATAGTACATTATTAAAGAGAAAATTGTGGTAGCTAGTGCTAAATAATATATCCATATATCAAAATGTGGAAGAAATGCTACAGAATTTCCTGGAGCAGCCGCTATATTATTCCAATAATGAATTATAAATGAAGCAGCAATTGCTACATAAAATAATACTGTTGCTAGCTTTCCAAACCATCTACTAGAAACTACCAATTCTTTTCCATATAGAAAAGATGCTCCTGCAATCATAGCAGCTTCTTTAATAACAACTACAATAATAATCCAAAATGGTATAATATTTTTAAAAGCAAGTGTAAGCAAAACTGCTATTTGTGTAGTTTTATCAGCTAATGGGTCAACTAACTTTCCAAAGTTAGTAATAAAATTAAACTTCCTTGCAATAAAACCATCTAATACATCTGTTAATCCAGAAATAATAAGAAATATAAATGCTAATATATATTGTTCTTTTAAAATAAAATAAATAATAAATGGTATCAGGAAAAATCTTGCAACTGTTAGTATATTTGGTATTTGCTTTGCCATAAAATATCTCCTTAATTTTCTATATTTAATTCTAAATTTGAGTCTTTAAGTGTAACATTAACTGTTTGGCCATTTTTAAGTTCTCCTCTTAAAATCATATCAGAAAGTAAATCTTCTAAATATCTTTGAATTGCTCTTCTTAAAGGTCTTGCTCCATATTTAATATCAGTTCCTTTTTCAAGCAAGAATTTTTTAGCATCTTCAGATACGTTCATATAAATATTTTTATCGGCTAATGCTTTTTTAGTGTCTTCTAGCATCAAATCAACTATTTGTAATAGTTCATCTGGCTTTAACTGCTCAAATATAACAATTTCATCTATTCTATTTAAAAACTCAGGTCTAAAAGTTTCTTTTAAACTATCCATTATTTTATTTTGGTCTATACGTGATCCACCAAAACCGATTGAATTAGTATTTAAGTTAGAACCAGCATTAGATGTCATAATTAAAATTGTATTTTCAAAGCTAACAGTATTTCCTTGGCTATCTGTTAAGCGACCATCATCTAATACTTGCAATAAAATGTTAAATACATCAGGATGAGCTTTTTCAATTTCATCTAATAAAACAATAGAATAAGGGTTACGTTTTACTTTTTCAGTTAATTGGCCAGCATCATCATAACCTACATAGCCAGGAGGTGAACCTATTAATTTAGAAGTAGAATGACTTTCCATATATTCAGACATATCTACACGAATAATAGAATTTTCATTTCCAAACATTTCATAAGCAAGAGATTTAGCAAGTTCTGTTTTACCAACACCAGTAGGACCTACAAATATAAATGATGGTGGTCTTTTTGTACTTTTTAAACCTGCTCTACTACGGCGAATTGCTCTTGCTACCGCCTCAACAGCTACATTTTGACCTACAACTCTTTTATGCAAATTATTTTCTAAGTTTAATAGTTTTTGTGTTTCTGCTTCTGTAATTTTTTTAACTGGAATTTTAGTCCAACTTTCAATTACTTCTGCAATATCTTGTACAGTTAAGTCTTTAAGTCTCATTTTCTTATTTAAAGAATCAATTTGCTGGGTTAAGCTACATTCTTTAGCTTTAAGTTCTGCAGCCTTTTTGTAATCTTCAGTAGAATCTGCAAGGGCCGCTTCTTCCTTTTCTTCTTGAACAGATTTTAACTCATTTTTTAATACTTCTAATTGATATAATTCTTTATTATTTAAATTAATACGTGAGCAAGCTTCATCTAAAATATCAATTGCCTTATCTGGCAAAAATCTATCATGTATATATTTTTCAGACATAATAACAGTTTGCTTAATTACATCAGTTGAAATTTTTACTTTGTGATAATCTTCATAATATTTTTTAACACCATTTAAAATATCTATAGAATCTGTTATAGAAGGTTCTTCTACTATAACTGGTTGAAATCTTCTTTCTAAAGCGCTATCTTTTTCAATGTATTTTCGGTATTCTTTTAAAGTAGTTGTTCCAATTAATTGAATATCACCATTAGAAAGAGATGGCTTTAAAATATTGGCTGCATTCATAGAATGTTCAGCATCACCAGCACCAATAATATTATGAATTTCATCAATTACTAAAATAATATTACCTAAAGATTTACATTCTTCAATAATAGATTTCATTCTAGCTTCAAATTGACCTCTAAATTGAGTTCCTGCAACTACAGCTGTCATATCTAATAAATATACTTCTTTATTTAGTAACTTAGCAGGTACATTTCCTTGAGCAATTTTAATAGCTAAACCTTGAGCAATTGCTGTTTTACCAACGCCAGGTTCACCAATTAAACATGGATTATTTTTAGAACGCCTATTTAAAATTTGAATCATTCTTTGAATTTCTTTATCTCTGCCTATAACCATATCTAGCATGCCATTTTTTGCTTTTAAAGTTAAATTAGTACCATAAGTTTCTAAAGTTTTTCTTCTTTTATCTTTTTTCTTTTCTTTATCTATTTTTACTTTTTTCTTTTCATTTGAAGAACTATCTGAATTATTATTTCCACCTAACATATTAGAAAAAATAGATCCAATAGGAATTGCACTAAATGAAATTGGCATACCTCCATTTTTTTCTATTTCATCTAATTCATCAGGATCCATATCATTCATTTGCTCAGATATACTATCCATATCTATATTTTCAGTCATATTGCTTACTATATTTTCTATTTGTTTTGTCATATTATTTAAATCTGCTTCTGTTAAATTGCCTTGTTTCATAAGATTTTCTATTGGATTAATTCCACGTTCTTTAGCACAACTAGCACAATAACCTTCAAGCTTTGTTTTGCCATTTTCATCTTGTTTATTAACAAAAATAACAGCGGTGTTTTTATTACATATTGAACATAACATAAATTTTAAAATTCTCCATTCTTATATAAATAATATATTAAACTTGCTATTTTCATACCATATATAATACATCAAAATATTAAATAAGTCAATGGTAAAAAGGGTCAGTCCCTTTTTACTATTTTGGGTAATTAGGGACAGGTCTAATATATATAATTATGATGCTTGATTTTTAGCAAATAATAAGTTAAAATAATAAGTAGATTTAAAAAGACAGTAGGTAATATGTCAATAGAAAAATAAAAAATTTTTCAAATATTTTTAAACTAAATATTGAAAAATAG
>CANQUT010000005.1 GCA_947627105.1 uncultured Clostridia bacterium
TGCCTATTTTTCAATATTTAGTTTAAAAATATTTGAAAAATTTTTTATTTTTCTATTGACATATTACCTACTGTCTTATACATATATTTATCTAGATCAACTTTGTAATTATTAACAACTATTCCTTCTCTTTCCAATTTTTCTCTTTGCTTTTCTATTCCACCAAAGGCAAAATGCCTTGATAAATTTCCTTTGCTATTTACAACTTTATAGCAAGGATATTTATATTCATCTGGATTATTATGAAGAATATTTCCAACGGCTCTCGCAAGCTTTTTATTGCCCAAATATTCTGCTATTTGTCCATAAGTTACTACTTTTCCTTTTGGAATTGTTCTTAAAAATTCATATACTTTTTCGTTCATTGTTTTCTCCATAACAAATTACTACACTTTTCTGGCTAAATTATATCAAACGCTCAAATAATTGTAAATAATAACTTGCCATATAAAATTAACTAATTCTATAATGTCCTATTATATAGTTTGAATCATACATTTCCAATATATCTTCTTCATAATTAATTTGTATTGGACTTGCATGATGTATTAAAAAAGGAACACCATTTTTGTTTCTTTTATTAGATATAATTCCTATGTGGTCTTCAAATACAATTATATCTCCGCCTTGCCACTCTTCTATTTTTGATAAATCTGTAGTAAGTGAAATACTATTTCTCTTAAAATAAATGTTTAAGTTCTTTACTCTTCTAAAATCAATGTTTTTGTCTATAGTTTCTATGTTATAAGCTATTTTATTATTTATTATATCTTCATTTACTAATTGCATCAAGTCATATCCTGCATCTTTTAGTGCAAATGCAACAACATCTGTACAAACTCCATATTCATCATCTGGATAGCCAGATGCATAATATTTACTTTGATATTTTGGTTTTGTTTTAACATATTGTTTAGCATTATCTAATATTTCAGTTTGATCATCTATTCCATCACCATCTTTGTCTATACTGCTTATATATGTTGCAATGTTAAAATCACTATTAGCATATTCTTCTTTTTTAGGAATATTTAAAATTAATATTCCTAAAATAAGAATTATACTTATTATAAAAACTATTACTAATACTTTCTTCATACTTTTGCTCCAATAATTATTTTATATTAACATTTTAACATAGAATATTAGTATATAGTTTGTTTTTAATAAAATATTAATATTTTCTAATATTATTAAACTTTACATAAATTTGACTTTTCTAGTTTATTTTGATAAAATAGCTATATGAGATTTTCTCAAATTTTTTAAAAGGAGGCTATAGTTTTTTTGTCCCATTCAAAGTTAGTAAAACATTATTAACCAATAAAAGAAAGGAAAGTAATCAAAATGTTTATTCTGTTAATGCTCGTATTGCTCGTAGTAGCAGCAGTGGTAGGAAAAGTCATTAAAAATGTCATTGATAAAGAAGAAAAGAGGCATAGAGAAGTTTATAGTTATGAGTCAGACTCCTACGCAAGTTCCAAAAAGAAGTTATCAATTATAATGCGGATTGCATATGGAGTTATATGTGGTCTTATAGTTGTAGTTGGTATCTTCTCTAGTATTTTCTTCACAAACGAACAGCAAATTGGTTTTACTGTCTTTTTTGGAAAAACTTCCAGAATTGAATCTTCTGGTATGCATTTCGTTTTTCCGTTTTTTAGTCAAAAGCATATATATGATGCCACTACACAGGGCATGGCTATTGGCTATTCGGAAGATACAGACGAAACAGTCGAAAAAGATAGCTTAATGATTACATCTGATTTCAACTTTGTGAATATCGATTTCTATTTGGAATATCGTATTTCGGATCCGATTGAATATCATTATGGAACTGATGACCCAGAAGGAGTATTAAGAAATATTGCTCAATCTGCCATTCGAAATACCGTTGGGCAATTTGCTGTTGACTCTGTAATGACAACTGGAAAATCAGAAATAGAAATGTTGGTTTTCGAAGACATTGTCCAAGAACTAAGCGAACATCATACTGGCCTTACTGTACTAAATGTAACAATTCAGGATGCAGAGCCTCCTACATCTAAAGTTGCAAGTGCATTTACTGCTGTAGAAAATGCAAAACAACATGCAGAAGAAGTTATTAATGAGGCTCATGAGTATGAGAATACTCAAATTCCTGCCGCTGAAGCAAATGCAGAGCAAATTAAGCAAGCTGCAAATGCTACAAAAACAGAACGTGAAAATGCGGCTAAAGAAGAAGTAGCAAGATTCAATGCATTGTTTCAAGAATATCAAAATAACCCCGAAACAGTAAAAGATAGACTTTACTATGAAGCTTTGGAAGAAATCATGCCGAATATGGAAATCATAATTGGTGAAGACTCCAAAGTGATATATGTAAAGGGTAAAAACAATTAACAACAAAAAATGCATAAAAACTTTATTATTACTTTTTAGGAGGTATAACTTCTTATGAAAAAAAATATCATTGCAATTGTTCTTGGCATAGTTGCCATTTTAGCAATTGCCTTTATAGGTGACATTGTCAACTATAATGTAGAAAATCAAAACATTTTGGTGGTTCAGTTCGGTGAGATTATCGATTTAAAGGAAAAGCCTGGCATTTTCTTAAAGGCTCCGATTATTCAGAGCACTAAGAGAATCTACGTTGGCGAGCGGCTATATGATATGCCTGCTTCAGATGTAATTACGTCTGATAAAAGAAGTATGATAGCCGATTGCTACGTAACTTGGAAAATCAGCGATACTATAAAATATTACCAATCACTTTCTTCCGAGAGTGTAGCTCAGAGCAGAATTGACGTGGCAGTTTACAATGCTATGAAAAATGTGATAAGCTCTATGACGCAAAATGAAACTATTAGCGGGAAAGATGGCTCACTTGGAAGGGAAATTTTAAGTAAGGTTACAAGTTTGTCTCAGTATGGCATCGTCATTACTGAAATTGAAATGAAACTGCTTGATCTTCCTGATGAAAACAAAGAAGCCGTCTATAATCGCATGATTTCTGAGCGTAATGTCATTGCCGCTGAATATGAAGCAAATGGCCAGCGTGACTCTCAAAATATTAAAAGTGCTACAGACGCAACTGTAAGAAAAACTATATCTGAAGCACAGGTCATAGCCGCTAATACGGAGGCAGAGGGAGAAACTGAATATTTCAGAATTCTTGCAGATGCCTATTCATCTTCAGCTGAAAGGCAGGAATTTTATAATTACCTTATTGGCTTAGATGCTATGAAAGCTTCCCTTGCTAATGGTGGAGTAATTGTTATAGATGAGAATTCACCGCTTTATGACGTTTTAAACAATAAGCACTAACTTGACAAGTAAAAAACAATAGCAAAATCTTTTACTCCCTGGTGCAATTAATTTGCATCAGGGAGTTTATATATATTCATCTTTTAACTTTCCAAGTCCAAGTTTTATTATTTTATTTTTAATTAACATTTCTTTTAACTTCTTTTGTAAAGAAGTTTCTTCTGGCAATTGATAAAAATTATCACATTCATTTAAGTCAAATACAAAATTTAAAATATCTTCTATTCCATCATCTTGTTCTATTACATCAAATAAGTTATAAAACTTTGCAATATTTGAGTTATCATCTACAATTTGTCTTACTTGTTTACTTAATAGCCATGAATTACAAAAATATTCTGGTTTTTCTAGTCCAAAATATTGTTTTATCTTGTCTACAGACTGTTCCAAAGATTCTATAACTTTTGAACTTTCTAACTTGCTTCCGCTTGGAATATGTATTTTGATACAATTCTTTTTCTCATTTTCATTCATAGGATTATATTTTACCAATTCATATTGTAGTCTTCCTACTTCTATAATTCTAATATTGACAAAATATGCTCCCCATAACATTTGTGATATTCTAATTCCATTATAATTTCTTATTTTAATATCATTAGTTAAAGACTCTATTACTCTTTTTTTATTTAATTCTATTTGTTCACTATCCAATTTTGTTTTTTTTATATTCATTTGATGAAATTCATAGCCAGATAGTAATAAAACATTTGTTATATATGGATTTTTAATTTCATTAAACAATTTAGCATTTTCTTTAACTTTCCACAAGTCTTTAATTTTATCTGTTTTGTCAACAAATAAAATTTCAAATACATTATTGGCAGTGTTCTTTTGTTTTGGATTATTATTTAATTCATCTACACATTGATAGCATTTCTCTTTATATTCTGTAGAATCTATTTCATAAAATTTTAAAGCTTTTTCAATTTTACTTTTAGTAATCATATCTTCCATTATTTAATCCTACCTTTTCAATGTACTATTATTATTTTATAGTCGATATGCAAACTTTAATTTTGTTGCTTGTTTAGTAACATTGAATCTACATCATCAACTAATATTGCATTTACTCCAATATCTTTTAGCATAATAATATTTTCTTCAATATCATCTACAAATAATATTTCATTTAAATTGCAATTATTTACTTTTTGAATAATTTTAACAGCAGCTACTTTACGTTCTTGTGATTCACTTGCTATAATTTCTATATCATTGCCATAATATTTATGAACAAAATTTTCTTTTGCTTTTAAGTGAAATGAAAATTTCATTCCACTTAAGCAGTAGATTTTAATACCTTTATTTCTTAACATATTAATTAATTTATATAGTGAATCAGATCTATAGCATGGCTCTATAACATCATAAAATGAATCCGGATTTAAATATGCTTTTAAAAAGTAGTTTAAAAATTTTTCTTCACTTTCTCTACGATGCTTTGAAAATTCCTTGTCTTTGTGGATAGCTAAAGTATTATCAAAATCAAAAATTGCTACTTTTAAGTTATTTATATCAGTTTTCATGTATGCCACCTCTTATTTATCTTTTATTAATAATGGATTGTTCTTTTCTATAAATATTAATTTTGCATAAATATTTGTTGTCCATTAATCAAATTATAATTTATTAACTCATTACTATTTAAGTTTTCTTTGTTCATATCTATTCCACTAATTTGGCTATTTTCATAAGTTGTATAATAATATATTCCTTTATCCATGTTGCAACAAGAACTGTAAATAGTTATTTCATATTTTTCCTCTCCCATATGAACGCATCCTCTTTGTTGATATACAGATTCTAGTATATGGAAAAATTGGCTTATACTTTCTGATTCCGAATTTCCAGAAATTGAATTCATTTTAGTAAATGTTGCTTTTACAAATCTAGAGGCAGATGATAAATCTCCTGGTAGTCCCATTGCACCCATTCCACGGCTATATGTTTCTAAATTTAATTGCTTTGAAAAATTGTTTATTGGTTGTTCAGTCGATAAACTCATATAATTGTTTAAATTAAACAATTGAATATCAAAAGTTGGATTATTAGTAAGAACTCCAACTGGATTATCATATACTTTTAATCCATCTTTAACACTTTCAACAGTTATAGATTTTTCTTTATCTGCTATTATCCAATGTAATGGTGAGGCTGGTAATTCATTACTAAAATTGATATTTGCAATGTTTATATTTTCTAATAGTTTTTTTGTTTCTTCAATAGTTGAACATTGAGATAGTACATATGGTATAAATTCAAATGGTGCTATATTGTTTTTACCTTCTTTTATCTCCTTATAATCAGCATTTACAGGAAAGTTTAATCCAGCCATTCCTAAACCTTTTTCATTTATAGCATCATAATAAAGTGGGTAGTTGTTTGCAACATATGCCATTCCTATAATTGCATAATGATTGTTTATGCTTTCTACTTCTCTAAAATTAAACTCATAATTTCTAGGTGTTATAGTAATTGTTTCTTTATATGAATATTCTAAATCTAAATTTCTTCCAAAATAATGATTATTTGTAGCATAAGTTATTGCTGTACACATATTATTTATTCCTCCTTATTTAAAATATTATTTTCCATAACTTTATGTACTTGCTCTTTTAAATTTTCAATACTATCTTTTTTATTTTCATTTTCAGCTGTATACATTATAGGCTCTAGTATTTTCATTGTAACATCTTTTTTCTTTTTGAATAATTTTCTTATTCCTTTTGGATTTCTAAAAGTAATTACTATTGGAATAACAGGAACATTGTTTTTTATTGCAAAATTAAATGCTCCATCTTTAAAGTTTCTTATTTTTTCATGATAAGGCCATAAGGCTTTTTCAGGGTAAAAATGTATTATTTTGCCATTTTGTAAAGCATTATTTATTTCTTTTACAAAATATACTTCATTATTTATTTTAGTAGGAATAGGTACTGCTCTTAATAGTTTTATTAATCTTCTTATAAAAGGAATTTTAAAACTTCCTTCTCTTGTTGTAAAATATATCTTTTTAAGTCCAAAAGCTAATCCTACCATGCTACAATCTAAAAATAAAACATGATTTGAAACGCTTACTGCACCTGTTTTTAAATTTTTAATATTTTCTTTTCCTTCTATTTTTAAATCATATACTATTTTATTTAAAATTGTTAAAACTGGAAATGCTACACCATAATATAATAAGTTAGAGAAAAATGAAAATATTTTTCCTTCATTAATGAATTGATATTTTTCATCTATGTTTAATTCTAATGGCTCATACATGTGAATAATATCTTCATTTTCATCTTGTAATAATTCTTCTTCAACTAAATTTTCCACTATATATTACCTCTATTTAATTCTTTTATAACAATATTTGTTATTTTATCACAAGTATCTTTTGCTATATATTTTTCTTGGTTTTCTACTAATTTATTTTGCAATTTTAAGTTTTCTAATAATTCTTTTGTACTATTAACCACTTGCTCAATATTTTCACATTTTATAGACATATTTCTTTCAAAAAAGAAATTAGCATTATAGTTTTCGCATCCTGGAATTGGCATTATATGAACAAGTGGCCTTCTCATAGTTGCAATTTCTGTAGTTGTTAGTCCTCCTGGTTTAGTAAGTATAATTTTAGAAATTGCCATATATTTGCCTAATTCATTACAATATGGAAGGGCTATAACTCTTTCATTATTTTTATATTCACTATTAAGAAAACTAGCTAATTCATTATTTGTACCACAAGAAATAATAAATGTTACATCTTTAATATTTTCTAATAATTTTCTTGTTATTTCCTTTACATTTCCAAACCCCATACTTCCATTTAATATTAAAACATAATCTTTATTAATATCTAAATTAAGCTGTTTTTTTGTTTCTTGTATATTATAGTCTTTTCTATATTGCTTCATTACAGGTATTCCTAAAGGCAATAATTTTTGTTCTTCTATGCCCTTATCTGTAAAGTCTGATTCTAAGTCTTTACTTGGAATAATAAAATAATCTGGACTGGTTTCTTCCCAAAAAGGTATGCTTACATAGTCTGTTGCAACTTGCATAAAGCGAATATTATGTTTTTTCTTAATTGCTGTTAATGCTTGTGCTGCAAATAAGTGTGTAGTTACTATGAAATTATAATCATTATCTTTTATATATTTATATAGTTTTTCCTTATTTAAACTATTAAGAAAGTATACAGGAGATTTTAGTTTAGTTTTTTCATAAATTCTTCCTAAACTATATATTTTCTTAAACATCTTTCCATTTTTATTTGTAGATTTTATATATAAATTATTAATTTTATCTTTTAATTTTGGATTAATAATTTCTAAATATTCTTTAAAATCTGCCTGTATATTTTTTGAAAGTAATTCTTCTTGTATTGCTTTTGCTGCTGCGTTATGTCCTCCACCTGTTCCACATGATAATATTAAAACTTTGCTACATTTATTACTACTCATTTTTTCCTCTTATACATATTAATTTAATTTACATTTATAATAATAACATAAAAATAAGTGACTAGCAATATAGTCACTTATAATTTACTTACCTATTTTATTCATAGCATTTTTAAATTATTTTTATTGTAATAATTCATTTACATTTTTTATAAAAATTGCACTTTCTATTAAATCAATTACTGAGTATACTAACATTATAATACCTACAGTTAGAACTAATGCTCCATTTTGGAATAACATATATATACCACCAATTATCATAATAATAGATAATATTAATGATACACTCCACATATTTATTTGTGCTGTACGTAATTTTAATGAGAATGATAATCTTACAAGACCACTATATATTATCCACAATGATATCATAATTCTAAGCATAGATTCTATTAATCCACTGCAAAATATAGTAACTAATCCAATAATAATTGCAATTATTCCATAAATTAAATCATAATTATAGAAATCATATTTTCCCTTTGATGCAAAATAATCTATACTTTTAATAATTCCTATAACAATAAACATTCCACCTAAAACATAAGATATTACTTTAAGTGCTGCATCTGTTTTTACAATCATAAATATACCAATTATGGCAAATACTATAGATACTAATATATCTGACCAACCTGATTTTTTCAAAAAATTTTTCATATTTTTCCTCCTATATTTTTTTATTTTTTACTATGAATTTATCTAAGCAAGCTAGAACTGCTGGTAATAATGTTAAAATCAAAATTGTAGAACACAATGTGCCTTCTGAAATTGTTTTACATATTTTTGCTGCAATAGCTGATGTAAAGTTTGCAATTATTAAAGTTACTATAATAAGTATTGAACTCGAAGTTAGTATAGTATTTATAGACTTATTGTACGAATCTATAATTGATTCTTTTATTCCTTCAGTTTTTCTATGTTCTAAATAGTATGATGTATATAAAATAGCATAGTCAATTGTTGCACCCATTAATATACTTTGAACAATTAATATTGCAATAAAATATACATTTTCTCCTACAATTGATAATATTCCCATTGTTAAATAAACTGCGGTTTGTATTATTAAAACTAATATTGCAGGTATAGCAATGGATTTAAATGTAATTGCTACAACAATAAATATTGCTATCATTGTTATTACTGTTATTGTGTTTAGTTCATTATCAAAGGTTTTGCTAATTTCATATGCCATAGGTGAATCACCTATTACGTAAAAGTCTTCTATATTTTCTCCTAATACATCTTTTGTATTTTGTATAAATTTAAAAGTTTCTTCTGTTTCCTTAGCAAAGTTTGTATTTAAAACTACTCTTGAGTAATTATTACCTATTAACAATTCTTTTGCATCTTCTATGTCTGATTTTGCTTTTATTATATCACTTCTCATGTCATCTTCAATAAAGTCTGTAAATCTTTCGTCTTGTAAAATATTATTATTTAAGAAATTTACAAATTCCTCTACTGTCATCTTCCAATCTTTATTGTATTCATTGCTACTTCCATAGTAAGTATAAAGCATTTTTACTGTATTTTCTTCTACAGTATTACTTAATTTACTAAGAATAGCAAATATTTCATCTGCTGTGTATTTTGTATTATTTATTGCAGATTTCATAATGCTATTTGCCGTATTTAATTTTGATATTTTTTCATTATCAAAATTGCTTGAATATTCTTTATTTTTAGCTACATCATTAAGTAAAAAATTAACAAATTCTTTTAATGATACTTTTAGATTTTTGTTTATATATTTAGAATTGTACAAGCCATAAAGTAAATTTGTATTGTCTTTATTTATTCCTAATAATGAAGATAATTCATTACTACCATACTTTTTGTTATTAATAACACCATTTATAACTGATTTTATTAAATTCAAATTGTTAATATTATCATTTGATATTTTGCCTGAAAGTGCATCATCATCTTTATGTGAAAGTACAAAGTTTACAAATTCTTGTGGTGTAATAGTTGTATTATTTTTACTTGAAACATATAAAGTATATATGTTTTTTGTACTATTACTATCAATTCCTATTATTTTAGAAAGTTCTTTATATGTATAGCTTTTATTATTTTTTTCACTTTCCATAATAGTAGATAAAAATTGCAATTGGTTTAATGTAGTTTCATCTACAAAACTTTTTATAATTTCATTTCCTAATATTAAATTTACAAATTCATATGGACTAGCTGTATGTACACTATCTGCATTGTTTCCTTCTTGGCTATATTTAAAAAATAAAACTTGATTAATTTTAGTTTCATCTACGCCAAATAAATTAGCTAGCTCTGTAGAATTCATTTGTTTATCAATTATATTTAAATTACTAAATGTTGCTAATACTTTTATACTATGAATTGTTTGCTCATCAAAACTATTTGCATAATTGCTATCATTTAATACATTATTTAATACAAAATTTGAAAATTCCGAAATTGTCATTTTGGTATCAATATCATTTGCAAGAACATAATATTTGTACAATTCATTCATTGTATTGCTATCAATTCCAAATAGTTTTGCCATTTGGCTGCTTTTCATTTTCTTTTGTATTGTTTGCTTATTTGTAAAAGCTGATAATGTTTGCAAACTAGCTTTACTTTTTGAATCTATTTTATTTGCATATTTTTTATTTGTTAAAACATCTTTATTCATAAAGTTAATAAAGTCATTTAAAGTAATTTGTGTATTATTATTTTTAGAAAGATAGTAAATAAAAATATCATCTATTTTGCTTTTATCTATTTCTAGTATTTCTGCTATTTCACTAGCTGTTTTCTTTTTATTCATTGCATTTACTGTAACAAAATTTTTTAATCTTGTAATATCTTTTTTAGTGTTACTATCAATCTTTTTGTTTGCTTTTTCATTGTTATATGCATCATTTTCAATGAAATCAATAAATTCAGCAAACGTCATGCTATTTTTCTTATCTTGATTATAGTAATCATAATATACTATTTTTAATAAATAATCTTCTGTATCAGTTTCTCTTCCTAGGTCTTTTAATCTATCGTTTAGCTTATCATAAGTTAGAGCTTCATTAATAGTATTTCCATAAGCTAATACTTCATCTACTTTTTCTTCATCTTCAAAATCTTTTAAATATTGTGAAATTTTTTCTTCATCTTCATTTTTATATATAATAGCCATTTGATTGTTTTCGTTAAAAACATTGGCTATTTCGTCTGATTGCGTGTCTGTATAATTTATTCCTAAATTGCCTTTTAATATAAAACTTGTAATAAATACTATAAGAAATATAGGAACTGAAATAAACCTAATTTTATAGCTAAAACTACCTAACTTGTTTAATTTAATATTAGGACTTTTCTTTTTAGTTTTTACTATCCATTTATCAAACATTAGTATTAAAGCTGGAAGTACAAAGAAAATACAAATTAAGCTAAATAATACACCTTTGGCTAAAACCAAGCCTAAATCTTTTCCAATTTTAAAACTCATAAATACTAATGCTAAAAGTCCAACTATTGTTGTAACAGAACTACTTGATATAGCTTGCATAGCTTTGTGTAAAGCATTTTTCATTGCTTTTACATTGTCTTTTTCTGTTTTCTTTTCTTGGTCGTATCTATTCATTAACATTATTGAATAGTCCATTGATAATGCCATTTGTAATATTGCAACTATTGATTCTGTAATGTTAGATACATTTTGAAATATAACATTTGTTCCTTTGTTTAAAACTACTGCCATTAATATTGAAGTTAAAAATAAAAATGGCTCTACGTAAGATTCGCACATTATAATTAAAATGATTAAGGCACTTATAACTGCAAGTACAACAATCCAAAACGGTAATACTGATTTATTAGTTTCAGATACGTTTCCACTTGTATAAATAGTATAATCTTTATAATTTTCATTTATTTGATTATATATATTAGTTGCTAATGTTGAATCTGACTTATCATCTACTGTAATAACATATAATGTATAATTATCTTTGTTATATTTTTCTGTATTTTCATAATCTACACTTTTTATTCCTTCTATGTTTTCCAAATCATTTTTTATATTTAATTTTTCTTCATCTGCTAAATTTTCAAACATTAAGTTTAAAGTACTTGTTTCAACTTCTGAAAATTCTTTTTCCATAATGTCCATGCCAATTCTTGTTTCTGATGTATCTGGCAAATATTTTGCTATGTCATGATTAATTTTAACTTTTGTTGATAATATAGCAGAAACAATTGTTAAAATAATAAATAAAACTAATATAAAATGTCTTTTGTTTATAATAAAGTCTGTAATTTTTCTCAAAGTAGGTCCTTCCTTTCTTTTAGTATACATTGCGGATGATTTGAATAGTAACATATTTATTAACTTATAATATCTTTTATTACTTCTCCTGATATAATTAGCCCTGCTACTGATGGAACAAAAGATATACTTCCTGGCACTTGTGTTTTTGCCTTGCCATTTCTCTTTGTTTCCATATTTTCTAATTCATAATCAGATTTTAAAACTTCATTTAGCTTAATTGGTTCTTCTTCTGAATAAACTACTTTAAGCTTTTTAATTTTTCTTGCTCTTAATTCTTTTCTCATAACTTTAGCTAGTGGGCACACATTAGTCTTGTAAATATCTGTTACCTTAAATTTTGTTGGGTCTAACTTATTTCCTGTTCCCATACATGATATTATTGGAATATTTAATTTGTTTGCTCTAACTACTAATTCAATTTTTGCAGTTACTGTGTCTATTGCGTCCACTATATAATTAACTGTGTTATCTAAAATTTCTTCGCTATTTGGCATAAAAAACTCTTTATATACTTCTACATTTGCGCTTGGATTAATATCTAATATTCTTTTTTTAGCTACATCTACTTTAAACATTCCTATTGTTTCGTGGGTAGCTATTAATTGTCTGTTTAAATTAGTTAAATTAACTTTGTCATCATCTACCAATATAAAACTTCCTATTCCTGCTCTTGCCAAGCCTTCAACAACAAAAGAGCCCACTCCTCCAATGCCAAATACTGCAACTTTAGAATTTTTTAGTTTTTCTATTTTTTCTTTTCCTATTAACAATTCTGTTCTTGAAAATTGATCTAACATTTAAAATAATCTCCACTTTTTATCTTAAAAATCCGTTAATTATAGCTTCTTCTGCTTCTTTTTCATTTAAGCCCAATGTCATTAATTTCATTAATTGGTCCCCTGCAATTTTTCCAATTGCAGCTTCATGAATTAAATTTGCATTAACATTATTTGCAATAATTTCTGGAATTGCAATTACTTTACCATTATCTTTAATAATTGCATCACATTCAACATGTCCAAAGCACTCTGTATTTCCTACTACTTTTGATTCAAATTGTTGAACTGAATTTTCTGTTGCTACTGATCTAGAAGTTACCTTTGTGCTAGCATTTTTTCCATTTAATTCTACATTAAATATTGTTTTCGCACTTTGCATGCCATGTGTCATAATTTTTTCTGTAACAACAAAATTAGTATTATCTTCTAATACACCTTTTGTTTCTCTAATTGTAGAATCTACACCTTTTATTTGTGTTGATTCCATTTCTAAAGTTGAACCTTGTTTTAAATGAACTTCTGTTACTGGATTTAAAATTCTTTTGCCTGTACCTGTTCCTTCTCCATAATGTTTTTCTATATATTTTACTTTTGCACCTTCTTCTAAAAAGAAACGGTGTATGCCATCATGCTGTGAATCTTTATGATGATCATTATGAATTCCACACCCTGCTATAATAACAACATTTGCATTTTTTCCAATATAAAAATCATTATAAACAACATCATTTAATCCACTTTCTGTAATAATTACTGGAATGTGTACAATTTCAAATTTTGTATTTTCTTTAACATATATATCTATTCCTGATACATCTTTTTTTGTTACAATATTTATATTTTCTGTTACTTTTCTCTCAATGCCTTTTCCATTTTTACGAATATTGTAAGCACCTTCAAAGTTTTCGCCTTCTAGGTCAGTAATTTCATGTAATAAATCAGAATCTATTTTATCCATTAATTTTACCTCCTTCTAGCTTACAACATACAGGTCTTTCTAATACCTCATCTAATATCTGTTCTTTGTTTCCTTTTGTTTCTATTTTTCCATCTTTCATTAAAATAATTTCATCTGCTATATTTAAAATACGTTCTTGATGAGAAATAATAAGAGTTGTGCCTTTTACAATTTTTCTCATATCTTCAAATATTTTAATTAAACTTTGAAAACTCCATAAGTCAATTCCAGCTTCTGGTTCGTCAAAAATAGTAAGCTTTGAATTACGTACAGCAACTGTTGCAATTTCAATTCTTTTTAGTTCTCCACCAGATAATGAGTTGTTTACTTCTCTATCTACATATTCTTTTGCGCATAATCCTACTTTTGATAATATATTACAAGCCTCATTTTTGTTTATTGGTTTTCCTGAAGATAATTTTAATAAATCATATACTGTAATTCCTTTAAATTTTACAGGTTGTTGGAATGCAAAACCAATGCCTAATTTTGCCCTTTCATCTACAGATAAGTCAGTAATATCTTTACCTTCTAATAAAACTTTTCCTGAATCCGGCTTTTGAATTCCCATAATTATTTTAACTAAAGTTGATTTTCCTGAACCATTTGGCCCAGTAATAACAACAAACTTATCTGTATCAATGTTTAAATTAATATGATCTAATATTTTTTTATTATCTCTTGAAAAACAAATATCTTTTAATTCTAACATAATTTTCCTTTCTTGTATTGCTATTTTAAAATATAAGCTTTTTTTGTTTCTTTAATCTAAAAATGCTATTTATTACTGCAAATCATAATATATTTTAATACCTTTAATTGAAAGTGTCAATATTATTATTATTTCATTTCAAACATATGTAAGTAGATAAAACAAATGAGAGCTCAATATGAACTCTCATTTTAATTACTCTATTTCAGGTTCTTCATGTGTTATTTTTCCATTTTTATCAATATTAAACTTTATATTTATTAATAAAGAATCTCCTGTATTATAAACAAATTTATATTCACCGTTTCTTCAAATTTCCATATGATAACTCCCAATTTAATTTATAGCCAATTACTTTATAATTACTATCTTCTGACATGCTTGGTAAATTATATACTAATGGTTCTATGTCCATGGCAAATATAGGTAACTTTTCCCATATATATTCACTTCCTGTTCCGTGTAAATCCGGCTATGGAATTTTCTGTATCTTTCCCTATTTTTTCTCCTACACCTATGTAATTTTCATTTTTTACCTTTTTATATATAGTGTAATCATTAGAATAATTATATGGAATTTTATTAGTATCTACTATAGTAATAGTTATACTATTTTTAGTAAGCTCATTTAATGTAACTTTGACATTTTCTTTTGACCTATAACAATATTTTAATATATTTTCAGGTATTTCTATATCGCTTTTCTCTTTAATAATTTCTATTTTTCCAATATTGGCAAAAGATGCTGGATAAGTTGTTAAAATCATTCCATCACAATATACTAAAATTTCTTGACCTTTTTTAAATTCAATATTCTCTACATTTTTTAATCCAATGCTATATAAATTATTTGTATTTTCTGCCTCCATAGCTAATAAATTATTAGGATTTACTTTTACTACTACTAATTTTACAGTTTCTTTCATACTATCTATTTCAGTATCAAAATCATTGTATTCCATAAACCACGTGCCAATCTTCATTTCATCAAAGCCAGATACTGTATTAAAATCTATAACTTTATAGCCTAATCCTAAATATATTTTTGTTCCGCCATCATTTACTTCATCTTTTAACATACAAAATATTGGCTTTTTATTTTGTTTTACTCTACTATAATCTGCTAGAAAAAACATAAAACATAAAATAAGTATGACACCTATAATGATAAATAAAGTTTTTAAATTTTTCTTCATAAGTTTCTCCCCTTTCTATTATTTAGATGTTTTTATCTTTATTTTTGGTCTGATTTTTGAAGAAAAAATTGAATATATTGTTATTATTAAGAAGATTAATGAAATACATAATGTGCCTATTCCTATGTAATTTATTTTTTTATTTTGCACTATGTAATTAGTTTCCATTGTGCTATTTATATTATTGGCTACTATAGAATCTGTGCTAGTAGTATTTCCTGAGATTTCTTCACTTATTATTTCATTTTTAAGTGGTTGATTAGATAAATTAACTTCTGCCATTTCATTTAAATTACTACTGTTAACATTTTCTTGGTTTTTATCTGTTGATATTGAATTGCTAACTTTTTTAAAACTACTTTTTACTGTAAATACTCCTAATGTAAAAGTTATTATAAACATCGCAATATTTCCTAGTAATAATTTAATTTTGTATACTGCTCTATAATATTTCCATTTAATAGTGCTAATTGGCTGTTCTAATAATTTAGATATTTCACTAAATGATAAATTAGAAATTATTTTTAATGATACAATTTCTTTTTCTTTATTGTTTAGATTACTTATTAAATTATTAAAATTTTCTTTATCAATAACTTCTTCTATTTCATCATTTTCATTTTTTATTTCATATATGTTTTCATCAGTTATATTAATTTGCTTGTTTTTCTTTCTAATGAATTCTAATGCTTCATTTTTTACCACTGCATATAACCAAGTAGCCTCTTTATCTTTTGGAAGATTATTTACATTCATACTATATATTTTTGTTATAAAATTTTGAACAACATCTTCTGAATCTTCTTTATTCTTTAATATACTAAAAGCTATACCATAAATTAGCTTATAATATTTATTACATAATTCTTCTATGGCTTGCTTTTTATCAATTTTCATTTTATTAAATATATGTTTTAATTCTTTTTTATTAATTTTGCTCATTTTTTCCTCTTTTACTTACACCTATACTTTATATTATTTAGATGTTTTTTTGTATTAATTTGGTTGGTTGTTTAACGACAAATATTCTAAACATTTATCTTCTAATTCACTGAAATTGCATATATTGAATTTTTCCCTAGTTTTACTATTTAATCCTAGTTTATATACCTGATTTGCCAATTTTTTTATTTTTTCACTATTTATATTACAATAATGCAATTCTTTTCTCAATAATATTTGATATTTTTTATCTTCTTTTGAAAAATCTTTTTGACTTAAATATTCTATTGGACACGGAAACATAAAAGAAAGTCTTAAAGATGATATTGGTTTTAATTCTTTAGTTTTTCTATCTTTATCCATAATTAAAAATACTGTATGAGCTCTTTTATTATAAGAAGATACAGGTGCAAAGTAGTTAAAATTATTAATTGTTAGCACTATTCCACAAAAAAATTTTTTATGTTTTTTATAATCTATATTTGGAATTTTGTCATCTCCATTGTCTTTTAAATATTTTATATATTCGCTATCTACTTCATAAAATTTAAACATTTTTTATACCTCCTAAAATAAGAAAAGTGGCTTCGCCACATGTACAGGTTTGCTTTGCAAACCGCACAGCCCAAGGTAACTTAACCTTGTTTTATAGCAAAAATCTGCGATTTTTCCTATAAAATAAGAAAAAGGAGTTAAAAAATTAATTTTAACTCCCCTTAATTAAAATAGGTTATTTTTCTTGAGCTAACCTTTACTCGAATATATTGTTCGCTATTGTTTTTGAGTTGCGAAACACTCGAATATATTGTTCGCCATTTTTTTATGAGTCGCGAAACACTCGTATTATTGAATAGCTATTCATTATTAGTATATTAATTATACTACTTTTTTATTCTTTATGTCAATACAAAAATCATATAAATTTTGCCATATTAATTTATTAAATCCACTGCATTTTTTACTTTTTCTCGTATTTCATCTGCTGTTTGGAAGCCTTTATAATATGGATGTATTTCTTTTTCTTTAAATACTATATATATGTCTATAGGCATAATAAACTGTCCATTTTTTTGCTGCCAAATGTTTACAATTTTGTTTTCTTTATTCCAGCTTTCAGCATATTCTAAAAAACTAATTAAAGCTTCTGTCCCTTTATTTAATTTTTCTATTTCTTCTACAACTATGTAATTTTCATATTGTAAAAGTCCATTTTCATTAATGCTTTCTTTAGTTTGAATTTGCTCTTTTATATTGCTTTGCCAGTTATTAAAAATATATTTTTGAAGGTTTGCTTTAAAATCATCAAGTAAAGCTCCCCATTTTTTTATTACTGTAAATTGAATATTTTTATTGTTTTTTGGTGTTAATATATATTTGCCATTTTCATTTTCGTCTATATCTTTTGAAACAACTTTAATATCTGTTCCATATTGTTCTATAACAGTATTAATATCTGCATCAGTCATTCTTTTGGCATTACTGAAAATCATTGAAACATGAGTAAGTATTATAAATACCATAAAAATTGCAATTAATGATATAACTATTAATATTATCTTTAATGTTTTATTTAAATACTTAGACAAAGTATCTACATTTTGTTTTCCCTTTTTTATTTCATTAGGATCATTAAAGTCTATTTCATATTTTTCTATTCTTTTTTGTTTTTCTGCTTCTTGCCATTTTTCTAATTCTTCCCAATCATCTTTATTTTCCATAAATTATTTCCTTATTTTTAATATTATATTTAAACTAAAAGACTAAAAGACTAAAAATATAAAATAATATATACAAGTAAATTGTAAAAGTATTATATTTTTAGTCTTTAAAAATTCATAATTTAAATTTTTTTCTTTATTTCTTCATAAATCTCATCATGTATATCATCTATAGTACGTATATTTCCTTCTTTTACACATTCTACTGTATACCAGTTATAATTTTTAGCTACTTCACAAGCTGCGTTAAAACTATCTATTATATGATTTTTATCTCTTTCATGAATATCTTTTTGCATAGAATGTGTAAATTTATTTTCTCTATTTTTAATTAATGTAAGTGCTGTTTCTGGTGGCATTTTTAGGAAAAATACTTCAGTTGGTACTGGCAAACCATATAAATTAAATTCAAATTCCCATAACCAATTTAAAAATTTTTCTCTTTCTTCTTTATTTGTAATTTTCCCAGTTTGATGTATCATATTAGATGTAGTATATCTATCTGCTAGCAAAATACCGCCATTTTCATAATATTGTTTAAATTCCTTTATATATGTTGCATATCTATCTGCTGCATAAAATGTAGAAGCAATATATGGACTAACATCTTTTGCATTTTCTCCAAACTCACCAGATAAATACATTTTTACTAAACTAGAAGATGGTGATTCATAATTAGGAAAACTCATTGTTTTAAATTCAATTCCATCTTTAGACAAATGCTCTTTTAATTTTTCAAATTGTGTTTGTTTGCCACTTCCATCTGTTCCATCTATTATAAATAATTTTCCCATTTTCTTCATCCCTTTAAACTTTATTTCATCATATTTTTAATTACTTCTATTTCAGCTTCTTGTTCTAATCTTGCAAATAATACTTCTGGCTTGTCTGTTACTTTTATGTTTTTAATTTCGTTGTATTTTTGCATACTTTCCCATGACCTAAGTTCTTGTGGTATAGAAAGCTCATCTAATATTTTTTGTGATGTATGCACCATATATGGAGAAATTAAAATAGCAATTCTTCTTAAATTTTCTACTAAATGGTACATAACGCTTTGTAATTCTTCTGTTTTTTCTTCTTTAAATAATGTCCATGGCATTGTTTCATCTATATATTTATTAGTTCTAGAAACTAAAGTCCATGTTTCGCCAATTGCTTGGCTTATATGGTAAGTATCAAAATATTCTTCTACACTATGTATTATACCATTTGAAAAGTTTTCTAATTCTTTGTCTAATGAAGATACATTTTGTGGATATTCTTTAATTTCTCCTCCAAAATATTTATTTACCATTCCTATTGTTCTGTTAAGTAGATTTCCTAAATCATTGCATAAATCAAAATTATATTTTTCAATAAATCCTTCTGGTGTAAAAGTTCCATCTTGGCTGTATGACATTTCTTTTAAAATGAAGTATTTAAATGCATCTAAACCATAACGCTCTATTAGTGGTTCTGGATATATAACATTTCCTTTTGATTTAGACATTTTACCATCTTTCATCATAATCCAGCCATGTGCATAAATTTGTTTTGGAAGTGGTAAGTTTAAGGCCATTAAGAAAATAGGCCAATAAATTCCATGAAAACGAATTATATCTTTACCTACAAGATGAACATCTGCAGGCCAATATTTTTGCATTAAACTATCATCGTTTGATAAATAGCCTAATGCTGTAATGTAATTTGTTAATGCATCTAACCATACATACACTACATGTTTTGGATCTTTTCTTACCTTTACACCCCAGTCAAAGCTTGTACGGCTTACACATAAATCTTCTAAGCCTGGCTTTAAAAAATTATTAAATAGTTCATTTTTTCTAGACTCTGGCAAAATGAAATTAGGATTTTGATTATAAAAATCTATTAATCTGTTAGCATATTTTTTCATGTTGAAAAAATATGATTCTTCTTTCATTTTTTTAACTTCTCTACCACATTCCGGACATTTTCCATCTACTAATTGTGTTTCTGTAAAGTAAGTTTCACAAGGCATACAATACCACCCTTCATATTCTGAAAGGTAAATGTCTCCTTGTTCCATTAATCTATCAAATATTTCTTCTACTACTTTTTCATGTCTAGGCTGTGTTGTGCGTATGAAATCGTCATAGTCAATTTCCATTAGTTTCCATAATTTTTTAGCTTCTTCTGCCATTTGGTCTACATGCTCTTGAGGTGTTTTACCTAAATTTTCTGCAACTTGTTGTATTTTTTGACCATGCTCGTCCATTCCAGTAAGAAGATATACATCATATCCTCTTGCTTGTTTATATTTTTTTATTGCATCTGCTAATGTTGTAGTATAAGCAGTTCCTATATGAAATTTTCCACTTGGGTAATAAATAGGAGTTGTTAAATAAAATTTTGACATAAGTGTGCTTTCCTTTCTTGTAATAAGATTTTATTATACTTTGTTCCAAAACCATTCTAAGCTGTTGTCTATACTTTTTTTCTTTCCTGCTTTTACTTCAATATCGTCAATCCATAAATAAGAAATAAAAGATAAGAAAATAAATACTAAATCAAATGTAGCTGATGTTGTAACTGCTTTATAAATAAGTTCATCAGATTGTGCAACTGTCATAAATTCAATTGTGTGTCCAAGTAAAATAGCTATAAAGCAAAATAGCATAATTCCTACTACTAATGATTTTTTTGTTTCCCTTCCAAGATATAAAACTAATACAAATAATACTACTGCTACTAAAACTTGAATAGGGTTTGTAAAATTAATTACTGGCATTTTTAAATTCCTCCTTTGTTTATCATATATATTTTATAGGAATATACATTTTTAATATATTTTCCTTGTAAAACATCTAATTAATTTAACTTTCGTTCAATTAGTTTTGCTAAATTTTCTGCTTTTTGTTTTATATAATTTTGGTCTTCTCCTTCAATCATAACACGAACTAATGGTTCTGTGCCAGATGGTCTTATTAAAACTCTTCCATTTCCAGAAAATTCTTTTTCTAAATTATTAATTTCATTTTGAATTTCTACGTCATCTTTATAGCTTTCTTTTTTGTCACTTGAAACTTTAGCATTTACTAATATTTGTGGATATATTTGAATAATTTTTGATAACTCTGATGCCTTTTTTTGTTTTTCTAACATAACTCTAATTAACATTAAAGATGTTAATATTCCATCTCCTGTAGGATTATAATCTAAAAATATAATATGCCCTGATTGTTCTCCACCTAAATTATACCCATTTTTTAGCATTTCTTCTAAAACATATCTATCTCCAACTTTTGTTTGAACTAAGTTTATATTATTACTTTCTGCATATTTTTTCAAGCCTAAGTTGCTCATTACAGTTGCAACTATTGCATTATTTTTTAATGTGCCTTTTTCTTTCATATAATTAGAAATTATAGCTAATAGCTTATCTCCGTCTATTTCTATTCCATTTTCATCAACTGCTAAACATCTATCTCCATCACCATCATATGCAATACCTAAATTACAATTATTTTTTACAACATATTTTTTAAGCATATCTAGGTGTGTAGAGCCACAATTTTCATTTATATTTACGCCATTTGGTGTATTATTCATAATATAATGTTTAATTCCTAATGCAGTAAATACTTTATCTGCAACAGCAGATGTAGCACCATTTGCTGTATCTATTGCTACAACAAAATCTTCACTGTTAAAGTTTTCAAATTCTTCTTCAAAGTTTTTTCTAAAGAAATAAACATATTCATCTAAAAGATCTGTCCTTACTTCTGCTACACCTATTTTATCATTTACAGCAGTAAGATTATTTTCTAGCTCATCAGAATCCATCATTTCTTCTATTTCTTCTTCAAGTTCATCTGGAATTTTCATTCCTTTATTGCTAAAATATTTTACTCCATTAAATTCATATGTATTGTGAGATGCTGAAATTACAACACTTGCATCTACTTTTAGTTTTTTTGTTAAATATGCTACACCTGGTGTTGGTATAACACCTAAACTTATAACGTTTGCTCCATAGCTTAGAAATCCTGCTGTCATTGCTGACTCTATTAAAGTTCCTGAAATTCTGGTATCTCTTCCTATCAATATTGTTGGTGTATGATCTGTTTGCTTTGATAATGCATAAGCTCCTGCCTTTGCAACACGATATACTAAAGTTGGAGAAAGTTCTGTGTTCGCAATTCTTCTAATTCCATCTGTGCCAAAGTATTTTCTCATTATATCCTCCTAATTGTGAATAATTCTAATATATATTATAACCTTTATTAAATTACTGTTACAAATTTCATAGCTAATTTTACCATATTTATAAAAAAAATAATAGATATTTTTTAAAATTTAGGTATAAATAGTTTTATGTAATATGGTTCTATTTCAGGGAAGAAACTATGTACTAAAATAGTATCACCACTTTTTGTTGTAACCTTTAAATTAGGAAAACTTTTAATAATAGTTTCATCAGAAAAAAGAGTATTCACTATTTTATTTACAGTTTCATTTTCATTATATAATTCATTATATTTTTCTAATATAATACTAGATTGCTGTAGTTCAACATTCTTTTTATTAGCTAGCCTTGCATAAAACATTTGAACTGCAAAACTGCTAATTACCCAATCTAAAAATAAAAAAACAATAAGCGTTATTGAAAGTGGTTTTAGCACTTTTAAAGGAATTTTGTTTAAAAGTTTATCTATTTTTGGATTAAAATGTGACATTAAATAAATTGCTAAAATTCCCCAAATTATAGAGAAAACTAAACATATTCTTCCATTAATATTAAATGGCATGTTTGAATAATCCCACCATTTAATTTTAAATATCATTTCTCCTATCCAGCTAACTAAATACTCTACTATGGAGCCTACTAAAACTCCACCAAAAAATAAAGTATAATTATTTTTGTTAAATTTTTGAAGTCCAACTATCATAACTGTTGCGCCTAAACCATAAATAGCGCAAAATGGTCCATATAAAAAACTTTTTCTACTTTCTAAAACACCTTTTGTAATTAACGCAAAAGTTGTTTCTAATATGTAACCTATTATGCTATATATTATAAAATAAGCAAATAATCTAGTTATAGGTATATTAAATATGGTAAATTTATTTTTAGATTTATTTGTTTTTTTATTATTTTTGTTTTCTTTATTTTTTATTTTAGTAGTGCTTTCTTTTTCTAAACTTTCTTCTTTTAAATTTTTTTCTTCTAAATTTTCTTCTTCTAATTTTTCATTTACTTTTTCTACTTTTGCTTTTTCTTCTGTTACTGTATCCCCTTTTATCATTTTTCCTCCATATATTGCCTAAATATTAATTTTTTACATTTTATTTGGCATTTGTATTCCAAGTAAATTTGCTCCTATTTTTAATACTAAGCCTACACTATATGTTAGGTATAGTCTTGCATCTTGTAAAGCTTTATCTTCTATTATAATTTTATTTTCATTATAAAAGCTACTAAAGCTTTGTGCTAAATGTATTAAATATCTTGCTAATATATATGGCTCATATTTTTCACTAACTTGTAATAAAACATTTTGAAAATTATAAATTAATTTTATTACTCTTAATGAAGATTCATCTAATAGTTTGGTAAAATCTACATCTTCTATTTTTGGAACATAGCCTGCTTTTTCTAATAAGCTTTTTGTTCTTACATAAATATATTGCATATATGGGCCTGTTTCTCCATTAAAATTAAGCATTGTGTCCCAATCGAAAATTTCATCTTTTATTCTGCTGTTATATAAGTCATTAAATATAACCGCACCTATACCAATTTTTTTAGCAGTTTCTTCTTTGTTTTCAAGTTCTGGATTTTTTTCATCTATAATTTTTGTTACTCTAGAAATTGCTTCATTTAGTAAGTCTTCTAGTTTTATAGCATTTCCTTCTCTTGTAGACATTTTTCCGCTTTTTAGCTGTATCATTCCAAATGGAATATGTACTAAATTTTGAGTATATTTTTCATCTAAATCTAAGTATTTTGCAACCTCAAAAATTTGCTTAAAATGTAATATTTGTTCATAAGAAGTTACATATAATGCTTTATCAAAATTGTAGTTTCTTGCTCTATATAATATTGCTGCTAAATCACGTGTTGCATATGTTGTTGAGCCATTTGTTTTTTCTATTATGCATGGTGGCATATCTTTTTCAGATAAATCTACAACCATTGCTCCTTCTGATGGTTTTAAAAGATTTTTTTCTTTTAAAATATCTACAACTTCTTGCATTTTATCTGAATAGAAAGCCTCTCCATTCCATGAGTCAAAACTAACTTGTAATAAGTCATATACTTTTTGGAACTCTTTTAAACTAAGCTCTCTAAATTTTGTCCATAATTCAGTACATTCTGGATCTCCATCTTCTAGCTTTTTAAAATTGTTTCTACAATTTTCTAAAACTGCTTCATCTTCTTTGCAAAGATTGTTTATTCTTACATAAATTTTTGTTAACTCATCTATAGGATTTTCTTCAATATTATATTCTTTTCCCCATAATTTGTAACCTTCTATTAATTTTCCAAATTGAGTTCCATAATCTCCTAAATGATTAATTCCTACAACATTGTAGCCTAAAAATTTGTATATTTTATAAATTGCATTTCCAATTACAGTAGAACGTAAATGGCCTATATGAAATGGTTTTGCAATGTTTGGTGCTGAATAATCTATTACGATATTTTTTCCATTTCCTACTATGCTTTTCCCATAGTTTTCTTTAGAACTTGCAATTTCATTTAAAACGTTTTCTATATATGCTTGTGGATTTATATAAAAGTTTAAATAACCACTTACAACATCTATTTTTTGCATAAATTCTTCATCAAAATAAAGGCTTTGCTTTAAGTCTTCTGCTATCATTTGTGGAGCTTTTTTTAATTCTTTTGCAAGCTTAAAGCATGGAAAAGAAAAATCTCCCATTTTTTCATCTGTAGGTACTTCTATATATTCATAAATTTCTTCTTTTGGCATGCTAACTTTTTTACTAATTTCTTCTGCTATTTTTTGTTTGAAATCTGTCATTTATAGCTTGTCCTTTCTATTTTAATTAATTTTGAAAATAATACAGTGTATTTAATTGCTAACTTTAATTTTTATATTTTTAACTAATCTCCTAAATTAATTCCAATATGTCTTGCTGTTTTTACCAAGTCATGATCCATGTTCACCTTACGAATATTGCTTTCAGGAGTATTGCCAGATACTGCACCAATTTCTTTGTTATTTCCAACTACTAATTCAAGTGGAACACTATCTAACCTTCCATCTTTTATAACTGTTAATACATTAAATTTGCCTTCTAGTGCAAGTTCCATTGCTTTTGCTCCATATTTTGTAGATAAAACTCTATCAAATGCAGTAGGACTTCCGCCTCTTTGCATATAGCCTAAAACTGTGCATCTAGCTTCTAAGCCAGTTAATTCTTGTAACTGTTCTGCAACTTTTTCTCCTACTCCACCAAGTTTGTTATTATCTACACCTTTACCTTTATTTGTAACTTTTTTAATGCTAATTTCTCCACCTATTGGTTTTGCACCTTCTGCAACAACTACTATGCTAAATGGTTTTCCACGATTTTTACGATTTATAATCTTTTGTGCAGCTTTATTTATATCATAAGGAATTTCTGGAATTAATGCAACATCTGCTCCACCTGCAATGGCAGATTCTAATGCAATCCAACCTGCATATCTTCCCATTACTTCTAATACCATAATTCTATGATGTGTTGCACCTGTTGTATGAAGCCTGTCTAATGCATCTGCTGCAACAGAAACTGCTGTGTTATAGCCAAATGTAATTTCTGTACATGCTACATCATTATCTATTGTTTTTGGAACGCCTATTACATTTATGCCTTTTAAAGATAAATCTCTTGCAGATTTTTGGGTTCCATCTCCTCCTAGTGTAAATAAGCAGTCTATTTCGTCATCTTTAAGGTTTTTAACACATTTATCTGATAAATCTTTATATACTATTTCTCCATTTTCTTCTACTGGAAAATTAAATACATTTGAATTTGTTGAAGATCCAATGATTGAGCCACCTTTAGGAAGTATTCCTATTGCATTTCCTGTACCGTTAGTACATAATCTTACTAAATTATTTTCTACTAATCCTCTATAACCTTCAATAAATCCGTAACATTCTATATTATTGTTTTCTGCTGTTTTTATAATTGCTCTAATTACAGCATTAAAGCCTGAAACATCTCCACCATTTGCAAGTATTGCGACTTTTTTTATCATAAACTCCTCCTACATACAATTATCTTAATTTTACGTTACTATTATATCAATAAATAAAAAAAATACAACAAAATTAATAAAATTTGTGCAATTATAGATATTAATTTAAATGCTAAAAAATAAAGAGCACTTTAATATTGTGCTCTTTTTAGTTAAAACTTATTTTTATTTGAGAATATTACATACACGTACCTTTGTATACTTACCTCTTCCTTGGATTTTCCCTTCTAAGGCAATTGTTGTTCCTTCTCTATACCTGCTAATTTCTGATGCTAAATAGCCGTATGCAATGCATGAAATGCTTGATATTGTCCCTTCAACGTTTGGAACTTTAACTTTAAAGTTTGTAGTTCCGCCTCTTGCCATACTATTGTATATTGGAAAGCTTTGTATTGTACCGACAAGTTTAACATAGTTTATGGTTTCGTTTGAATGATCTTCTATTTCTATTTCGCTTACAAAAACACGGTTTCTTTGATGGTACTGTGAGTTTTCCTCTTTTTCATACTTGATATAGTAGGAATACATTGAACCAGTTATTGTTGCCCTTCTCCAATCTATGTCTGTATTTGCTTTTATGAAGATTGGCACATAAATTTCTTTTCCATTTTCAAGTGTTACTAAGATATTTGCTGTTTCATACTGCTCGTTTGAAATGATTATGGTTTGAGGTTTATAGTCTTTAATAACTATTCCACATAACCGTACTTCATTTCTTCCATGAATGTTCACAGGAATAGGAATTAACATTATTTCACCTCCAAATATTAAAATATAGTTTTAACTTTTAGGTCAAAAAAATATTTTGGCCTATTTGTATGATTTACGCATTTATTATAACATATTTTATGTAAAATAGCAATTTTAAAATTCAATACCACTTATTTTCTATTGCTAACATTGATTTTTGTTACTTTTACATTTAGCTCTCTTGTTATAATATTTTGAATTTGTGCTATTTGATTTTCTTCTAATTTGTCTGTTTTTACTACTACACTTACATTTCCATTATTTATAAATATAACAGTATCTTCAAAATCTTTTGTTTTTATTAAATTTTCTGCTATCATAATTGCATTTTTTTCATTGTTAATTCTTTTAATCTCTGTTTGTGCAAGTTCTTTTTCTTCACTACTTAAATTACTTGCTTCTAATATTTTTTGATAATTTTCAAGCATTTGTGAATACATATTATCTCTATCTAATCTAGATTGTGTAAAGTATTCGTCTTTTACTATTTGTGTATTTGTTTGAGTATATTGCTCTACATTCTCTATATTACTGTTATTTACTGTAGGTTGCATATTATTAGTTTGTAAATTGCTATTACTTTCATTTATATCTTCTTTTACATTATTTACATCATTTTTTGATGTATCTGTTTGTTTAGTGCTATCATTTCCTACAACTTGATTAGCATTAACTAAAGTTGCATCTCCAATGCTAGCCATTTGTTCTGAATCTGCTAAGCTACTAGTTGGAAGCAGATTTTTATTCATATTTTGCTCATTACTAAAGTTTAAATAGCCTGCTGTTATTAGCATAAGTGCAGCTACAAAAATAACCACTTGATTTTTCTTAAAATTTTTCATATTAAATTCCTCCTGTTTATAATAAATAATAATTTCAAATAAATTTGCTAGTAATTAATTTTTCTCTATTTGCTTAAATAGTACTATTTTCGCAGTTTTGAAAGGTCCCGTTCTGAGTTACTTCTATGAACTAACTTCTGCAACGGGCAATTTGAAAAACAAGAAAACTAGTACTATTTAAGCTAAAATATAATTATAAATGTTATATAGTAACTATTTTTAGCTTGACATAGTAAAAACCTGAATCTTATGTGATGCAATTCCTGTAACAGCCTCTACTGCTTGAATAATATTTGCTTTTGTTGTAGCATTATTTGCTCCTTGTGCTGTAACAATTGCTCCTTCTATTTTAGGGCTTACTATGCTTTGTGTAATTGGTATTTTGCTTCCATTTTCTTCCTTATAAATAATTTCTTTACTTACATCTGTTTCAATTATCTTTCTTGTTCCACCACTTGTATCTTTTTCTTCTGTGTCCTTTTGTGATGTATCTTCATTGTACATTGGAATTATTTCATTCGTTTGCGAATACGTTATTAAAACCTTTACTTTACCTACTCCATCTATTTTTTCTAAAATTTCTTCTAATTGCATAGATAAATCATTTTGTATATTTGAATTATTTGAGGTTTCTACTGTTTCCATTGCTAACTTTTTATTTGGATCATATTCAGATTCTTCATCTTTTTTATTTTTATCTCCATTCCAAATAACATTAATTGCTATTATTGTTATAATTAATATAATTAAAAACACTACTAAGTTTTCTATTTTCTTTTTACTTTCTATGTTTTCTCCTTTAGCAATTAATTGTTTTATTTTTTCCTTTAACATAAACTTATTTCCTCCTTTTTTAATTTATGCTAATATTTTTTTCATCTATTTCATAAATTCCACTTAAATATTGTTTTAAGGCGTTTTTTTCTTTGCTTGATATTGAAACTGTAGATTCTGTATTTGTTTCTTTTTGATTATTACTTTTGCCATTTTCAATTTCGATTTTAATCTCATTTACAAGTTGTATGCTATTTGTATTTATATTACTTGGATTGATATTTTTTAAAGTTATATTTATTGTTTTTAATGTGTATTGATTGTTATTTTCTATATCTAAAGAAATATTACTTACCTCATAGCCTTTAGCTTTTATTTTTTCTTTTATGTCATTTTTTAAATTATTTTCATAAACACTCCTAATTTGTTCTTCTTGACTTTCATTTAAATTTTGATGAACATTGCTACTAGATGCCTGCATATACTCATTTAAATCTAAAATATTTGTTACACTAAAATTATTTCCAGTAAATTTAGTAATTACTGGTGAAACTATAGAAAAAAGAATATACACTCCAATAACTACTTTTATATATTTTTTGCAATTACCTTCAGGAAGTATCATTTCAATAATTGTGCTAATAATAACTGCAACAATAATTCCTTGAATCCAGTTACTTACCCATGCCATTTTTATTGCTCCCTTCTTATCTATACATTAGTCCACTATTAGTAACATTTATTACTAAAGTAGTTCCTACTACTAACATAACAGAAATGCTACATAATATTGCAAATAGCATTTTAAAGGTATTGCCCATTTCTTCTAATAACTTTACAATTTTTTCATCTGCAATTGGCTGACATATTGCACCCGCTAGATAGTACAGTCCCATTAAAATAGCTAGTTTAATAATAGGCTCAATACAAATTCCAATAATAATTATTACTCCTACAATTCCAACTGCATTTTTTAATACATTACTGCATCCAATTACTGTATCTACTGCATCTCCTAATATCTTGCCTACTACTGGAATAAAACTAGAAACTGCTGCCTTTGCTGTTTTAGCTGTAACACCGTCTACTGTGCTACTTAAACTACCTTCTATTGATATTATTCCAACAAATAGTGTTAGCGAAACTCCTAGTACCCAAACTACTGATGAATTAAAAAACTTTGATAGCTTGTCTACTTGTACTCTGCTAGATACTTTAGAAACAATGCTAAGAGCTGTTGAAATTAATACAAATGGAATTAAAATACTTGTAATGAAGTTTCCTATAAATGTAATAACAAACAAAATTATAGGTTCTAAAATTCCTGCTGATGCAATGCTTCCTGTTGATAGCATTAAAGTAATTAATAATGGTATTAAGCTATTCATAAAACCTACTAAATTTTCTATACTTGTTTTTACCATTGTAATAATATCTGCAAAGTTTCCCATTATTAAAGTAACAATTAAAATATATTGCACATAATATGTAATTTGAGATATACTTTTATTTTCTAAGCCATCACTTATGCTTTTTAAAATACTATGAATTACAATAATAACAATTATGCTTCCTAAAACAGTAATAGAGTTTACTATTTCTTTTCCTATTATTTTAAAAATTGTTTTAAAAATAGTTTCATTATCTATTTTACCCGTAATTGCTGATGTAAATAAATCATTTAAATTTATATCTTCAAATGTATTTTCTGTATATTTTTGAGCTTCTTTAATGAAGCTAGAAATATTTAAACTATCTTGCTGTGATTCTAAAATTTCTTGCTGGGATTTTTCTGAACTTTCTTCTATGGTAGTTTTTGACGCAAGGCAATATGAATTTAATAAAAACATAATTATAATTATTAAAATAATTATTTTAAATATTTTCTTCATTTGCAAATATAAGTATGATATAAAAACATACCTTTCCTCCTAGTATATTTTTTTTACGTTTATGAATCAATTATGTTACTAGTTAATGGTTTTATAGCTAACCCGCTTAAATAGTACTATTTTCGCAGTTTTGAGAGGTCCCGTTCTGAGTTACTTCTATGAACTAACTTCTGCAACGGGCAATTTGAAAAACAAGAAAACTAGTACTATTTAAGCTTTAAGGTAATTATGGCAAGATTTTAATAATTGTTTCTAAAAGGCTAGCTATAATTGGTATTGACATAGAAATTATAATAACTTTTCCTCCTAAGTCTACTTTATTTGCAACAGCAGTTTCTCCTGTATCTTTACATATACTAACTGCAAATTCTGTTAAAAAAGCTATTCCTGTAATTTTTATTAATAATATTAAAAATTCATTATTTACTGTTAGTTTATTAGATAGGCTAGTTAAAAGCTCAATAATGGCTTCCATTTTATTTAAAATTAGCATTACAATAAGCACGCCTGCCATTAAAGACACATATAATGCAAATTCTGGTCTATACTGTTTTATAATAACAATAATAATTAATGCAATTAGCCCAATTCCAACTATTTTAATAACATCCATATTTAATATCATTCCTTCCTAAGGTGCAAATGCAACCTAAAAAGAATTAAATTTTGGCCTTTTTTTCTCTCTTACAGTCCGAACATTGTCCTTACATTTGTAAATAATGTGCTAATTTCTTTAATAACTAATGTTAATACAATAATTAATCCAGCAAGTGTAGTCATCATTGCCTGATCTTCTCTGCCGGCCCTTACTAATACTTGGTAAAGCACTGCCACTAAAATTCCTATTGCCGCTATTTTAAATAATAAACTAATGTCCATCGCATTATTAGAGTGTTTAAAAAAAACACCCTTCCCCCTTTCTATATTAAAATAATAGCAATTGTAAGTCCTGTTACAATTCCTAAAGTTCTATACATTTTTTCATTCTTTCTTCTTTCTTCATTTGCGTTTTCTAATTGCGAAGTAAGAAACTCATTAACTACTTCTATTTGACTTATTTGGCCTTCTAAATCAGTTTCGCCTAATAGTTTGCTTAAATTTTTTAAAATAGCAATATCTTCTTTAGATAAATTATGGTTTACTTCGTTTAAGGCTTTTTCCCACGCATCTCCAGCTGTTTCTTCCTTCATTGTAGTAGATGCTAAAGAAAATATGCTTCCTATATTTCCACCTATTTTATTTGCTATTTCCATAAATAAGCTAGGTATTGGCTCATATGTATACTTTATTTTCGTAGCAAACATATTTAGTGCTGTTTTCATTTGTTTTATTTCTTTTTCCCTATTTGCATATTTTTTAGAAAATAAGATTCCTATGTAACTGCTTGCTACTATAATTAAGATTAATAAAAAAATTTTAAATACTAACATTTTATTTTTCTCCTTTGTTTTAGCATATAGCTTGTTTTGCTTCACTTTCATAAATTAAGTGAATTTTCCTATTAAAGTCTAATAATAAAACTTTTTCTATTTCGTTTTTTAAAAATAATTCATTTAAAATTGGATTTTCTTCTATGTCTTCTAATGAGCTACTATGTGCTGTAAAAATTCCTTTTACACCTGAAGTAATTGCATATTGTATAGCTTGTACATCTTCTATACTACCAATTTCGTCTGCTACAATAACCTTTGGCGCCATAGAGCGTATTAACATTTTCATTCCAATTGATTTTGGAACGTTTTCTATTATATCTGTGCGTAAACCCAAATCATTTTGAGGTACTCCTTTATCTGTTGCTGCTATTTCTCCTCGTTCATCAACTACTCCAACTGTTACTCCATTAAAATTTATCTCTGAAATTCCTGTGCTAATTTTTCTAATTATGTCTCTAAGTAAAGTGGTTTTTCCACAGCCTGGAGGAGATATAATTAATGTATTATATATTTGTTTATTATAAGGATTTATAATAAATGGAATTGCTGTATTGCTACAATTTAAAATCTGCCTTGCTATACGAAAATTAAGGCTATTTATATAATTTAAATTTGTTACTTTTTCGTCTTTTATAACTACATTTCCTGTAATACCAACTCTATGGCCGGCCTTTTATTGTTATAAATCCATTACATATTTGATTTTGATAACTATAAATAGAGTTATTACATATTTTTTGTAAAATTTGTAAAATAGTTTCTAAAGTTATTTGGTAATTTATTATTTCTTCTCTTTGACTATTTTTAATAATTACTGGCTTGTTTACTCTAATTCTAATTTCTTCAATTAATTTTAGATTACTCTTTAATATTTCTTTTCTCAATAGTTCTGGAAAATACATTAATATTTCTTCCATAAGTTTGTACCTCATAAACTTTTTTAAGTTGTAACCTGTCCCTAACTGCTTAAAAGTGAGCATTTGGACCTGGTCACAACACCCCAAAAACAAGCAGTGGGACCTGTCCCCAATAAAAAAAACATAGTCATATATAAAATATATGCTATGTTTTTTATTTTAGAACTATATTTAAATATTTTATTCTTCCCAGTTATGATATACATTCATTACATCATCTAGGTCTTCTAACATATCTAATAATCTTTGCATTTTTTCGCCATCTTCTTCACTTAAGCTAATATATGTAGATGGAACTAATTGTACTTCTGCCTCTAAAAATTCTAAACCTTGTGCTTCTAGTGCTTCTCTAACTTTTGAAAAATCTTCAGGTGCAGTTGTAATTTCGTAACATTCATCTGATGCTTCAAAATCTTCTGCTCCATTGTCTAAAGCAAGCATCATCATGTCGTCTTCTGTTAAGTTAGTTGTTGATTTATCTATTACTATAACACCTTTTTTATTAAATAAATATGATACGCAACCTGTTGTTCCTAAGTTTCCACCTGCTTTATCAAAAGCGTGACGTACATCTGCTGCTGTTCTATTTTTGTTGTCTGTACTTGCTTCTACAATAACAGCTACTCCATTTCTGCCATATCCTTCATATGTAATTTCTTCGTAATTTTCAGAATTTCCTGCTCCAGAAGCTTTTTTAATTGCATTATTTATTGTATCATTTGGCATGTTATTTGCTTTACATTTTGCTATAACGTCTTTTAGTTTAGAGTTTCCTGCCGGGTCAGGACCACCTTGTTTTACTGCTAATAATAATTCTCTTCCTAATTTTGTAAATATTTTTCCTCTAGCTGCATCTGCTTTTCCTTTTTTGGCTTGAATATTGTGCCATTTGCTATGTCCTGACATTTTAATTTCTCCTTTTATTATACATTTAGATTTTTAAATGGTTATACCTATAAACCTTTAAATATTTTAACATATTATCTATGCTTTATACAAGTATTTTCTTATATTTTATTGCAGTTCTGTACTCTTATATTTATTATAGCTTATTTTTCTAGTACAAACCTTTTTATAATTCTTGTGTACACTACTAAATATGAAATAGATATTAAAAAGCCTCCTAATACATCACTTGTGTAATGTACACCTAAGTATATTCTGCTTATTCCTATAGAAAATATTAATAAGCTTAAAATAATTATTAATGTCCATTTTATCTTTTTATTTTTAACATACTTATATGTTAAATATATTATAAATCCATAAAATGCCATGCTTACCATTGAATGTCCTGATGGAAAGCTATAGCCACTTTCATTTATAAGACTAAATTCTGTTGGTCTAGGCCTTTGTAATATGTTTTTTAATAATATATTAAGGGCTGTAGCAATAATTAAATTTAAACATATAGATAATCCTATTTTTTTATCTTTAATAGTTATTAATGATATTATAGCTATTAAACTTAAAGCTATTGCTCCGCCAAAATTTGTTATAACTTTGGCTACAGGTGTTACTACGTCTGAAATTAGTAAATTTGAAATAACTTTGTAACCTATAATATCTATGGTCATAATTTCCTTGTTCCATACACTTTCAGCTATTGCTAAAAACGCTATTATACATATGAATAATAATAACCATTTTGAATTTTTTAATAACCAATCTTTTAAATCTTGAATTTTAAGTTTCATTTTTCCCTTTCTGCCTCTTTATAGACATTTGTCAAAGATTATCTAGCTTATAACATATGTCACAAAAGCGACAAAGTGCCACTTTAACAAACGTCCCTAAAGCGACAATATTTTTAATGTTTACTCAAGTTCAAAAGCTCCTGTATATAATTGATAGTATACTCCTTTTTGAGCAATTAAATCTTCGTGATTTCCTCTTTCTATTATTTTTCCATGGTCTAAAACTATAATTGCTTTTGAATTTCTAACTGTTGAAAGTCTGTGTGCTATAACAAATACTGTTCTTCCATTCATTAATTTGTCCATACCATCTTGAACTATTTTTTCTGTTCTTGTATCTATGCTTGATGTTGCCTCATCTAGTATCATAACTGGTGGATCTGCTAATGCAGCTCTTGCTATTGAAAGTAACTGTCTTTGTCCTTGAGATAAATTTGCACCATTTCCAGTTAGATATGTGTCATAACCATTTGGAAGTCTCATAATAAAGTCATGTGCATTTGCAAGTTTTGCAGCATTCATAACTTCTTCATCTGTTGCTTTATCATTTCCATATTTTATATTGTCTTTAATTGTACCTGTAAATAAGTTTGTATCTTGTAAAACCATTCCTAATGATAAACGTAAATCATCTTTTTTTATTTTATTTATATTAATTCCATCATATCTTATTTTACCATCTTCAATATCATAAAAACGGTTTAAAAGATTTGTAATTGTTGTTTTTCCTGCTCCTGTAGCTCCAACGAAAGCAATTTTTTGGCCAGGCTTTGCATATAAGCTAATGTCTTGTAATACTAGTTTATTTGGTACATAGCCAAAATCTACATCATGAAGTTCAATGTAGCCTTTTAACTCTACATATTCCAAAGTACCATCATGATGAGGATGTTTCCATGCCCATAAACCTGTTTTTTCTTTTGTTTCTGTTAAAACTCCATTTTCATCATATTTTGCATTTACTAATGTTACATAGCCATCATCTTTTTCTGGTTCTTCATCCATAAGAGCAAATATTCTTTTTGCTCCTGCTAAGGCCATTGCTATTGAGTTTAATTGTTGAGATATTTGGCTAATTGGTCTTATAAAAGTTTTACTAAGTTGTAAGAATGATACTATTAAACCAACTGTTATTCCACCTATGCCATTTATGGCTAAAATTCCACCTACAATAGCTAAAATTATATATTGCATATTTCCTAATGCACCTAGAGTTGGCATTAAAATATTAGCAAATTTATTTGCATTATATGCATGTTTGCATAGTTCATCGTTTATTTTGTCAAATTCTTTTTCTGCAATTTCTTCATGGCAAAATACTTTTATTACCTTTTGCCCATTAATCATTTCTTCTATATAGCCATTTACTTTTCCTATAAACTCTTGTTGCTTTACGAAGTTTTTAGCACTTCTAGAAGCTATAAATTTTGTGACCATAAGCATAAATACTAATGAAGCTATTACTACTAAAGTTAAATATATATTTGTTACAACCATACCAACAAAAACAGCTATAATAGTTATTGCAGACGCAAATACTTGTGGAATAGATTGTGAAATCATTTGGCTTAATGTATCTGTATCGTTGGTGTAATGACTCATAATGTCTCCATCTGTATTTGTGTCAAAATATTTTATAGGGAGTTTTTGCATTTTTTCAAACATTTCATCACGAATTATTTTTAATATTCCTTCTGAAATTCTAACCATTAGCCTGCTGTATAACAAGCCAGCTATAATTCCAACCAAATAAATAATAATCATTACACCTATTGCTTGCATTAAACCTGTGAATACTGGATTTTCTACTCCTATTAATGGTGTAATATAGTCATCTATTAATACTTGTAAAAATAGTGAACCAATTACTCCTGAAACAGTTGTTAAAATTATGCATATAAATACTATTATAAATGTTATTTTATAGTTTGCTGTAATATATTTAAATAATCTTTTTATAGCTTGCATATCAAACTTAGGTCTTTTATTTTTCATTTGTTGTTTTGCATTTTGACTGTTTTCTTTTATTTGTTCTTCAGCTTTTTGATTGTTGTTTTTTATTTTTTCAGCCTGGGGTTTATTCTTCATTGCTATTTCCCCCTTTCACTTGTGATGTATAAACTTCATTATAAATTTTATTTGTTTTCATAAGTTCTTCATGTGTTCCTACACCATTTATTTCGCCATTTTCCATTACAATTATTTTATCTGCATCTTGTACAGATGAAATTCTTTGTGCAATAATTAATTTTGTTATATTAGGTAGTTCTTCTTTAAAGGCTTTACGTATTAAGCTATCTGTTTTAGTATCTACAGCACTTGTAGAATCATCTAATATTAATATTTTAGGATTTTTAAGAAGCGCTCTAGCTATACAAAGTCTTTGCTTTTGTCCGCCAGATACATTAGTTCCGCCTTCTTCAATATATGTATCATATTTGTCTTCAAATTGATTAATAAATTCATCTGCTTGAGCTTGTTTACAAGCTTTTATTATTTCTTCATCTGTTGCATTTTCATTTCCCCAACGCAAATTTTCTTTTATAGTTCCAGAAAATAATACATTTTTTTGTAAAACCATTGCAACTTGATTTCTTAATGCTTTTAAGTCATAATCTTTAACATTTATTCCGCCAACTTTTAAATTTCCTGTTGTAACATCATAAAGCCTTGGTATTAACTGAACCAATGTTGACTTTGAGCTACCTGTGCCTCCTATTATTCCTACTGTTTCACCTGATTTTATGTCTAAATTAATGTTTTTTAAACATAATTTGTTTTCATCATTTACATAGCTAAAGCTTACGTTTTCAAACTGTATAGAGCCATTAGGCACTTCTTCTATAGGATTTTCTTTGTTTTTTAAGTCACTTTCTTCATTTAATATTTCTGTTATTCTTTCAGCAGATGCTCTTGATATCATAATCATAACTAAAACCATAGATAACATCATAAGAGATGTTAGTATTTGCATAGCATAAGATATTAAGCTTGTAAGTTCACCAGTTGTTAAAGATAGTCCAATTATTGCTTTTCCTCCAAACCATGAAAGGAGTATAATAACTAAATTTATAGAAAATTGCATTAAAGGATTATTTAATGCTACTATTTTTTCTGCTTTTGAAAAATCTCTATAAATTTCATTTGATATATTTTTAAATTTGTTTATTTCTTTATCTTCTGTTACATAAGATTTTACTACTCTTATTCCTTTTACATTTTCTTCTACAACTGCATTTAATTTATCATATGTTTTAAATACTTTTTCAAATATTGGATGTGCTTTTGTTGCAATTAAATATAGTCCAGTTCCTAAAATTGGTATAGTTACTAAGAATATTAGTGCAAGTTTTGCATTAATAGTAAATGCCATAATTAGTGAAAATACAAGCAATAATGGTGATCTTACTGCTACACGAATTATCATTTGAAATGCCATTTGTACATTTGTAATATCAGTTGTATGTCTTGTAATTATACTTGCTGTTGAAAATTTATCTATGTTTGAAAAAGAAAATTTTTGTACATTATAAAACATATCTTTTCTTAAATTTCTTGCAAAGCCATTTGAAGCCTTTGCTGCGGTTCTACCTGCTAAAACACCAAAAACTAAAGATGCTATAGCACATAAAATTAGAACTGCTCCTACTTTATATATAACTCCTGTATCATTTTGGTTAATTCCATTATCTATTAAAATTGACATTAAAAATGGAATTAAAACATCTAAGATAGACTCTATTGATACTAATATAGGTGTTAATATTGCTGCTTTTTTATTATCTCTAATTGATTTTGCTAATGTTTTTATCATTGTTTATCTCCTTCTTGTATTATTTTTTACTAGTTAATTGCTTTAATAGTACTATTTTTTGCAGTTTTAAAAGGTCCCGTTCTGAACCTTCATCTTTGAACTTTCTGCTGCAACAGGCATTTGAAAAACAAAAAACTAGTACTATTAAATCTTTAATGTAATTATAACTATTATATAGTAACATATTTTAAATTATATTTTATATTTTGTATAAAAGTTCATTATATTTATTATAAACTTATAATTTTTTCCCAAGTCATATTTTCCTTTCCAAAATGTCCATAATTTGTTGTTTGTCTATAAATTGGCTTTTTTAAATCTAAATAATTAATTATTCCTTTTGGTGATAGGTCAAATTTATTTTTAACTAATTTTACAATTTCTTCTTCTGGCATTTTAGAAGTTCCAAATGTATCTATACAAATAGATAAAGGTTCTTCCATTCCAATTGCATAAGATATTTGAATTTCGCATTTTTTAGCTAGTCCATTTGCTACAATATTTTTTGCAATATGGCGAAGCATATATGCCGCAGATCTATCTACTTTACTAGCATCTTTTCCAGAAAATGCTCCTCCACCATTTCTGCCATAGCCCCCATAAGTATCTACAATAATTTTTCTACCGGTTAAGCCAGTATCTCCAAGTGGTCCACCTATTACAAATCTTCCTGTTGGATTTACATATATTTTTGTGTTTTCATCTAAATATTTTGCTGGAACAACTGGTTTAATAACTTTTTCTATAATATCATTTTTCATTTGATCAATATTGGCTGTTTCTAAATGTTGATTAGATATTAAAATTGTTTCTATTCTTTTTGGCATATCATTTTCATATTCTACTGTAACTTGTGTTTTTCCATCTGGCCTTAAATATGGAATTTTGCCATTTTTTCTAACTTCTGTTAATTTTTTGGCTAATTTATGAGCCATGTTTATTGCAAATGGCATATAATTTTCTGTTTCGTCACATGCATAACCAAACATAATGCCTTGATCTCCAGCGCCACCAATATCAACGCCCATAGCTATATCTGGGCTTTGTGTTGTTATGTTTACATCTATATTACAGGTTCTATAATCTATATCTGTTTTTTCATTATCATAGCCTACTTCTTTTAGTACATTTCTTGCAATTTCTTCTACATTTATTTTTGCATTTGTTGTTATTTGACCAGCTATTGTAATTTTATTTTTAGAAGCAAATGTTTCCACTGCTACTCTTGAATTTTCATCTTGTTTTAAGCATTCATCTAAAATGCTATCTGATATATAATCACATAGCTTATCTGGATGCCCTTCTGTTACACTTTCTGATGTAAAAAGATAGTTTTTCATATATAATCTTCCCTTCTTTGGCAAAAAAACTCAATATACTATATAATTTTACTAAAAAATAATTAATATTTCAATATTTTTGTTGTTAATTTATTCATATTTTTAATTATTCTTCCTCTCGTATCGTATGCCAAAATTCGACAATTTTTATAAAAACAAATATTTTTATTACTAAGTTATAAATGAATAGTTATTTTAATATATTAAAATTAGGTGATTTTTTATATGTTAATTAAAAGTATAAAATTATCTAAAAAGAGAATCTTAGCAATTAGTATTACTTCTCTATTAATTGTTTTTATATTGCTTGGATTTTTTCTTGTTCAAAAATATGGATTTTTTAATTCTTCTCAAAAAAATAGCAATAATGAAAACAATAATTCTAAGCAAAATGATACTAATTTTGAAAATATAGCATTAGAGCAAAATAGTATAGAATTCCAGCAAAACGCTGTGCCTGATAATACAACTTCTGAACCAAAAGAAGATACTAATTATATTAAATGGTTTGAATTTAATGTGAGTTATGATGTCCTGCAAAAAACAGCTAATTTAGATATTTCCTCACATGTGAAAGATGAACAAGTTAAATATAATTGGATAGAACTTATTTCTTATCTTGCTTGTAAGTATGGTAACAATTTTTCTAAATTTAAACAAAAAGATTTAGATAATATTGTTTCACGTTTAAAAAACAGTGAAACTATTGATAATATTACAAAAGATATGAAAAATTATTCATATTATTACGAGGGTTATGAAGCTGTTTTATCTCAATTTATTGGCGAATATTATGCTACAAATGTAAATTCTTCTGCTGCTAAAGTTATTAACAATGCTAAAAATAATTCTAATGCCTTTGAAAATAGCAATTCTACTAATATTAAAGCCAATAATTCGATAATAGAAAGTTCTTTTGCAAATGTATATGGTATAAAAGCTTTTCACCCATTGGCACAAGGTTATAGCTATTCTCATTATGATGACTTTGGAAATTCTAGATCGTATGGTTATAAAAGATTACATTTTGGAAATGATTTAATGGGAAGTATTGGCACACCTGTAATCGCTGTAGAATCCGGCTATATAGAAGCTATTCGGTTGGAATCAATATGGTGGTTGGAGAATTGGAATTAGAAGTTTTGATAAAAAACGTTATTACTATTATGCTCATTTAAGAAAAGGGCACCCTTACGCCGAAGATATTTATGAAGGTAAAATTGTTCAAGCTGGTGATGTAATAGGTTATCTTGGTATGACTGGCTATAGCACTAAAGAAGATACTAATAATATAAATGTACCTCATTTGCACTTTGGCATACAGTTAATTTTTAATGAGGTACAAAAAGATGGACCAAATCAAGTTTGGGTAGATGTATATAATTTAGTTGATTTTTTAAAGAAAAATAGAAGTACTTCTATTATGAATAACAGCAAAACTAAAGATTACATACGAAAATATGAGATAATAGACCCTATTGTACCGGAGTAAATAGTTATAATTACATAGAAGCTATAATAGTACTAGTTTTGCAGTTTTGAAAGGTCCCGTTCTGACATTTCTTCTTTGAACCTACTTCTGCAACGGGCATTTGAAAAACAAAAAACTAGTACTATTCTAGCGATTAAGTTATAAAACGTTTATTTTACATCATACCAGTTGTCTGCTTCTGAAACTTCTACTTCTAAAGGTACTGCTAATTTCATTGCTTGTTCCATACAATCTTTTAAAATTTGTTTTACTCTTTCTTTTTCTTCTATTTTACATTCTATTAGTAACTCATCATGAATTTGAAGAATAATTTTTGCATTTAATTTTTCTTCTTCTAATTTATTAAATACTTTTATCATTGCTATTTTCATAATGTCTGCTGCTGTACCTTGTATAGGGGTATTCATTGCTGCTCTTGTACCAAACTGCCTTACCATATAATTATTAGAAGAAAGTTCTGGAATGTATCTTCTTCTATGGAATAATGTTTCTACATAACCTTGCTCTTTTGCCTGCTCTGTAATATCATCCATAAATCTTTTTACACCACTATATTTTTCCAAATATTGTTCAATATATTGCTCAGCTTTTTTTCTTCCAATTTTTAATTGCTCTGCTAATCCAAAACCACTTATTCCATATACAATGCCAAAATTAACTGCTTTTGCTGCTGTTCTTTGCTCTTTTGTAACTTCTTCTAATGGAACATTAAATACTTTTGAAGCTACTTGTTTATGAATATCCTCTTCATTTTGAAAGGCTTTTCTCATATTTCTATCTTTTGAAATATGAGCTAATATTCTTAGTTCAATTTGAGAATAATCTGCATCAATAAAAATATTTCCTTCTGTAGCTTTAAATGCTTTTCTAATTTGTTTGCCAAACTCTATTCTAGTAGGAATATTTTGTAAATTTGGCTCTGTAGAACTAATCCTACCAGTTGCAGTAATTGTTTGATGAAAATATGAATGTATTTTTTTAGTTTTAGAATTAATATATGGTATTAGTCCTTCTACATAAGTAGAATTTAATTTCATTAAACTTCTATATTCTAAAATTTTATCTATTACTGGATGCTCTGGTCTTAATTTTTCTAAGATATCTACATCTGTTGAATAGCCAGTTTTTGTTTTCTTATATACAGGAAGCTTTAACTTTTCAAATAAAATAGTTCCTAATTGCTGAGTAGAGTTTATATTAAATTCTTCACCACATAAATTATAAATATTTTGTTTTAATGAATTTATTTCTTCTTTTAATTTATCACCAAAAACTATTAATTCTTGTTTATCTGCATATATTCCCTCATATTGCATACTACCTAAAACTTTTACAAGTGGCATTTCAATATTATTAAATAGTTCTATTGAGTTTAACTCTTCTAATTTTTTAAGCATTACTTCTTGTAATTTTGCAATAGCATATACACTTATAGAATTTTTATGTTTTTCAAAGTCTAAGTTAGAATCTTCCATTTGAAACAATGTAATTTGAGTTTCTTTGTTTTCTTTTACACCTATAGTTTCTAAATATTGCATAATATCAATATTTAAATATTGTTTTGATAATTCTTCTAATTTGTAATTGCTATTTGTTGGGTTTAAGTCATAGGCTGCAATTTCTGCATCAAAGAAAATTCCATCTTCACAAATTCCAATTTGTTTTAAAAGTACGTAATCTTCGCTTAAGTGATAGCCATATTTTAATATTTCTTTGCTTTCTAAAATATCTTTAAAATATGAAAGCCAAAGCTCTTTATTATTTTCCATTTTAATTTCATAAACTTTACTGTCATAATAAATATAAATTGCAGTTATATCTTTATGAATAATTTTTCCATCTTCGTTATTTGAATCTACTTTAGCAAGTAAATAATATAACTTTTTATCTTCTTTTATTTTTTTCAATAATTCTTGAATTTTTTCTTGCTCATTTATAGAAATGGTTTCTATTTCAAATAAGTTTTCTAAATTTTCTGTTTGTGTAACTAAAGATTCTGCTTGTAAACCAAAACGCTCAATATATCTATTGAAATTTAATTCTTTAAATTTTGAAAAAACTTCCTCCTTATTCCATTCTTTCATCTTTAAGTCCTCTATTTGTTCGTCAATAGGAACTCCTATATTTATAGTTCCTAAAGTTTTAGAAAGCTCTGCTAATTCTTTATTTTCTACTAATTTTTCTAACATTTTTGGCTTTAAATCAGTTTCATTATTTTCAATTGCACTATATAAATTCTCAATAGAATGATATTTTTTAATTAGCTCTAATGCTGTTTTTTCTCCTATTCCTGGAACGCCTGGAATATTATCAGAGGTATCTCCCATTAAGCCTTTTACATCTATTAATTGTCTTGGTGTAACACCATACTTTTTAATAATTGCTTTTTTGTCAAAAGTGTCTACTTCTGTTTTTCCAACTTTTGTATGAGGAATACGTACTTTTATCTTTTCAGAAGTTAGCTGAAATGTGTCTCTATCTCCAGAAACAATTGTAACATCTAGGCCTTTTCTTTCTGCTTTTTTACAAATCGTTCCTAAAACATCATCTGCTTCATAGCCTTCTTTTTCTATAATTTTAATATTCATGGCTTTTAAAATGTCCTTTATAATAGGCATTTGCTCTGCAAGTTCATTTGGCATTCCTTTTCTATTTGCTTTATAGCCTTCATAAAGCTTATGTCTTGCTGTTGGTGATTTTAAGTCAAAAGTTACCATTAAATATTGAGGGTCTATATCTTCTAACACTTTAAATAATATTGCCAAAAAGCCATAAACTGCATTAGTATATTTTCCATCTGGAGTTGTAAGCATTTTTGTACTCATTATTCCATAAAATGCCCTATTTAATATGCTATTCCCATCTATTAATACTATTTTATCCATATTACCTCCAAATTTTTAATATTATATTCTATCTTTTGTTTTTTTATTTTCATTATTCTTTATATCTTTTGACTCCATTAAAAGCTCATCAAAATCTGAAATATATTTTTGATCTTGTATAATTCTGTATTTCTCAAATTCAGTCTCTGCATGCAATTTTGCCATTTCCGCTGATATTCTTCCATTATCCTTTAAAATCTCATGATCCCATAATGTTAAAAATCCATTTAACCTTTTTTCCCAATCTTCCATTGTCATAGGTATATGCCTCATTGCTTGCATTTCAGCTAAATCTAAATATGCTGATACAATTCTCTCTAACTGGGCGATTTCATCTTCTGATAAATAATTTTTAGCAACAACTACATCATACCTGTGTATTTTACTATTTGGTGCCCCTTCCCAAGTAGTTAGTCCCATATTTTCTTTTTTATGGTCTGCTCTATTATAAATAATTTCTGCGGCAGTATTACCAGATATTGCATAATGTAATTTATTTTGTACAGAAGTAAAAAATCGAATTGTTGATTTTGCCGTTTTATCATAGTCTATTGAAGTCGCATAAATATCAGTTATTTTTTGATAAAATTTTCTTTCTGACATCCTTATTTCCCTAATACGTTCTAACTGTTCTTCAAAATATTTTTCTGTTAAAATTGAGCCGCCATTTTTTAAGCGTTCATCATCCATTACCCAACCTTTTATTGTGTAATCTTTAACTATTTGATTTGCCCATTTTCTAAATTGCACTGCTCTTTCATTATCTACTTTAAATCCAATAGCAATTATCATTTGAAGATTATAATGTGCAACATTTCTTGAAACCTCTCTGTTACCTTCTTTTTGAACTATTAAGAAATTCTTAATAGTTGAACTTTCGTCTAATTCATTATCTTCATATATGGTTTTTATATGTTGATTAATTGCAGATGTTGTAACATCATATAAAGTAGCTAACATCTTTTGTGTAAGCCAAATATTTTCATCTTCATATCTAACTTCTATTGATTCCGGATTATCTCCTATTGCAGCTACATAAGTTAAATATTCTGCTGCACTTGAACGTATGGTAATTTCATTATCTTTTTTCTTTTTCAATAATTTTCTTCCTTTCTAATTTTAAATATACTTTCTAATAAAAATTAGAGGCGTCAAAACTTTTATTGATATTATGCTGTAGTCTTATCTTTTTCTATTTTCTTTTTATATCTATCTTCCTCTGAAAAAATACAGCCACAATATTTTTGCATATATAAGCCAAGCTCTCTTGCTTTTGCTTGTCCCTCTCTAAATCCTACTCTAAAATCTCTATATAAAAAGTCTAGGTCGTATTTTTTAGCAATTTTTTCTGCAATTTGCTTTAATTCTTCATGTTTTTGGTATGGGCTTACTAATAAAGTTGTAGTAATAGTATCATAACCATGTTCTTTAGCATATTTGGCAGTTTGCTCTAATCTCACTACATAACAATAATCTGTGCATCTTGTTTCTAAGCTTCCAATGACATTTTTACAAAAATTATCCAAACCATATTCTTCTTCAAATATGGCTTCTACTTCAACCAATTTTGCATATTCTTTTAAACAATCCCTTCTTGCTTTATATTCTGTATATGGATGTATATTTGGATTATACCAATATACTGTTGGTTCTATTCCTTCTTTTCTTAATGAATCTATGCAATATACGCTACATGGTGCACAACATGTATGCATTAAAAGTTTCATAATATTTCTCTTCCTTCATTATTTACATTTTGTAATTAATCATAATTTTTGTTATGTTATTTATCTTATCCCTCATAAGCTACACCAATATGGCTATAAGCAGATGGTGTTGCAACTCTACCTCTAACTGTTCTTGCTATAAAACCAATTTGTATTAAATATGGTTCATAAACATCTTCTATTGTTTCTACTTCTTCTCCTATTGTAGTAGCTATTGTTTCAATTCCTACTGGTCTTCCTTGATATTTAATAATTAATGTTTCTAATATTTTTCTATCTACATCATCTAGACCCATTTCATCAATTTCAAGCTTTCCTAAGGCTGTTTTTGTAATTTTTAAAGTTATGTTTCCATCTCCTAAAACTACAGCATAATCTCTAACTCTTTTTAGTAATCTGTTTGCAATTCTAGGAGTTCCTCTTGAACGTCTTGCAATTTCAGCTGCTGAATCTTCATCAATTTGTATTTCTAGAATTTTAGCTGATCTTTTTATGATTGTTTCTAAGTCTTTAACTTGATATAGTTCTAAATGATGAATTATTCCAAAACGATCTCTTAATGGTGTTGCTAAAGCTCCTGCCCTTGTTGTTGCACCAATTAAAGTAAATTTAGGTAAGTCTAGTCTAATTGACCTAGCACTTGGACCTTTGCCTATCATAATATCTAAAGTGTAGTCTTCTAATGCTGGGTATAAAATTTCTTCTACACTTTTGTTTAATCTATGAATTTCATCAATAAATAGTACATCAAACTCTGATAAATTTGTTAAAATTGCTGCTAAATCTCCTGGTTTTTCAATTGCTGGTCCAGATGTTATTTTAATGTTTGAGTTCATTTCATTTGAAATAATATTTGCAAGTGTTGTTTTACCAAGTCCTGGTGGTCCATATAGCAAAATATGGTCTAAAGGCTCTCCTCTTTTTTTGGCAGCCTCTATATATACTTTCATATTTTGTTTTACTTTATCTTGTCCAATATATTCTTCTAATGTTTTTGGTCTTAAAGAATTTTCCATTCTTTCTTCCTGCACATCTTCTAACTCTGGACTAATTATTCTTTCTTCATCCATATTTAATTGTTAAATTACTCCTCTCGATTTAATGTTTTTGGCTTTTATGGTTTGTCATGTCTAATGTTTTCCTCATTTATGATTTCTTCTTGCTCGGCTTTATCATTTTCTTTTATTATATCTTTATAGCCAATTGCAACAATTGCAATTACTAATAATGCAAATGAAAGTGCTTTCCATGGTCCACTTTCTAAAAGTATTATTGCAAACATTCCAAGTGTTGCAGTAAGTCCATATAATATAAGAACTGATTGTTTTTGAGTATAACCTCTTTTCATTAATCTATGATGTAAGTGGCCTTTATCTGCTTGAAATACTGCTTTTAAAGATTTTCCTTTTATTATTCTACGAACTATTGCAAAAAGAGTATCAAAAATTGGAAAGCCTAATACAATAATTGGTGCAATTAAAACTATAGCTGTATATGTTTTTGCAACTCCGAAGAATTGAAATAACTGCTAAACAAAATCCCAAAAAGTTAGACCCTACATCTCCAATAAATGTTTTTGCTGGACTAAAATTAAATGGTAAAAATCCAACAATAGAACCTCCTAATGCAGTAATTAATAAAACTGCGATTAAAGGTGATTTATTTAATGTAAAAATTATTAATAAAGAAATACATGAAATTAGTGTTATTCCTGAAGATAGTCCATCTAAACCATCTATTAAATTAATTGCATTTGTAATTCCAACAATCCAGCCTATTGTAAGTATGTATGAAAACCAGTCATAAAACCATATTTTATTATCTATAAATGGTAAATTAATATTTTCTATTCTAATTCCACAAGCTACTACGATTCCTGCTGAAACAATTTGAGCAATTAATTTTACCCAGCTTGGAATTCCTTTTGAATCATCTATAAAACAAGTTATTCCTAATATTATAATTCCAACTAAGAAACCTAATAGTTTTATTCCGTATTGTTCTGTTCCAAATAAATCTATGGAATTTTCTATGTTCATTACAATTAATAAATAAATTGTAGAAACTAAAAAACCACAAATAACAGCTAGTCCACCAAGTCTTGGCATTGCTTTTTTATTTACTCTTCTATCATTTGGTACATCTATTGCTCCTACTTTTCTTGCTAATCGCATTGTATATGGTGTAAGTACAAAAGCTGTAATAAATGCAAGTAAAAATGCAATAGCTATATCTCCCCACATAAGTAGTTTCCTCCTTTAATATTTGTGTATTTGAAGCTCATAGCTTAGCTATAAGTTTTAGTTTATTACCTCTATTGGGTAATCTATAAATAATCCACTTTCTATTACTCCTGTAATAGCTTTTATGTCTTCTTCTAATGTTTCGTATATTTCAGAAAATTTAGTATCTAAAATAACATTATTATTTTCTGTAAAAATTGGTCCATCTTTCTTCTCTGCTTTTCTTAAAACACATTCTGTCATTCCTAAATCTAATAGTGCCTCTTTTACACTGCTTACTGCTTCTGGATAAACCTCTATTGGAATAGGAAATTTTTCTCCTAAATTTTCTACAAATTTACTTTCATCTGCTAAAATATATGTAAGTCCAGAATTTACCATATTTAGCTTTTCTTTAAACATAGCTGCACCTCTGCCCTTTATAAGCCAGTTATGATTTTTATCTACTTCATCTGCTCCATCAAAGCCCCAATCTGGTTTATATTCTAAAATGCTTGCAGTTGGTATCTTTAAACTTTGGCATAATGATTTTACTTCATAAGAAGTAGGTATTGCAATAATGTGCAAATTCTCTTCTTCTACTCTTTTTGCAATTTCTTTAATTGCTAAATAAGAAGTACTTCCAGAGCCAAAGCTTATTATATCTCCATCTTTTACTTTTTCTGCTACTTTTTTTGCGACTTCTTCTTTTTTATCTTTATTGCTAATGTTTTGTGGTTCTACTTCTTTTGCATAATTATTTAACCATTCCATTTTTATTTCTCCTTATATTTTTTTATGTTTGTATTATATCATTAGATTTAAAATGAGTAAACTAATTTTTGCAAAAAATTGTTTAGCAAATATTTTATGTTACGAGTTTTGCTTTCTTTTTGCAAATAACTTGCTTTTTTATTATTTTATGGTAAAATAATAACTGATTTTAAAAGTTCGTATTTTGTTATAATAAGTAAAATAGTTCAAAGTAGCCACTTGCTTCATTATATATGTTTTTTCGTGCTTTAGCCCTAGAAAAAACATATATAATACGTTGGGCGCGTGGCGGAAAATTATAGTTATAAATTATAGCAAAGTGTAAACTCATAAGGAAGGTGTTATATTTATGGCAAACATATTTGATACTTTAGTAGAAAGAGGTTACATTGAACAAGTAACTCATGATGAATTAAGAGATTTATTAGGAAAAGAAAAAGTTCCTTTTTATATTGGTTTTGACCCTACTGCAGATAGTTTGCATATTGGTCATTTTATTTCTTTAATGGTTGCATCTCATATGCAAAAAGCAGGTCATAAACCTATTATGCTAATTGGTGGTGGAACAGCTACTATTGGAGATCCATCTGGTAAAACAGATATGAGAAGAATGATGACTCGTGAAGAAATTGATCATAATGTAGAATGTTTTAAAAAGCAAATGTCAAAATTTTTAAATTTTGAAGGCGAAAATGCTGCTATTATAGTAAATAATGCAGATTGGCTTTTAGATTTAAACTTTATTGAATTTATGCGTGATATTGGTTCATTATTTTCTGTAAATAAAATGCTTACTGCTGAATGTTATAAGCAAAGAATGGAACGTGGCTTAACATTTTTTGAACTTGGCTATATGTTAATGCAATCTTATGACTTTTTAAAACTATATGAAGAATATGGCTGTAAATTGCAATTAGGTGGTAATGATCAATGGTCTAATATTTTAGGTGGTGTAGATTTAATTCGTAGAATTGGACATTCTGATTCTTTTGGTTTAACATTTAAGCTTTTAACAACAAAAGAAGGCAAAAAAATGGGTAAAACTGAAAAAGGTGCTTTATGGCTAGACCCTAATAAAACTTCTCCTTATGAATTTTATCAATATTGGAGAAATATTGCAGATGAAGATGTAAAAACAGTTTTATCTTTAATTACATTTTTACCTATGGACGAAATTAATGAACTTTGTGCATACAAAGATGAAAGAATAAATGAAGCTAAAAGAAGAGCAGCCTTTGAAATTACAAAATTAATTCATGGCGAGGAAGAAGCTATTAAAGCTGAAGAAGCCGCTAAAGCCCTATTTAGTGGAAATGGCAGTTTAGAAAATATGCCTACTACTAAGGTTAAAAATACAAATATTTCTATTTTAGATGCTATGATTACTATTGGTTTTGCGCCATCTAAAGGTCAAGCTAGAATTTTAATCACACAAGGCGGAATTACTTTAAATGATGAAAAAGTAACAGATGTAAATTATATGTTATCTGATTCCGATTTTAAAGATGGATATGCTATTTTAAAGAAAGGCAAAAAAGTATTTCATAAGTTGGAAAAATAGGCTTTTATTAGTGCTAAAATATTATAATTAAAAGTTTTAAAAAGCAAAATATAATGAATTCGATAGCGCTGCGTAGCGATCAAGCGAAGCGCGACTGGAGCAGCCTACCAAATTTTTGATTGGCTGCGACAAACAAAGCGCAAGAATCATTATATTTTGCTTTTTTAGATTTATTATTTTTCAATTTATTCTTTTTTAATTTTACCTCTTTTAACTTAACTATTATTTTTTATAATATTAAACTTAAGTTTTAATTCTTTTACCATCAAAAATTGCCAAACCTATAAACAAACATATTCCAACTATACTGCAAATGACTCCCTCTTTTAAGTATGGCACTTCATATTTAAATTCAATATTATGCTCTCCTTTTTCTACTGGAACTCCTATAAATGCTGTATTTACTCTTATAGTATCTACTTTCTTTCCATCTACATAGGCTTTCCAACCAGTAGTGTAACTAGTAGAAATTTGTAAAATAGAATCATTAATTAAATTAACTGTTCCTGTTATTTCTTTATTATTACAATTTATAACTTTTAGTTCATTTTCTTTTAAAGCTTTAATTGTTTCTTCATAATTTTCCATTGAAACGGCTAAAACTTGTAAGTTTTCAAATTTATATGTTCCTTTTGCACTAAAGCTTAAACTTATATTTCCTTTTGCTTTTTCATAATAGCCTAGTGGAAGTAGTAATTCAGAGCATTCTTCATAATATGCTGATGTTATTTTATTTTCTATTGTTTTGCTAGCACTATTGCCTTTAAAACTAGCTGTAATTGTGTGTTTATCATTCTCATTAAAATCAAAGCCTGACATTAATACATAAATTTCAGAATTGTTAACTTCTGGAATTGTTATTGATAATTTTTGATTCTTTTTATTTGTTATTATAGCATTTTTATTTAGAATATTATCATTATCTGTTATTTTTATTGCTAACTCAGTAGCAGATTTTTTTATATCAGATAAATCCTGTTTTTCTTCTATATTTAATCCTTGTAAATCTTCTTTTTTATCAATAACAACTACTTTAGTAATAGCATCTTCTTTTTCAATAGGATTTAATTTTTCATAATCCTCTCTTAACATATATTTTGAATATGAAATACCTATTGATAATGAATTTTTATTTTCATAAGTGCTAACTTCTCCTATTTTTTCTTTTAATTCATATCCATATGGCAACTTATCTTTATTTTTTTCATCTAAAATATAATATTTGGTACCTAAAATTGTATTAATTTTAGTCCTATCTCCCATTCCTTTGATACAACTTCTTGTATTAAAGCCATTATCTGCAAGCTCTTTGCTTAAATTATATACATATTTATTTCCTAATGATAAGAAAAATTCTGTTGATGGATAATTATAATAAATAGGAAGATTTTGTATATCATGTGGAGATTTTGCAATTCTATAAAAAGTGTTATCTTCTTGTAAAATATTTTTTATATTTTTTTCGTAACTTTTATTCTTTCCTAATTGAGTAGCTAAGCTTTTTTCCGCATTTTCCATTTTTATAAATCTTTTTGCATAATTTTCATCATAAGAACTATATAAGCCATAGGCCATTATTACAATGCTTGAAATAACTAAGCCATATATTAAAATATTAAAATTGTATTGTTTCCATTTTGATTTTAAAATTTCTAGCTTATTTCTTATTATTAATCTTGACTTTGTATTCATCATATTATTATTTTTGCAATAAATTACTGCTAGCATAATAAATGCAAGTAAAATTTGAATTAGATATATAACAAATTTTGGTTTTGCAGGCATTAATAGTATTGAAGCTATAGCTATAACGCTATATAATGCTAAAAATATGCATGCATTTCTAATTTCTTTTTTGCTATACTCTTCATCAAAAGAAATTGTAATAATATATGATAATATAAAGCTATATGCAAAAGACCATCTATTATTTGGGTATGAAAATCCATTCATTGCAGAGCCTATAAATGGTAAACTCAAGAAAATGGTTGCTATAAGCCAATATATAAAATAAACCTTATTTTGTTTTATTCTACTTAAGAAAATAGGAAGCATTACTAAAATAATAGAAGATACACCTATAAAACTCCAATTTCCACCATAAACAGATACTAAATTAATAGTAAATAATGATTTATAGTAATCTATACTATATTTGCAAGTTATTGCTTCATCAGTTCTAGCTGAATTTAAAAATGCATAAATTGTTGGAAATAGAATTATACTTGCAATTAAAATACCTATTATGTATATAATAATTCCACTGCCTACTTTTTGTAAAAAATGTTTTACTCCTTCTTTTCTATATTCGCAAAAATATTTAATAATTGCATAAATTACAATCATAATTGTATGCATATAGAAAAAGTAATAATTTGAAATTGCTGAAATTGCTACAAATATACACAAAAATAACTTCTTATTTTCTTTTAATAATTTATCTACTCCTAATAGTAAAAGTGGAAACCAAATCATTGCATTTAAGAAGTACGGATGTCTAACTCCTGCATATAAGCTAAATGAACAAAATGTGTAGATAATTGCTCCTAATAATATGTTTTTATCTTTATGATTATTATATTTTCCATATGCTATAAATGAAATTCCTATAAAAAATAATCTTAACAGAACTAAAAAGTTGTATGCAGTTTCTAAATTTTCCATTGAAAATAGTAAGCTAATATAAGCAAATGGGTCGCCTAATATATAATAAGAATATTGTCCTATTACATCAAGACCAATCCCCATATTCCAAGAAAATAATTGTATGCCATTTTGATGATAACTTAAAAAACTTCTTATTATTTCGTTAAAATTTTTTAAAATAATATAATGCTGTTTTATACCATCTTCCTGCCAAATGAAAGTACGTTTGTTTATAAAAAATATGCCAAATACTATGCATGTTATAAAAATAAACAATGCAGTGTATATGACATATATTTTTTTATCTTTTAATTTTTGTTTCATAATATCACCTTAATTATATTTTTCACATTTTTTCCTAAAGTTATTCTTATAGGAATTAAAAGTATGTTTTTCTAATGTTGCTACAATTAATTTTGGATATTATGTTTCATAAAATTCTATATATTATTCTAATTTTATTATTTCAAAGAGTTGTCGTAAACATCAACAGCTTCTTGTATATCTCCATCAAATGTGACTACTCCCTTTTCCATTACCATACCTCTATGGCAAAACTCCTTTGCTACGCTTGTTGCATGTGTTACAAATAAGAGTGTTACATTTTCTTTGCTTACAATTTCATTTACTTTTTTTACACATTTTCTCTTAAATTCTTCATCTCCAACGCTTAATGCCTCATCTACTATTAATATTTCTGGATTTATATTAACATTTATAGAAAAGCCAAGTCTTGCTTTCATACCACTAGAATATGTCCTAACTGGCTGATCTATATATTCTCCTATTTCTGCAAAATTTATTATTTCTTGCTCAAGCTCACTTATTTCTTTATCTTTTAAACCTAATAGTTGCCCTTTTAAATAAATATTTTCTCTGCCTGTAAATTCAGGATCAAAGCCAGATGTTAATTCAAGAAGTGCACTTACCCTACCTTTTACCATAATTTCTCCATCTGTTGGAAAACATACACCTGTAATCATTTTTAAAATTGTAGATTTTCCTGCACCATTTCTTCCAAATAAAGCCACAGACTCTCCCCTTTTTATCTCAAAAGAAACATCATTAACAGCTCTTTTTTCTATAAATTTTATTTTCTTGCAAAATGTATATAGTAATCTCTTTTTGTCATTTTTAAATAATTTATACATTTTTGTAACATGATTAAATTTAATCACAACATCTTCCTGATTTTCCATTTTAAAACTCATTCCTTCCTAAGGTACAAATCTAATTGAAGCAATTTTTAATATCGCTTCTAATTTAATACATCTGGAATTTCTTTTCTTAACTTTTTATATGTCCAAATAGTAATTATTAGTAGTATAACTGTTATAATAACAAAATATAATAATCTTTTTGGTTGTTCCCAAAACCATGTATTATTTATAAAACAATTTCTAAAGCCATTAGTTAAATATGTTACAGGATTTAGATTTAAAATCTTTTTTATCCATCCAATTTTTATAGTATCTGGATTCCATATTATGCCCGAAAGCCAAAATATAGCTGTAACCATTGATTTTACTAAGTTTCCGAAGTCCTTACTCATGCATGATAAAAGTGATGCAAATAAGCTCCATATAGTAAAAAATATAAACATAAGTAATAAGTAAAATGGCAATTGTATAATATAAATTGTTGGTGGATAGCCCATAAATATAAATATAAGAATCATTATAAATATTAAAACAAGGCATATCCAAAATTTTGAGATACTAACAAAAGTTGGTATTGTAGATACAGGGAATTTCATTTTAGTTACTAAATAGCTATATTTCCTAATTGTATCTATACCACTTGTGAGCATATCGTTCATATAAAACCAAGGTATTACACCCGCAATTAGCCACAAAAAGAATGGATAGCCGATTAACATCTCTTCCTGCTCTTAGCCCTATTTCAAAGGTAAACCAATATACAAAAATAGTAACAGCAGGCTTAATAATAGCCCATGACCATCCAAGTGCTGCTCCTCTATATGTTTTAATTAAATCTGCTTTAGCAAGTTTTAAAATTTGTTGCCAATATGTAATGTGATCTTTTATTATATCTATTAATATCATTCGTTTTTCTCCCCTAATGCCTATTTTTCTTTAGGCTTGTTTGCTTTTCATATAATATCACAATTAAAATAGTTTTTCAACTAATTATTTGCATAAGATAACTAAAAAACAAATAATTAATTTTTTACATTAATTATTTGTTTCTTATTATAACTCTATATAATAGTTTATAACTAGCATAGACAATAATTTAGACTATTTGTTTTATTTGCATAACATTTTTCTAGTTTGTTCTAGTTCTTTTACCCCTTGGCTTTGTTCTTCTATTATTGTTCTTGCTACATCTGCAAGGCGAGGATCTATTCTATATTGCAACAAATTATTACACATTTGAATTGCACCTTCATGATGAGGTATCATTTCACCTACAAAGTCTAAATTTATATTTACACATCTTGGACTATTTTTCATTCTATCTAACATCTTTTTCGTTATTTCTAAATATCTTGACATATAATTTCTAACTTGTTCATTTGTGTTGTTATAGCCTTGTGTTGTCCTTTCAATTTCTCTCATCTGTTCAATTCCTCTTGTTTGCATTCTAATAATATTATTAGCAATTGCTATTAAAGGTCTATACTGCGTATATTTTAGTAAATTTTCACACATATATATAGCTGCTTGGTGATGTGGTATCATGCATCTAATAAAATTAATTGTAATATTATTTACTATATTAGCAGATAACATTTGCTCACCCATATTGTTAAGTATTTGGTCAAATCTTAATAAGTATTCTTTTGCCATTAATGTACTTGTATTTTCCATAATAAAAACACTCTCCTTATGTTTATTTTATGATAATGTATTTTGATTTGTGAGAGTAAGTTTAATATTTCAAATTATTTGTATAGATTTCTTTTTTTGGGAAATAATTTTTTTAGGTGGTGATATTTATGACAAATAAAGAACTTTTGTACATTGAAGATGCTTTAGGGCACGAAAATTTTATGAAATC